>JBAPSB010000336.1:0-12829 GCA_049281435.1 Desulfobacterales bacterium
GGAAACGCTGCTGCGCGAGACAACGTTCACCGCAGAACTGCGCCGGCGCGCACGCGGCCTGCGCCGTCTCATCGTTTGCAACCGGTTGAGCAAGTACAATGTCGGCGACGATGCGCCGCTTGGCCTGGCGGCCGCGCCGGGGCAAAAAACAATTCTCGTGCCCGGCCAGGTCGAAGACGATGCGTCGGTGCGCCTGGGTGGTGTCGACATCCGCACCAACCTGGGGCTGCTGGCCGAAGTCCGGCGGCAGAACCCCGAGGCCTTCATCGTCTACAAACCGCACCCCGATGTCATGGCCGGCAACCGCCGTGGCGCGGTCACGCCCGAAGAATCCGGCCGGTTCAGCAATCTGACGGTGACCGGCCGTGGCATGCCGGCCTGCCTGGCGGCCGTGGAAGAAGTCCACACCCTGACGAGCCTGACCGGATTCGAGGCCCTGCTGCACGACAAGAAAGTCACTACCTACGGCCTGCCGTTTTATGCCGGCTGGGGCCTGACCCGAGACCGGCACCCGGCGTCCCGCCGCGGCCGCAAGCTGGCGCTCGACGAACTGGTGGCCGCGTCACTGATTCTCTATCCCCGCTACATCGATTGGCGCCATGGCCGTCTCATCAGCGCGGAATCGGCCCTGGAGCACCTCAGCCGCAAGCGAACCGGCCGCCGGCAAAAAGCCGAGACGAGGGCGCTGCGCTGGGGCCTAAAACTGGCCGGCTTTCTGGGCGGGATCGTGTGAGCCCCATGGGGTGGAAAAACGGTAAAAGCGGCACACTGGCGAGGGTAAATCGACAGGCAGTAAAATGCGGGGTGCGGGGCAGAGGATTTGCGGCAGCCCAAACCGTGAGGCCCCGGTTTCTGTGAGCATGCCGAAATGCTGGAAGTCAATGGACTAAGGAGTCAACCCGGTTAGAAATGAAAAAAATTATCGGACACATACGCGGGCAGAACATTCTGCTCCTGCAGGGGCCGCTCGGCGGCTTCTTCAAGAAATTGGACAGCTTCTTTCGCGCCCATGGTGCGAAAACCTACCGGATCTGCCTGAATGCCGGGGATCAATTTTTTGCCCACCCGGACAATACCATCGCCTACCGGGGGACCACCGCGGAGTGGGCCTCGTTTTTGCGCCAGGTGTTGATCGATTTAGACATCGACCGCATTTTTTTGTTCGGCGACTGCCGGCTGTACCACAGAATCGCGCTCAGGCAAGCCCACGCCGCGGGGATCGAGTGTTTTGTTTTCGAGGAGGGCTACATCCGGCCGGATTATGTCTCCCTTGAAAAAAACGGCGTCAATGACTTCAGCCAACTGCCGCGCGAAAGGTCTTTTTACGAGCGTCTGCCGTCGGCCGGCCAGAGTTCGTCCACCATTCCAGCGGCCAACTACAACCACTGCAAGGCTGCGCTCCAGGCCGTTATCTACTACCTGGTCATGAACCTGCTGAGCTTCCGCTACCCGCACTACCGGCACCACCGCGAAAAGGCGTGTCTCAAGCAGGCCTTTTACGGTATCCGCAACGGGTGCCGCAAACTGTGGTACAAAGTTTCCGAAAGCAAGGCGTCTGCGATGGTGACCGCCGGCTGGCGGAAAAAATATTACTTCGTCCCGCTCCAAACCCACAACGATTTCCAGGTCTGCACGCACTCCGACTTTGATTCCATCGAAGCCTTCATCGATGAGGTCCTTATCTCCTTTGCGCGGCATGCCCCCGCCGAAACATTTCTGCTTATCAAACATCACCCGGCCGATCGGGGCATCAAGAACTACACCCGGTTGATTCGCAGAAGAACGAAGCAATTGGGCATCTTGGACCGCGTCCGCGTGGTCCAAGACACCCACCTGCCCACCTGCCTGAGAAACGCCCTGGGCACCGTGACGATCAACAGCACGGTCGGCATCTCTTCCCTGTTTCACGAAACCCCGACCATCACCCTCGGCCGCGCCGTCTATGACATCGACGGATTGACCTGTCGCGGCATGGCCCTGGATGCATTCTGGCGCTTTCGCAAAGCCCCGGACAAAACGCTTTTCAACAAGTTCAGATCCCACCTGATCCGGCACACCCAGCTCAACGGCAGCTTCTACGGGCGATTTCCCGCCGAATGGTCGCAGCCCAGGGAAATTTCCCCGCCCTTCCTCTCCTCCCCCATGAAGCCGGCCTCCTCCAGCCGCTAGGGATTCGGGGTCGGGCCAAGTTAAATATCTGATATAATTGAGACAAGAGTCTAAAACGTGCTGAATCAGATGGCAATAATGACGTTTTCGACGGCGAAAAGAGGACTATAGGCATTTTTTCGGTCCAACCGGCGGTTGACGCGGTGTCGAGGCCGGCGGAGGATCGCTGTGAGAGGCTGTTTTTGGACGGCAAGACGACAAGAACCGGCATGATGGCGCCGGGGGCAACGAAAATGCTCGGACGGAATTACAAGAAGCGTCTAGACCAGAAAATGTGATGGACAGGAAACGATAAAATGGCTATTTGTTCAACATTTACGCTTATCTTCCCCTGCTGCTCCAAAAGTGGCGGGGGAGTACCGCCCACGGATCATTTTTTTCCGGATCCGAAACGGTCGAAATCTGAAGATGACGGCCACGGGGCCGATCGCCGCAAAGCATGCTGCAGGGCCGATGAAGGCGTCGATTCCGGTTGCGGGCGGACAAAAAAAGAAGTTCTGTTTGATTTGCAGGTGACCCCGTGCCTCAAAAAAGGCCCCTGACAGCCGGCTACGTCTTTTTCTATCTTATCTTCTGGCCCGACACCTGGCGCATCCTGATCGGCGTTGCAGCCGCCTGGGGGCTGGCGCCCCGCCTCGTTTCACCTGCCATGGGGCCATTGGGCGCGGCCATGATCTATCTGATGCTCGCCACCATCGGCTACGCGTTGAGCGCGGTGCCGGGTCGCTGGATCAGCGCCGGGATCAAGCGGTTTGTTTTAAAAGTCAAGCGGCCGTAGCCGGCCTCACTCCAGATACTCCTTGAAAGTCTCGCCGTAGATCTCCCAGATGGTGACGAAAACCGCGGCCACGATCGGGCCGATGATGAAGCCGAGGATGCCGAAAAAGCTGATCCCTCCCAACGTGCCGAAAAAGATAAGCAGTTCGTGCATCTGGGTGTCACGCCCCACCATTTTCGGCCGCAGAAGGTTGTCCACGCCGCCCACCAGCAGCCCGCAAAAGGCCAGAAGCAATATGGCTTTCAAGACGTTTCCCATGGCGGCCAGGATAATGACCGCCGGCACCCACACCAGCGCCGAGCCGACCGCCGGGATGACCGATAAAAAGGTCATGACCGTGCCCCAGAAAACCGAGCCGTCGATGCCCACCCCCCAGAATGCCAGGCCGGCCAGGCCGCCCTGGATGACCCCGATGACCAGTGTGCCCTTGATCGTGGCGCGTGAGACCGATGTGAACCGCTCCAGAAGCCGCTCTTCGTTCTGGGGGCTCAGCGGCAGGTAAAAGAGAATGCGCTCCAATAGCAAGCGGCCGTCTTTCAGGAAGAAGAACATCGTGTAGAGAAAGACGAAAAACAAAAAGATGACCGTGATGGTCGAGCGGGTGAACTGGGCCAGGTTCTGGATCAGAAACTTGCTGATTCCTCCCACCAGCTGGCCGGCCTTTTGGAAGAGCGGCCCCTGGTACTGCCCCAGGTAGTCGTAAAACGGCAGGGATTTTAAAAAGTCAGTAATCCGGGAGGGTTGCTCGATCTGCCGCGATATCCAGGGCCCCACGCTGTTGCTGATACTGATGGCCTGGCTCGTGACGATGCCGAGGAGCAGAAACAGCGGCAGGATGACGATCAGGCAGATCGTCAGCAGGGTCAAAAGGGCGGCCAGGTTATGCCGGCCCTTCAGCTGCCGCTCGAACCACCGGAACAGCGGCTGGAACATGGCCGAAAAGAGCCCGGCCAGGAGAATCACGATCAAAAACTGCCGGATCATCGCGGTGAAAAGGGCCAGAAATATAAGCGCCAGCAGCAGCAGGGTGGTCTTGCTCCACGGGAAATCTTGCAGGTGACCGTTTTTCATGTCAGGGTCCTTTTCTTGAAGCCAAGGGGTCGCGAATAAATAAGTTGGCGTTTTTGGGTGTTGAGGCGCCCGCCCGGCAAGACCCAAAATCGCAGGGATATCTCGGTATACCGAGAATTAGCACCGGCAGCCGGGCGGGATGCATCGACGTCCGGAAATGATAAGTTATTTTTTGAGCAAGCCCTGAAGGTCGTTAACCCCCTTCAGCACTCGCGGATGTTCGCATGGTACTCCTGGAGCGGCCGCACTTTGGGGGCGCCCTCGCGGCGGGCGGCGATGCCCTTGGCCGCCGCAATGGCGGCGGCGGTGGTCGTAATGTAGCAAATCTTGTGCTTGATGGCGGCCTTGCGGACCTCTGCACTGGCGTGCGAACTCTGGCGGCCGCTGGGCGTGTTGACCAGCAGCTGGATGTCGTTGTTCTTGATGGCATCCACAAGGTCCGGCCGGCCGAAGCCCAGCTTCTGCACCAATTCGGTTTCGATTCCCTTTTGCCTCAGAAACTCGTGGGTGCCCTTGGTGGTCAGGATGCGGAAGCCAAGGTCGCGGAAGAGCCGCACGGGCTCGAGGGCGGCCGTCTTGTCGCGGTCGGCGATGGTGAAGAGCACACTGCCTTCCAGGGGCAGTGTCACCTGGGTGGCTTCCTGGGCCTTGAAGAAAGCCCGGCCGTAGGAGTGCGACAGGCCCAGCACTTCGCCGGTGGAGCGCATCTCGGGCCCCAGGACGGGATCGACTTCCGGAAACATGTTGAACGGAAACACGGCTTCCTTCACCCCGAAGTGGGAAATGGCGCGCCGTTGCAGACGCAGGTCCGCGAGCTTCTTGCCAAGCATCACCTGGGTGGCCAGACGGGCCATGGAAATGCCGCAGACCTTGGAGACGATCGGCACGGTGCGCGAGGCGCGCGGATTGGCTTCGAGCACGTAAACCGTGTTGTCGAAGATGGCATATTGCACGTTCATCAAACCGACGACCTTCAGCGCCACTGCAATTTTACGGGTGTACTCGCTGATGGTTTCGATGTGCCGGGGAGCGATGCTGATGGGGGGAATCACGCAGGCCGAATCGCCGGAGTGGATGCCGGCCAGCTCGATGTGTTCCATCACGGCCGGCACGAACGCTTCGAGGCCGTCGGCGATGGCGTCCGCCTCGGCCTCGATGGCATTGTCGAGGAAGCGGTCGATGAGGATGGGCCGCGCGGGAGAGATCTCCACCGCGGCGGCCAGGTACTGCTGCAGCATCCCGTCATCCAGCACCACCTCCATGCCCCGGCCGCCCAGCACGTAGGACGGCCGGACGATCAGCGGGTAGCCGATGGTGCGGGCGATCTCCTGGGCCTCATCGATGTTGCCGGCCATGCCTGATTCGGGCTGCGGAATGCCCAGTTCGCGCATGATGCGGCGAAAGCGGTCGCGGTCTTCGGCCAAGTCGATGGTGTCCGGCGAAGTGCCCAGGATGGTGACCCCGGCCGCGGCGAGTTCGGCGGCGATGTTAAGCGGGGTCTGGCCGCCGAACTGGACGATGATGCCCTCGGGGTGCTCTTTGGCGTGGATGCTCAGCACGTCTTCGACCGTCAGCGGCTCGAAGTAGAGTTTATCGGAGGTGTCATAATCGGTCGAGACGGTTTCGGGGTTGCAGTTGACCATGATCGATTCGAAGCCGGCCTCCCGGATGGCCAGGGCGGCGTGCACGCAGCAGTAATCGAATTCGATCCCCTGTCCGATGCGGTTCGGCCCACCGCCCAGGACCATGATCTTGCGCCGGCTGCTGACCGCGACGCGGTCCGGGGCGTTGTAGGTCGAGTAGTAGTAAGCGGCGTCATCCACCCCGCTCACCGGCACCGGTTCCCAGGCCTCCGCGATGCCCAGCGCCAGCCGCTGTTCGCGGACCTCGGCCTCGCGGCAGTCGAGCAGCCCGGCCAGGTAGCGGTCGGCGAACCCGTCCTTCTTGGCTTGTTTCAGCAGCCCGTCGGGCAGCCGGCGGCCCTTGTGCGCCAGGACCTCCTGCTCGAGATCCACCAGCTCTTTCATCTGTTCGATGAACCAGGCCTTGATGTGGGTGATGCGCTGGAGGACCTGGATGCCGGCCCCTTTGCGCAGCGCCTCGTACATCTGGAAATGGCGTTCGCTGCTGGGCGAGCCCAGGGCGCCGAGTAGCTTGTCGAGCGGCATCCGGTTGAAGTCGCGCGCAAACCCCAGTCCGTAGCGGCCGGTTTCCAGGCTGCGGATGGCTTTCTGAAAGGCTTCCTTGTAGGTCTTGCCGATGCTCATCACCTCGCCCACGGCCCGCATCTGGGTGCCGAGGACATCCGTTACGCCCTCGAATTTCTCGAAGGCCCAGCGGGCGAACTTCACGACGACATACTCGCCCGACGGCGTGTATTTTTCGAGCGATCCGTCCCGCCAGTAAGGGATTTCGTCCAGGGTCAGCCCGCCGGCCAGCAGGGACGACACCCGCGCGATCGGAAAACCGGTGGCCTTGGAGGCCAGCGCGGAAGACCGGGACGTGCGGGGGTTGATCTCGATCACCACCACCCGGCCGGTGGCTGGATCGTGGGCGAACTGGATGTTGGTGCCGCCGATGACCTGAATGGCCTCCACGATGGCGTAGGCGTATTGCTGAAGGCGCTCCTGCAGTTCGGACGCGATGGTGAGCATGGGCGCCGTGCAGAAACTGTCGCCGGTGTGAATGCCCATGGCATCGACGTTCTCGATGAAGCACACCGTGATCATTTGGTTCTTGGCGTCGCGGACCACCTCCAGTTCGAGTTCCTCCCAGCCCAGCACCGATTCTTCCACCAGCACCTGGTGGACCAGGCTCGCCGCCAGGCCGCGGGATGCGATCGTGCGCAGCTCTTCGACGTTGTACACCAGCCCACCGCCGGTCCCGCCCATGGTGTAGGCCGGCCGAATCACCACCGGGTAGCCGAGTTCATCGGCCGCCTTCTCGGCCTCCGCGATGGTCTCGACCGTCCGGCTGCGCGGCATGTCGATGTTCAGCCGCTGCATGGTTTCCTTGAACGCCAGGCGGTCCTCGCCGCGCTGGATGGCATCCATGCCGACCCCGATGACCTTGATGCCGTAGGTGTCCAGGACCCCCTGGCGGTGGAGTTCCGAGGCCAGGTTCAGTCCGGATTGCCCGCCCAGGTTTGGCAGCAGGGCGTCGGGGCGCTCGCGTTCGATGATCTCGGTCAGCACCTTGACGTTCAGCGGCTCGACGTAGGTGACATCCGCCATGTCCGGATCGGTCATGATAGTGGCCGGGTTGGAGTTGACCAGCACGACCGTGTAGCCCAAAGACCGCAGGGCCTTGCAGGCCTGGGTGCCGGAATAATCGAACTCGCAGGCCTGACCGATGACGATCGGCCCCGAACCGATGATCAGAATCTTTTCGACGTCACTTCTTCTGGGCATGCGCCCCCCTTTCGCCATGATGAACGAAACCCGGCCGCTCCCGACCTCCCGGCTTGCCAGGTTCAGGATTGGCCTCACCGATGAACTGCCTCAATAAAACAACGAGATGTTGTTTACATAGGCGTAAATCATGCCGATGCCGAACACGATCGGGAAGAGGCAATAGGACACAAAGTGGATGATGCTGCCTTTGGTCGTACCGAAGCGCTTCTGCAAACCGCTTAATTTCGAAAACTTGTCGTTGTGGGTGGCGCGCAGGTAAAGGGAATACAGGCCGAGAAATATCGCGGCCATGCCGACGACGAGGGTAAATTTGTTCATCGAGCCCCCTCCGGATTTTTTTAAATTGGGAAAAGGGCGGCGTTTTCGTGACGGTCGGATGGCTACAGCCGGTTGATCAGCACGATGACGGCAAATGCGGCGCCGCCCGCCAGCGAAAAGTGCAGCCCGTTCAGGATTTTCTGATATTTGATCTTGACCTTGCGGTCGGGCTCGACCCGGATCAATCGTTTGAACCGCCGGTAGTCCTCGATCCAGCCCGTGAACGCATCGACCGCAAACCCCTTGTCTTTCAGGATCATCTTGATTTGCTGCATATTGTACAGCGCAATTGTCGCGGAAAAGATGATTGCAAATTCGAAGAGACCCATGGCGGTAAATTCCTTTGGCCGGCAATCGAGCGCATTTCAATGGGACTGCATAGCATCATTATGCGGCGGCGCCAAGTCCAATGAATTCGACCGGCAGTCCCGCGCCGGAATCCGCATGAAAATCCGGCAGGCGTCTTTCAGGGATCGCTCAGATGTCGGCTTCGGCGGCGACCCAGCCTGCGACCGAATCGCCGCTGGTATAATTTCGATTGACGAAACGAAAGTAAGCGGCCTCGGCCACCATGCCCTGTTTCTCGTCGCAGGTGACCGGCGATCGGTTTTCATGGGGGCACTTCGCTGGGGTGTACGATGATGGTCTGTCGCTTTACGCTGACGAGCCAAAAATGAGACGGCGGCCGGGGCGGGGCTTCAAGGGTGAAAAACGAGGATGTTTACTGCGAATCGAGGGCTATGGTTTACTAAAAACAAACGGCCGCGCCCTATGAGGCTCGGCCGTTTGTTTTTTGGGGAGGAAATATTCTAAATATGCACATCAGCCGGCGACGTCAATGCCGGGGTCGCAGCCCAGATTCGGGTCCTTGTCTTCGCATTCGAAATTCTTATGACGGGTATCGACGTGACCATCTTTTTCTTTCTCGTTTTCAGTATAATCTTGAACTTTCTCTGCCATGGTGAAACTCCTGTGGTTGAGTGTGATCATGTCTGTTGTTCGGGTCCTCGTTTCCTCAATTGGAATATCAGCATCGGCGTTGGGTCCCGCAACCGCAAACAAATCGGGTCATAACAACAGGTAAAACCCATCATGGCGGCTGCGGCGAGGAAGATGCGCCGCGAGGTGGGGCTGTGGTATGGGGGGGCATGCGCTGTGGGGTGCGCGCGGTCGAGAGCCGGTAAAAAGGATAGAGGTTTCTTTTTCTTGATTATTTGGCAAAAATTGACAATATTAACCAAGCCCTTGCGATACGTTCCGCGCACCATTTCTGCGGCGGCACAAAAGTTCGGTGGCAGAATCCAATAACGGATTAATGGCATGCGCCCATCCGCGATTTTTTTAGGCACTTCTCAGCGTCCAATTCATAAATGTGGAGTTGTTCGCTGGGCAAGGCCGTATCCCGCCTGGGCGGGACGGCGCGGCGTACTTTATGTACGCCGCAGCCGGAAACCCGCTACGACCGGCCGCCCAGCGGAAAAAAGACCATTTATGGATGGAAACTCATTGCCATTTACTTAAGGCCAAATCTTCCCCTCTTTGAAAAAGGGGGGCCAGGGGGGATTTCTTGTGATCATTTAATATCCCCCTAAATCCCCCTTTTTCAAAGGAGGACTTTCAAAGGAATTCCTTAAGTTAACGACATTGGATCGGAAACTAACTGGTATCACCATTTTTCTTCAAGGAGGACCGCTCATGGCTGGTGAAAAATCATTGGAAGAACTTAAAAAACAGCTGAAAAGTTGGAACGCCAAAATTGAAAACCTCCAGCAGCAGTCCAGCGGGGTCAAACCCGAGATGCAGGCCAAGTACATGGACACGGTGGCCGGGTTGAAACAGACCATTCAAACGCTTGAGCTTTTCGTCAAACAACTCGAAAAAGAAAAGGCGTCCGGCTGGGAAAAAGAGATGGGCAGCCTCGACAAAATGATGAACGACCTGGACGAGGGCTACCGCAAAGCGCTGGTCTATTTCCCCTGAATGGGGGTCGGGCCGTCGTAGTCGCCTGATATTAAAAGAAAATAGATCAAATTACAGGGGGTTTTGAGGCCTATTTTGCCCTTTTGGGGGCCAGAAAGTGCGATATGTCCCACCTGCCTTGAATGATCATCCCTCTTGGCCCCCACAAAGGGTTCACGAATAAATAAGTTGGTATTTTCAGGCATGGAGGCGCCCAACCGACAAGGCGTAAAATCGCAGGAATATCTGGATATTCCGAGAATTTACACCGGCAGCCGGATGGGATGCATCGGTGAATGAAAATGGTAAGTTATTTGTGAGCGAGCCCTAATATCCGTATCGTCTTTTTACCGGTTAAAACAGCATTATAGCCGCTAAAACGAGCATCCTTTTGCCAATTTTTTCTTTGATTTTAAAGAGTTGGTACGGCCCGACCCCGTTCGATCATTGGCCCGTACCTGACTTCTGGCGAGCATTGACAGCTACGGCGCGGAGCACGGCGATGGTGCCCTGCAGCAGGTTTTTTGACAGGTTGGTGCGTTTCAAGCGGAAATTCTCCAGCACCAGGTCGAGGTCCGGGCGCGGCAGCCTGGGACGATCTTTCTTGGGCGGGGCCTGGCGGGCGCGCACCCAATCGGCGGCCTCGGCGGTGGCATCTTCGAAGTGAAACATATCGAAACCGGCGTTTTCAATCAGGGCGATCATGTCAGGCATACTGGCCAGGAAGCTGAACGAGGCCTCCTTGGCCCAGGGCACCGGATACGTCACATCGGGCCCTCCGGTACGGCAGATTTCCCACAACACCAGTTTTGCACCCCCTTTTAAAACGCGAGCGGCCTCTGTGAACAGGCCTTTCTTGTCGGCGATGTTCATGTTGACGTGGATCATGAAGATTGCATCGAACCGGTTGCTTTCGAGCGGCAGGTTCAAGGCGTCACCGTGGTGGAAGTCCACTCTCTCCGCCAACCCCACCCGCTGGCTCAGAACGCGCGCCGCGTCGACAAACTCTTCTGACAGATCGATGCCGGTCACGTGGCAGCCGAATTCAGCGGCCAGCGTGCGGGCCGATCCGCCCAGGCCGCAGCCGATGTCAAGGACGCACATATCGGCGGTGAGCCCGGCCAGGCGGCCCAGTGCAACGGTAGCCTGGCGGCCCATGACGTGCAGCTCATCGAAGGTGATCAGATCGGCCGTTGTCAGCCGGTCGGTATCATAACCGGCCGCGCGCAGGCTTTCGAACAGCCGGTTGGACAGGCGGTCGGTGCCGTAAGTGGCCTTCACGCTATCGATCAGGCTTTTCATAACTCCCTTTTCCGTAAATTCAGCTCTTGCCGGTCTCGGCTGATTCCTATAATCCTCTTTTTTGCGTGAAAAATCGAATTATTGCCGCTAATTTGAGCGCATTTTCAGCACTAATTTGTATTAAATTAATTGGTTATCTTGGCCCGACCCCCCCGGCGGTCCTTTTAACGCTGAGGACTTTTCATGGAAAGGGGATTGATCCACTTCAGTTTGGGAAAACGGACGAAATCAGAATCCGTAGAAGCCAGCGCGCAGCCGTGTTCGATTGCAAGAGCCGCTAAATGGGCATCTGTAACCAAATTGGCGACAGCCTGTCCAGCGGTGAGCATCTGCCGGAAAATGGTCCAATGTTGCTCGGTTGGACGAATGACTCTGGTACACGGCTGCTCAAACCAGCCTTGTATCCGGGCAAGGGCCTGTTCAAGGGAGAGGGGGTGTTCGAAAACCCGCGGATTTGTCCCGATCCGAATGAATGCAGACAAAACCGTCCAGCACAGGCAAACAGGTTCGTCACGGGAAAGCCGATCATCCCACCACTCACGGGCCTGGCGGTGAAGTGAAGACAGCGAGTCCTCTGCGTACAACAATATGTTGGCATCAACGAGAATCAACGAGATTCCTCGCCTTCCACTTGAGACAGTAATTCCTGAATGTTATCTAAATTCCGGCCGGATTTGAGGCCCAGTCCATGGGGCTTGGTGATGTAACGCCGTCGCTCGGCAGGCTGCTCGACCCGGTCCAGGCCCGCCCGCAGCGCTTCATTGATGACCGTCTTGAATGGTGTGCGCCGTTTGGCCGCAATAGCCCGGGCCCGTTCTAATACGTCATCATCTATTGTCAGCGTTGTCCTCATGGTGGTCACCATAGCATCAAGCAAAATGATGTCAAGGCATCATTCGGCTCGGCCTATTTTGGGGAATGCAGCTATTTTTTCATTCTTCAGACGACGTTGCAGTCATTTTTCGGCATTGAAGCTGGTTTTATGTCGTGAAGACAACTACGCTGAGAAATGATCTTGACCATTGTGGATGAAACCGGCCAAATTTATTACCGGTTTTATATGAGGTGGGGTCGGGCCGTCGTAGTCGCCTGATATTTAAAGAAAACAGGTGTATTTTCGGGGGTTTTCGGTGCCAATATCGTCCTTTTGATGGCAAAAAAGGATGATATGTCAAATCTGTACGGCAAGGGAACATTTTCTGTGGTGCAGACCGTAGCCGTGATTCAATCTTCCAGTTTTTGCTGCTAAAAACGTCATTATTGCCGTCATTCTGGGTCGGTTATTAAAACCTATTTGAACTATATCAGTTGCTTGCCATGGCCCGACCCCGATCATAGCATAGACCCCGATCATACCCGCAAGGGAACATTTTTTGTGGTGCAGACCGTAGCAGTGATTCAATATTGCTCTTTTTGCCGCTAAAAACGTCATTATTGCCGTCGATTTGGGCCGGTTATTAAGACCTATTTCAATCGTATCAATTGCTTGCCATGGCCCGACCCCGATCATCTAAAGAGCTGAGAATGGCAGAGCGGTCACATTCGAGCCTAATGGCAGTCGAATATCGCCCGGATGGACCACGTAACCGGGCATGACCTTATCGCCGAAATCCTGCAGTAACGATTTTATGGAGGCGGCCATGGCCGGGCGCGGTGTCGCGGAAAGCTTCACCTCGACCGGCACGAGTCTGCCACCGTCATCGATGAGAATATCCACTTCCGTGCCGGCGGCGGTCCGCCAGAAATAAACCTGGGGATCGATTCCGCGATGGGTGAGGGTCTTGACGATTTCCGAGAGTACCGCGGTTTCCATGATCGG
>JBAPSB010000337.1:0-30591 GCA_049281435.1 Desulfobacterales bacterium
GGGCCTGAGTTGTGCCGTCGCCCAGCCAGCAGGTCAGGATGCCGCGGCGATTCCAGCCGCCGGCTTGAGCGGCGGCCGTCTGAATCACCGCCTCCGCGATCTCGCGGCGCGCGGCCGCGGCACTGGGCGCGTTGAGAACCAGCACGGCATCTACACCGGCATCCTCGACCAGAATCTCCAGGGCGGCTTTGTAGCGCGCGGCCTGGGCATCCGGCCGGACGTCGACCGGGTTCGTCCGCGACCAGGTCGGCGGCAGCACGGCACTCAGCCGGTCGATCGTGGCGGCATCCAACCGTGCCAGGCGGCCGCGCTTGTCGATCAGCGCATCCACGGCCAGCAGGCCGAGCCCGCGGCCATTGGTCAAGACCGCCAGGCGGTTGCCGTCGACCGGCTGCAGCAGGCCCAGGGTCGTCACGGCATCGAACAGGGCCTGCAAATCGTTGACCCGCAAGACGCCGGCCCGGGCAAAAGCGGCATCATAGACCGCGTCGGCATTGAAAACCCCGGCGGCGGAGCCTAGACCCGGCAGTTTTTCACCGGCATGGCGCCCGGCCTTGACGACGATCACCGGCTTGATGCGGGCCGCCGCCCGGGCGGCGGACATGAATTTGCGGGCCTGCGTGATGTGCTCCATGTAGAGCAGGATGGCCCGGCAATGGTAGTCGCCGGCAAGAAAATCGAGCATGTCGCCAAAGTCCACATCGAGCATGTCCCCCAGGCACACGCAGTGCGAAAACCCGACGCGGCGGTGGGTCGCCCAGTCGAGCACCGAGGCCAGCACTGCATTTGACTGGGTCACGAAAGCCAGCGCGCCGGGAAGCGGCTGAAGATGGGTGAATCCGGCATTGAGACTGTGCCGCGGCACCATGACACCGGTGCTGTTAGGACCGATGACCCGCAGCAGGTGGGGCCCGGCCGCCGCCAGTATCTCTTCCCGCAGGGCGCGGGCGGACTCCCGGTCGAATTCCACAAAACCGGTCGAAATGATGGCCGCCGCCCGGCCGCCGATGCGCCCGAGATCGGCGATGACCCCGGGCACCTCCGCCGGTGCCGTGCAGATGAGCGCCAGATCGGGTGCCGCCGGCAGGGTCTCGACGGCGTTGAAGGCCGGGTACCCCTCGATAGCCTGGCCTTGCGGATTGACAAAGAATAGCTCGCCGCCGAAACCGGCGCCGGTGAGATTGCGGGCCGTCAGGGCCCCGGCAGACAGGGGATCGTCGATGTCGCCGATCAGCGCCACCGAGCGCGGATGAAACAGGAAGTTCAGATTGCGGATCGTCATAAAACCACCTTTGACGCTCAAAAGGTCCAAAAAAACAGGCGCACATTCTTTGCCATTTTGTTTATGCGCCCGTGGGGTTTAGCCTCTCAAAAGGCGCCGGACGATTTTTCCGGCCTTGTTTTTCGGCAACTCGTCGGCAAACTCGATTTCCCGCGGTGCAATCGCCGGCCCCAGGCGGCGGCGCGCATAGGCGATCAATTCGCGCCGCAGCGGCTCCCCCGCATTGCGGCCGGGTTTCAGCGTGACGAAGGCTTTCACGCGGGCACCGAGCAGCGGGTCGGGAATCCCGATCACCGCCGCTTCGCCGACGGCCGCATGATCCATCAGCGCGCTTTCCACCTCGAACGGGCTGACCAGGTGACCGGCGGACTTGATAATGTCGTCCGCGCGGCCCAGGAACCAGAAATAACCGTCCGGATCGCGCCTGACCAGATCGCCGGTGAGATACCACCCCCCCGCGAAACACTGCGCATAAGCCTGCGGGGCATCTAGGTATTCCCTGAACAGTGACGGCCAACCGGGCTTCAGGGCCAGTTCACCCGCCTGCTCGGGGGCC
This sequence comes from Desulfobacterales bacterium, assembly GCA_049281435.1. Taxonomy (GTDB): domain Bacteria; phylum Desulfobacterota; class Desulfobacteria; order Desulfobacterales; family SG8-13; genus JARFQH01. The sequence continues at coordinate 1,839 of JBAPSB010000337.1, forward strand.
ACCGGTCCGACGACCATGCCGTCCTGCGATCGCTCGACCACCGCGGCCTCGATGCCCGGCAGCGGCCATCCCATCGATCCGGGGCGAATCCGCGGGGCGGCGGCGGACGAGATCATGATCCCACCGGTCTCGGTTTGCCACCAGGTATCGACGACCGGCAAACCCAGCGTATGCTCGGCCCAGTGCACGGCGCCGGCGTGAAGCGGTTCGCCGACACTGCAGATCAGGCGCAGCGCGCCGAGGTCGTAGGCATCACGCGGACTCGGGTCGGCGCGCATCAGGCGCCGGATGGCCGAGGGCGAGGTGTACCACACGCTCACCCGTTCGTGCGCCAATATGCTGTACCAGCGCGTCACGTCGAAAGCCGCCTCGTCTACGACGGCAGTGACCCCGCACACCAGGGGCGTGATGATGCCGTAAGATGTTCCGGTGACCCAGCCCGGATCGGCCGTGCACCAGAAAATGTCCCGTTCCTGAAACTGGAAGACCTCCCGGCCGGTCCGCTCGAGATATCGCACGGCATCGTGCACATGGACGGCGCCCTTCGGCATCCCGGTCGTACCGCTGGTGAAATGCAGCGACGCCCGGTCTTGCGGTTCGGTTGGGTCGATAGGGAAAAAGGCGGGCGCCGCGCGCATCAGATGCGGCAGGGACAGGGTGTTCGCCGGGGGGGCGGTGTCTGGATCCGCCAGCAGGACGTGGCGCAAACAGGGTAGCCGGTCCCGCAGGCCGGCCACCGTCGCGCCGTAAAGAGCGCCGGTCGTCACCAGAACGGCGGCCCGGCTGATCCTCAGACGATGCAGGACCGGTTCCGGACCGAAGTCTGAAAAGAGCGGGCAGAACACGCAGCGCGCCCGCCAGGCGCCGAGGGCGGTGACATACAGCGCCGGAATACGGCCGATATAAGCCGCCACCACCTCTCCCGGTTTTATCCCCAGCCCTGCCAGCACGCCGGCGAAGCGGCTGCTTTCTTCGCGCAGGCCGGCGTAGGTCACCTCCCGGCACTGGCCGACCGCGGCCGGCCATCGCATGGCCACGCGGTCGCCGCCCCCTTTTTCCACGTGTCGATCCACGGCCGCATGGGTCATGTTCAGCCCGCAGTCCGCGAAAAGATCGCTCATTTTCCCCCGCTTCCGATGGTGACCACGGCACTTCCGGCACCGCTGGATGGCGGCCCCGGCCGGGAACCGGAAGGATGGTCAAGGAAGAGCCATCCTCGTTTTAGGCAAGGGCCATGCCAACCAGGTGAAAGGAGCGCGCGATTAGGCTCCTTTTGCAATACCCCTTTTCCCGCGGTTGGCCGCCTGCTTTGGCGAAAGCCGGTCCCAAGCGCCTATTTCTTCGGGGAAAGTGCTCGCACACACCGGCCTCCGCGACCGGCTTTGTTTTCGCTGACGGTAAAAAAGCATGCTCACTCGGGTATCGGTAGAGCGGTCACACGAGTGCAGCCGCAGGGGGTCCCTGGTCGACCCCGTCCTGCCCTTTTAATTTTTTATTCTGGCGCTGTAGCGATCGCCGACTGGACCAGTTTGCCGTCGGACTATTTTACAAGCTGTAAAAGGGTTTAACAGAAAAGCGCTCATCCGATGCCGGCGGGCTTTCTTTTTACGTGCACCGTTTCGGGAAATCGCCTCGCTCCCTTCGCGTTTTTAAGTCCCGTCCGGCGGCTCGCAAGCGGTGTCGGGGTCAGCTCGAGGGATCTACATTCCAAAGATGCGGGCCGAGGGCGCCGTCTTCGGCCACCGAATTTTCCCGTCTGGCATATCCGTTGCTATTGATAAACCGTCTGGCATATCCGATGATAGTGATATAATTTGATAGTGATATTATTGTCCCAGGGACACAGCAATTAACAGGAGCCCGCAGCCGTTGTCATCGGCCCTGTCCATCAGACCTGTCGATCTGATGCGGGCCGTCACACCGCAACAAAGGAGAAAGGGCCATGCCGATCAAAAGAATCGTCTGCAGCACCGATTTTTCCGAGAATTCAGAGGCCGCTTTTACCGCCGCCCTCGAAATGGCCGAAAAGTATGCGGCCAACCTGACCGTGCTTCATGTCCTGCCGCCGCCCATCAACCCGACGCTGGCCGACACCGGCTGGATCATGCCGGAAGAGCCCCGGGAGGCGATGGTGCAGCAAATCGAGGAATTGATGGCGCAGAAATACGGCCGCCGCATAGACGGAAGGGCAGAATACCGCCTGATCGTTTTAGACGGTCACGTCTCGACCGAGATCATCCGGTTTCTCGATGAAAACCCCATCGACGTGGTGGTCTTGGGCGCGTACGGCCTGTCGGGCATGGGCCTGGTCATCTTCGGCAGCGTCGCCAAGCGGGTGGCCCACAAGGCGCCGTGTTCGGTGATGATCGTCAGGCAACGGTAGTAGGGGCATTAGCCTTCTCAGCTCCTGAATACGGCGACCTATTTAATCCCTTGCAGCGACCCGCCGGCGGCATCCTTTTGCCCGGCCCCGCATGCCCGGCCGGCGGGTTTCAACCGCATCGAAGCCCTGGGCTCCCCTCAAAGACTTGACAAGCTTTTCACATTTTACCATCCTGACCGGAACCCGACCTGCCGGGTGCCGCCTTCGTGTTGCTTAAAAAATGAAGCTGGCGGCCTGTATCCCGGCGGTTATAGTCTTTTCGAGTAGACAGCAGACATCTTGGCGGCAAATAGGGATTCATTTGACGGCCGAAATGATCTATATGTCTATTGCTTTGTTTCGGGACACGGCCCGCTCAATCGAATTATGGCACAGATGGGAAGAAGGGTTCGATGAATGGCGTTGCAGATACCCGGTTGCCCCCGCCGGCAGAGACGCAGCGGCTGGCGGCCATCGATGTCATGCGCGGCGTGGTGATCGTGTTGATGGCCTTCGATCACGCTTCGGAAATCGTCAACGCCGAACGGTACATGACCGATTCGATCGCTTTTTATGAACCGGGGTCCGCCATACCGGCCGCTCAGTTTTGGGTGCGCTGGCTGACTCATTTGTGCGCCCCGACGTTCCTGTTTCTGGCCGGATGGGCGCTGTCGCTGAGCGTCGGGCGCCAAAAAGCGGCCGGTGTGCCGGCCGGCCGCATCGATGCTTTTATCCTCAAGCGCGGTCTGTTGCTCATGCTGCTCGATCCCCTTTGGATGAGCATCGGCTTCGGGCACGGGATCGTCTTTCAGGTTCTCTACGCCATCGGGGGCAGCCTGTGCTGCATGGTGTTATTACGCCGACTTGATTTCCGGACATTGCTCGCCATCGGCCTGATCCTCATGATCTTCGCTGAAGCGCTGGCCGGACTGGTCCTCGGTTTTGAAGAGGATCACCCCCCGGGTGTCATTGCCGCCTTTCTGGTCACCGGCGGGCGGGTCGGCCGGGTGGGCTACGTTCTTTACCCGCTGCTGCCGTGGCTGGCGTACATGGTATTGGGGTGGGGCATCGCCCGGCTGCCGATTAGCCGCGCGGCCGCACCGGCAATCTTTGGCCGGCTCGGCATTTTTTCACTGGCAATCTTCGCGCTTGTCCGTGGATTCAACCACTATGGCAACATGCTGCTTTTTCGTGACGATGCCACGCTGCTGCAATGGCTGCATGTCAGCAAATACCCGCCCAGCCTGTCATTTGCCGCCCTCGAGCTGGGGATTATGCTCCTGGGACTGGCAGCGCTCGGCGTCTGCTACCGGGACAAGTCGAGTAGCCGCTGGAATCCGCTGACGGTCTTCGGCCATACCCCACTGTTCTTTTACCTGTTGCACGTCCACCTGCTGGCCATCGGCGCCTGGCTGCTGGGCCTGCGGGACGGCGGCGGCCTGATCGAGACCCTGACGGCCACCCTGACCGTTCTGCTGATCCTGTACCCGCTCTGCCTGTGGTACCGGGACATCAAACAGCGCAAAGGCTTCGCCCTTCTGCGCTACCTGTAGCAGGAGAGTAGTAAGGGGGATGCGAACAGGATGGAAGACTCTGCCCGGATGAGGCGAATCCATGAATATAGGCTTTAAGATAAAGATTTTGGCTGCTGGTATCGGTCGTTGGCGTATGACTATACAGCCGCCTTCCTCGTATATTGCCAAAAAACTTTATCTTAAAGCTATAGAAACTTGAAACTCGAAACTTGAAACTCAGGACATAGTACCCGAAACCTGTAACCCGAAACCCGCAACCCGGAACCCGAAACCCGGACCCCGTAACCCGTAACCCGGAACCCGGAACCCCATGAAACGCCAAAAAAAAATAAAGCCCAGGCATGCCCCCTTCTACTACCTCTTCGGCTGGATGGCCCGCGCCGCTACCCTGTTGCTCTTTTCCACCTGCCGGGTGCAGGAGTTCGGCCGCGAGGTCATGGAAACCTATTACAGGGAGAATCCGGGCAAGGGGCTGCTGGCGGCCAGCTGGCACCGCGGCGTGATGTATATCGTCCACCACTATCGACATCGCAGGGTCGTTACGATGGCCAGCTCCAGCAAGGACGGGGAACTGGCCGCCCAGGCCGCGGAGCGCCACGGCTGGATCGTGGTGCGGGGGTCATCGAGTTACCGGGGCTTCGAAGGCTTAAAGGAGCTTGTTCGATATGGTGAGAAGGGACACCTGGCCGGCCTGCTGGTCGACGCGCCGCACGGGCCCGCCCGGGTGTCGAAAATGGGCATCATCACCGCGGCCAGAATCACCGGCCTGCCTATCATGACAATGACCTGGAGCGCCGAACGCTGCTGGAGGCTCGACAGTTGGGACAAAACAATTATCCCCAAGCCTTTTTCCAGAATCGTCATGGCTTACGGTGACAGGCTCATCCGGGTCCCCCGCCGCGCATCGCGGGCAGAGATGGAAGCGCGGCGGCAGCTGCTCGACGCAACGCTCAATCGCCTCATGTACCAGACCGATCACTTCTTTACCACCCCCGGAGCCACCGACCCGCGCCTCATCGCCGTGCCGCAAGATGATCCGGCTTTTGATGACAAAGATTTTGGTAAGGCCGGAGGGAGGCGGCTGTATACGGCATACGCCGACGACCGATAACGCAGTCCAAAATCTTTATCTCGAAGCCTACATCTCTGGGAGCGTCAAATTGTGGGTAATCCGGATGCAGTCAATCACGCTTTGGGCCGCGGGGCAAAGGTGCAAATAGTTCTCCAGCGCCGCCCGGGCATCCGCGACTTGTTCCTTGGGCAGCTTGAGGGTATAGGCAACATCGATGCGGGATTGATGAACGATCTTGCCCATTTTCTCTCCTTTGTATGCCGAACCTCGTCTGCACACGGTCTGCACGGTTAGTTGATTCACCTGCATGGCAGCAACCGGATTGGCCATTGATCAAAACGTAACCATGATTTCGACGGTGTACACGCGCGCGGTGGTTTTGGGTTAAACGGACATGGCCTCTTGAAGCCGCCACTCTATGAATGAAATATGGTGTGTCCCGCTGCTCCGCTTTTTACAGAATGTAAAAAATATCGACATCGGCGGCACCACCCCCGCGACATTTCATCGCCGCGACCCGGATACGCCCCGCTTCCACGGGACTTTATATGCCGTCCTTCGGCCCCCTCTCCCGCTGGCACAGCCCTTGCTTGGTGAATTTGGCAACAATCATTAGAGAGCACGGGTGAACACACTCAAATACATTTTGATCGCCGATCGCAATCCGCATGTCCGCAAGTTTTTAAAACGGGAACTCGAATCCGAAGGTTACCGGGTCCGCCTGGCCGAAAGCGGCGTCGAACTGCTGAAATGGGCCTTCCATCCGGACCCTCTGGACCTCGTCATTCTCGATCCCGACTTGCCGGATACCAGCGCGCGGCAATTGATGGAAAAGCTCAAGGACCGCATTCCGCCCTTAACGGTCGTGATTCATGCGTTTTTATCCGACTATGCCGCCGCCCCCGATGCCTTGAATGCCGACGTCTTTGTCGAAAAAGGCGGCAACAGTGTCGAATCGCTTAAAAGGGTCATCCACGACCTGAAGCACCGTTCCTCCTCCCGCACCCACTGATCATCACCCCACCGGCCCGGCCACTCTGGCCGCACCAGCGCCCGAGCCGGTTTTACAGTCTGTAAAAAATACTGACAGACGGCGCTGCCGACAGGGGATTCACCCAACCGCAGGGCTGAATTAAGCTTGGTATTTCAAGGGGTTTTTTCACGACACGTTCCCTTCCGGCGGTGGCATATTCATTGCTTTGTTGCTTGACGGCTTAAACCGCCGGCCGGTTTTCTGCCCGCACCCGCTGCGATCATCCGCCATGAAGCATCCCTTAAGCGGCGCGGCGTAACAGAAACCCGAGATGACGCCGGCCGGGGATCGACGACACCCACTACCCGACCGATGCCCGGCCGGGACAAAATGAGCACATCCCAGATCGAGGAGGAGGCATGACACACCTGAGCAACGCTTACGATGAAAGCTACCATGAACCCTGGACCTGGAAAAACCGACCGGGCTACAAGCCGATTTTACTGCTTGTTGCCGCTGTGGTCTTTCTGGCCGTGGTGCTCATGCCGCCACCCGAGAGCATGGTCAAGATGGTGGACCGAGTCAACCCGCCGGGGTACAAAGTGGCGCGCGACAGCAAAAACATCGTCGATACGGTCAACCGCAAACTGCGGCCCGAGGCTTTCAAGGCCCGTCTGGAGGGCAAGAGTGCCGCTGAACCAAGTGCCAAAGCGACCGGCGAGGAGGGGGGCGGCCATTCGGCAGGCAACAAACTGCTGACGAGCCTCGAAGTAGCCCAGATGGCCAAGGCGATGGTCGCGATCCTGTTTCTCTCGGCCTTTCTCTGGGGCACGGAGGCCCTGCCGCTGGGGGCCACGGACATCATGGTCGGCGTGATGCTCTACCTGTACGGCGTCCTTCCGATCAACGAAATTTCCCAGGCCTACATGTCGGATGCGGTCTTTTTTATCTTCGGCATTCTGGTGGTGGCCGTGGGGGTAGCCAAAACCGGCCTCGACAAGCGCATCGGGCTGATCCTGCTCAGCCGGATCAAAAGCGCCAAAGGGTTCGCCTTCATCTTCCTGCCGATGCTGGCGGTATCCGCCAGCTTTCTCTCCGAACACGCCCTGGTGGCGCTGCTGCTGCCGGTCCTGATGGGCGTGTACAAGGTCACTTGCAGAATGTACGGTGTCAAGAAAGATCACGCCCTGGCGGTCTTTCTCATCCTGGGGGTCTGCTTTGCCGCCAACCACGGCGGCCCCGGCTCCCCGGCCGCCGGCGGGCGCAACGCCATCATGGTCAGCTACCTGGCGGAATATGGCAGTCCGATCACCTTTCTGCAGTGGATGAAATACGGCATGCCGTTCGTGCCGGTCATGGCGGTCGTGATCGGCGCCTTCATGTATCTTTCCTGCAAATCGCGCTTCAAGGTCAAAAACGTCAACCCCAGCGAGGTGGTGAAGGCCGAGGTCGCCGACCTGCCCAGGTTCGGCGGCCGCGAAGCCATGATGGCCGTTATCCTGATCATTTTGGTGGCGGCGTGGATCATCATCGGCGAACACGCCGGACTCGGTGGACCGACCCTCTATGCCCTGATGGCGATGTTCCTGTGCCGCATCATCCGCTGGGAGGACGTTCAGAGCGGGGTGGCCTTCGATGTCGTCGGCCTCTATGCCGCGGCTTCCGCGATGGGCGTCGGCCTCAAGTTCACCGGCGGGGCCCTGTGGCTGGCACAGTCTTTTGTTGATATTTTACCCGATTTCCTGTCTAAGGGAGAAGGCTTGGTGATCGGTGTCAGCCTGCTGACCGGCACGATGACCAACTTCATGAGCGACGGCGCCACCGTGGCCGCCCTGGGGCCGGTCGTGCTGCCGATGGCGACCCTGGCCGATGTCAACGTCTGGAAAGTGGGCCTGGTGACCGCGTTCTCCTCCTCGTTTGCCAATTTCCTGGTGGTCGGCACCCCCAACAACGCCATCGCCTTCGGCATGGGGCGCGATCTGGACACGGGCGAACGGCTGCTGGACGTGATGGACTTCGTCAAGTTCGGCCTGCCGGTCACGATCCTGGCCTGGCTGGTACTCTGGTTCTGGGCGGTATTCGGTTACTGGCGTCTGCTCTCCTGGTAACCGCCGCAGCGGCCGGTTACAGGACCGCGAGGTCGTTATGAAGCGTTCACGATACCACAAGCTGAAAAAGGACATCATCATTATCACCCTGATCGTGTCCGTTGCACCGCTGATATTTCTGGGTTTCGGCCTCTACTACCAGTTTGCGCAGGTCTTCGCCGAAAAGACCGAAGCCCAGATCCGGTCACTGGTGCGCTCGCACCGCAGCGGGATCGAAGTCTTTTTGCGCGAGCGCATCAGCATCCTGACCACCATCGTCGACACCCACAGCTTCGACTACCTCAGCCAGCCGCAGAACCTCGCTGAAATATTCAAGGTGATCAACCGGCGGGCCGACGGCCTTGGACTGGTCGACATGGGCATCATCGACAACGCCGGCACCCAGCTGGTCTATGTCGGCCCCTACGACCTCAAGGGGCTGAACTATTACCAGCAGCCCTGGTTCGGCGAGGCCATGAGCAAGGGCCGCTACATCAGCGACGTCTACATGGGCTATCGGCAGCTGCCGCACTTCATCATCGCCGTCAGAGGCCACGACGAGGACCGCAGCTTCATTTTAAGGGCCACCATCGACTCCGAGGTGTTCAACCGTCTGGTCCGGACCGCGCACACCGGCCAACGCGGAGATGCGTTTATCATCAACAAGGAGGGGTACTTTCAAACCAATCCCCGCTTCCACGGCACAATTTTGAGCAAGTCGGACCTCGACCCCACCACTTTCGCCGAGGATTCGGTCAACATCAAGAAGCTGCCCGACGGCTCGGTCCAGTATTACGCCGGCAGTTGGCTGAAAAACGGCGAGTGGCTGCTGATCATCAGTCAGGAAGCCGGCGAAGAGATTGCCGGCCTGAAATCGACCTTGAACCGCACGATCTTCATCATCGCCGCCTCGTGCCTGGCCATCGTCGCCGCAATCCTCATCACCGCCAACATGGTGATCAAGCGGCTGGAAGGAGCCGACCGCGAGGTCAACGAACTGAACTCCCAGCTGATCCAGTCCGACAAGATGGCCGCCCTGGGTAAAATGGCGGCCGGTATCGCCCACGAAATCAACAACCCTCTGGCCGTTATCGGTGAAAAAGCCGGCTGGATGCGTGACCTGCTGGCCGAGGAAAACTTTCAGCAGAGCGAGAATTTCGAAGAATACCAGCGGTCTATCGGAAAAATAGAAGAGCACGTCGAACGGGCCCGCAAGATCACCCACAACATGCTCGGCTTCGCCCGCCGCATGGAGCCGCGCCTCGACGATGTAGATATCAACGACATCATCAACCAGACCCTGGAACTGCTGAAAAATCACGTGCGCATCAACAACATCGAGATTCACACGGACCTGCAGTCCGATCTGCCCGTGATCGCCAGCGATCAGTCGCAGCTGCAGCAGGTCCTGCTGAACCTGTTCAACAACGCCATCGATGCAATCGGCAAGGACGGCGTGATCGATGTGGCGACCGTCTCCGATCGGCACGCCATCGATATCAGCATCCGCGACAGCGGCTCGGGCATTCCGGAGGCCATGCAGCGCCGGATCTTCGATCCCTTTTTCACCACCAAGGGGCCGGGACGCGGAACCGGCCTGGGATTGTCGATCAGCTACGGCATCATCGAAAAGATGGGCGGAACCCTGACCTTCACCAGCCGCGAGAACAAGGGCACGACGTTTGTTATCCGGCTGCCGATCAAGCTGCCGGAGAAAAAATAGCGTCCATAAACCAAGGAGAAGCAAAAATGGTCACCTTCAGAATTTTGGTCGTAGACGACGAGGTCGATTTCCTGGAAACCATTGTCAACCGCCTGCAGAAGCGCAAGCTCGAGACGATCGGCGTCACCTGCGGTGAAGAAGCGCTCCAGATCCTGAAAGATCAACTCTTCGATGTCATTCTGCTCGACATCAAGATGCCGGGCGGCATGGACGGCATCGAGGTGCTGCGGGAGATCAAAAAGCTGCAGCCGCTGGCCGAGGTCATCCTGCTCACCGGCCACGCCTCGGTCGAAACCAGCATCGAAGGCATGAAGCTCGGCGCGTTCGACTACCTTTTGAAACCGGTCAAATTCGAAGACCTGCTCGAAAAAATGGCCGAGGGCTTCCGTAAGAAATCGACTCACGACAAGAAAATCCGTGATGCGAAGATAATGGAACTGAAGCGTTTCCCGGGCCGGGTCTTCGAACAGGACAAAGAAAAGCCGTGACTACCGGCTTGCAGCGCTATACCTTCGACCGGATGGAGCTGGCCGGCTCCCTCGGCGACCTCGGCACCCTGCTGCCGCTTGCCATCGGGATGATCCTGGTCAACAAGCTCGATCCGGCCGGACTCTTCTTTTCGGTCGGTCTTTACTACATTCTCGCCGGAATTTACTTCGGGGTGACGGTGCCGGTCCAGCCGATGAAGGTCGTCGGCGCCTACGCCATCGCCATGGGATTGAGCGCCTCGCAGATCATGGCCGCGAGCCTGTGGCTGGGCGGAATATTTATCATTATCGGCGCTACCGGCGCCATGGACCTGATCGGCCGATACACCCCCAAACCGGTGGTGCGGGGCGTACAGCTCTCGACCGGCGCGCTGCTGATGGCCGAAGGCGTGAAGTTCATGCTCGGCACCTCGAAATTTCAGCTCATGTCCAAGGCCGCCGAACCCTTCCTGACCGTGCAACATGTCGGCTTCGTGCCGGTCGGCATTATCATCGGCGCTCTCGGCGGCCTGCTGACGCTGCTTCTGCTGGACAACCGCAAGCTGCCGGCGGGTCTGCTGGTGGTCTGCGGCGGCGCGGCCGTCGGGCTGATCCTCGGCACGCACCAGGGATTCGAGCACATGCGCCTGGGCCTGCATCTGCCGCCGCTGCTGCCGTTTCCCTTCCCGAATGTGGCCGACTTCGGAAGCGCCCTGCTAATCCTGGTCCTGCCGCAGATCCCGATGACCCTGGGCAATGCCGTGATCGCCTACGCCGACCTGTCGAATGACTACTTCGGCGAGGCCTCGCACCGCGTCACCTACCGCGGCGCCTGCATCAGCATCGCCATCGCCAACTTCGTCGGGTATCTCTTCGGCGGCATGCCGCTTTGCCACGGTGCCGGCGGGCTGGCAGCCCATCACCGGTTCGGCGCGCGCACGGCCGGCTCCAACCTGATGATCGGGGCCTTCTTCCTGCTGCTGGTCGTCTTCTTCGGCGACCGCATCCTGGCGGTCCTCTACCTGCTGCCGATGTCGATTTTGGGAGTCCTGCTCATCTTCGCCGGCGGCCAGCTGGCGCTGACGATCATCGACCTGAAGGACCGCAAGGGTCTTTTCGTGGCGCTGATGATGCTCGGCATCACCCTGGCCTCCAACCTGGCGGCCGGCTTCCTCGCCGGCCTGGTCATCGCCTATCTGCTGAAATCCGAACGCCTCAACGTCTGAGGCCGTCGACCGGAATACCGTCCTCTTGACACCCGCTGCTCGCCAGTTTACCTTTGCGAGGCTTATCAGAAACGTGGGCGGTACTATAGGCCTTAAGATAATGATTTTGGCAAGGCCAGAGGGAGGCGGCTGGATAGTCATACGCCAACGAGCGATAACACAACCATAAGTTTTATCTTAAAGCGACCAACTGAATCGGGAGATGACCAATGACAAAGCTGATCAAGGAAGAAGGGACCACCGGCCGGCTGCACATCGACACTCCCATGATGGGAGAATCCCTGGTCAGCAAAAAGTTTTTAAAGCAGACCGAGTCCAAAGAGTACTTCCGGATGCATCCGGACATCAACGTGCTCAAGATCGGCGGGCAGAGCATCATGGACCGCGGCGCCAAGGCGTTGCTGCCGATTCTGGATGTGCTGATCGAAGCCAAAGATAAACACAAAATCCTGCTGATGACCGGCGGCGGCACGCGCGCCCGGCATGTTTACAACATCGGGGTGGACCTGGGCATGCCGACCGGCGTGCTCTCCAAGCTGGGCGACAAGGTTTCGTGGCAAAACGCGGAGATGCTGGCGGTGCTGCTCTCGAAACACGGCGGGGTCAAGATCGGCCACGGCGACAACCTGGAGCAACTGACCATGTTCTGCAAACTCGGCTACCTGCCGATCACCTACGGCATCCCGCCGTACGGATTTTTCGAACACCCGGCCGAGCACGGCTCCATTCCGCCCCACCGCACCGATTGCGGCGCATTTCTGCTGGCCGAAAATATCGGCGCGCGCGCGCTGATTTACCTCAAGGACGAGAAGGGCCTCTACGACCGCGACCCCAAGAAAGCCGCATCTTCCGCCGATGCCCCCCCAAGGTTCATCGACCGCATTTCCGCCAAAGAGCTGCTGGAGCTGGACCTGGACGATCTGATCATCGAGCGGCCGATTCTCACGATGCTGCAGCGGGCCAAGTGCCTCGAGGAGCTGCAGATCATCGACGCCCTGCACCACCCCGAGCACATTCTGGCGGCCCTGGATGGAAAACACGTCGGCACGATCATCTACAAGGAGCCGCAGGACGGTTCAACGACGTCGGGAAGATGAAGGGTTAAACCAGAACGGTAGCCTTGCCCTGGCCGTCTTTTTCCGCTTTCAGGTACACGATCTCGGCGCCGGTGGCAGCGGCCACCTGCTCCAGTTCTTTTTTACGCATGTGTTTGACGTAAAGCCTGATGTCTGCCTCGCTGACGCCCACGACCCGGAAGCGCGGCTTTTTTTCACCCTCATCGACCTTGCGTCTTTCGCGCACGAATATTTTCATGATCACCTCTCTCCCAGTTGTATCGTTCCGGCCGGATCTTTGATACCAGACTAAAAACTCGAAACTCGTAACCTTGAACCTTGAACCTTGAACCCTGAACCCTGAACCTTCGCCTTTCACCTTAAACCTTAAACCTTGCGCCTTTTACCTTTTGCCTTTCGCCTTTTGCCTTTTGCCTTTTGCCTTTTGCCTTTTGCCTTTCAGACAATAGATCCTTGAAGGATATATGTCAAACAAAGAAAACAAGGGACTAAAAAGAATCCGGCGCCCCGGCGGCGGAAAAGCCGAACGCTATGTGCAGCCGTCTATTTTGCTCGGACTCAACCTGAAGCCGGCTTATGGCTATGAACTCATCCACAGCATTCAGGAGTTCGGCTTCGTGGAAGGCCAGGCGCCGCCGGGCATGATCTATCGTCATTTGCGGCAGTTGGAGGAAGACGGGCTGGTGCAGTCGCAGTGGGAGACCGAGGGCACCGGGCCGGCCAGACGGATGTACCGCCTGACACCCGAAGGCGGGGAAGTGCTCGCGATCTGGATCGGCTACATGGAACGGCAGGCCGCAACCCTGCAAAATTTTATCGGGCGCTACCGCCGGCTGAAATCCCCTGCCTGACCCGTTTGGCGCCGATATTCTCCCACAGCCCCTCGGCCGCGGGACGCACCAGGAGCACCGGCCGGCCGCTCAACAGGTGCGGGCGCACCCAGCCGTTTGTCAGCACCATCTCCGCGGGTGCCGGCACTTTGGCATCCCGATCGATCGACACCACCTGGATGCCGCGCGACATCAGCTCTCCGGCCGGGACCATGCCGTCGAAGTCTCGCAACCGGCCGAACTCGATGAACCGCCCGCACCAGCCCGCATGGGTCAAACCGACCGCCGCCGCCGCTCCGATGATGCCATCGTCGGTACCGCCATGACCGGAGAGATGAAACAGGCCGGCTGCCTTACGGGCGTCTCTTTGTGACATCTTCCGGCAGGTGCAGGCCCGGCCGAACTCGACCAGGGTTGACAGTCCACCGTTTTTCTCCCAGGCCACGCAGACCCCGGGGTCGCTGCCGGCGCAGGCCTTTCGCTCGAGGTAAGCGACTGCGGCGCAGATAATCTCTTCCGGACGATCGCGGTCCGCGAGATCGATCACCAGGCAGGCCGCGCTGTTGTGCGAGGTGTAGGGAATGTCGTCGCGAACCAGCAACTGCTGCCGGATCACGCCCCACAGCACGGCGCCGGCCGTCATCTCATCCTCGAAACCGCGGGCCAGCTTGCCGGTGCCAATCGCCGATTCGAGGCTGTCCGTATCGTCATACCCGATGTAAACCCGCATTGCCCGCACTCCCGCTGCTGGATGTGGTCATCATCTGCTGTTACGCAGATTTACGGAATCCACAATTTCATTCAGCCCTGTTATCGAAGATTCTGACCGATCCATTTTACCGCATCCGGACTGAAGTAAAGCTCGATTTCCCGGCCCGGATACAGCTTCAACGACGCGACCCGTTCCGACGGCAGCGGGACCGCAAACGGCACGCCACCCGCCAGGATGGTCGCCACGGTACTGCGGCTGGCCTTTTCGAACACCAGTCGCGTGATGGTCCCCTTGAGAACGTTGGACTCGGCTTTTTCGACGGCGTCCGCGGCCGTGGCCCCGACCCTGACGGCACCGGCATCGAACACGGCCACCGCAGCGGCTGAAGGCGGCGCAGCCGCCACGATCACCTGCCCGTCCTGCAGCACTTTTTGCCCGTAACCATCCGGCCGGACCTGCCAGGGCCCCAGAACGAGATTCAACCGGCCGGGACCGACCACCCGGCCCCCGAACAGATGCAACACCTCGTCACAGACCTCATAAAGCCATTGCCAGTCATGGCTGGCGATCAGCAACGTCGTGCCCCATTCGGTGCGGGCTTTGATGGCCGCCGCCTTGATCTGCTCGACACTGACGGCATCCACGCTGGCGGTCGGCTCGTCGAGCAGGAGCACTGCGGGCCTGAGCACCAGGCGCGCCGCCAGCGCCACCCGCTGGGCTTCCCCCCCCGAAAGCGCGCTCCAGCGCCGCTCGGCAAAAACATCAGCCGGGAGCCCCACCCAGGAGAGGGCCTCGGCGACCCGCGCGCGCAAATTGTCCCGATCCCCGCGCAGCTCGAGCCCGTAAGCGATGTTTTTAAAAACCGACCGCTGCATCAGGTAAGGCTCCTGGCTCAGCAGCGTCACCTGAAAGCGCACCGCGTTCGAGAAAGGCGCCGCCGGCCGGCCCCTGAACAGAATCTCGCCCCGACTCGGTTTCTCGATGAACCCGAGCAGTTTCAGCAGGGTGCTCTTGCCGCTGCCGTTGGGACCGATCAGCCCCACAATGGCCGCCCGGGAAATGGTCAGGGTTTCGACCCGCAGCACCGGTTCCACCGCATACCGGTGCTCGAGGTCGTCGACCTGATAAATCGCATCGGTCACCGTCACACCTTCTTGCGCAGAAAAGAGACCGACACGTTGACGGCGAAGGCAATCGCCAGCAGCACCAGTCCCAGGGCAACGCCCATGGCGAACAACCCCTTGTTGGTTTCAAGGGCGATGGCGGTGGTCATGGTGCGGGTGTGCCATTTGATGTTGCCGCCCACCATCATCGAAATGCCCACCTCCGTCATGACCCGCCCGTAGGCGGCGAGGGCCGCCGCCAGGATTCCGTGCCGGACCTCCCACAGGCTGGTCAGGAGCAGCTGCCGGCGGCCGGCACCTAAAGAAACCAGCGTGACGTGCAGCTGCCGGTCCATGCTTTCGACCGCACTGGCGCCGAGCGCCGCCACGACCGGCAGGGCCAGGATCGTCTGGCCGATCGCAATTCCGGGCAGGGTGAACAGCAGCCCCCAATCCCCCAGCGGGCCCTGCCGCGACAAAAAAGCGTAGACCACCAGGCCGATGAAAACGGTGGGCAGCGACAACAGGGTGTCCACGACGACCCGGACCTGTTTACGCCCCGGGAACCGGTAGTACCCCAAAACAAAACCGAGCGGCACCCCGATCGCCAAGCTGACCGTCATCGAATAGCTCGACACCTTGAGCGTGGCAAAAATCGCGGAGTAGGTCTCCGGATCGCCATCCAGCAGCAGTTCAATCGCCTTGCGAAAACCGATCAGGATAAAATCCACGCTATCAACAGGTCCTTGACGACGGCGGGTGCAAAAAAGGGTGGACGTCCGCGGCAAGAATACAGTGCACAGGATCGGGCCGGACGTTTTTTTACCTGCAGGACAGAACCACCGGCGCCCATACGAAGGTGTGCCGGTGGCCGTAACGCGGTGAATCGCCCGACAGACGGTCACACGGACCGGCCAGACAAACTGTTATGTCCCGCCGGGGCCTTTGAGACCCCGGCACGTCACCATCATCCGCGGCCCGCCGGTCTTATTTCTTGGCATTGGGCGTAAAAAGCTGTTTGTTCAGGAGCTTGAAATCCTTGATCAGCTGCTGTGCTTCCGGCCCGGCGATCCAGTCCGCGAATTTCAGGGCCAGGTCGTTACGAACCTTGGGACAGTGCTTGGGATCGACGGCGATGACACTGTACTGGTTGAGCAGAGCGGCGTCGCCTTCGACCAGAATCTTCAGGGGCGGGGTGCCTTTCAAATTGTCCTCGTATTTGATGTAGGTCCCGCGGTCGGTCATGGTGTAGCCGCCGCGCTCCGCCGCAATGGTGATCGTCGGCAGCATTCCCTGACCCGTCTGAACATACCAGGTTTGCTTTTCCGGCACCGGCAGCCCGGCCGCCTCCCACAGGGACAGCTCCATCTTGTGGGTCCCCGAATTGTCCCCGCGGCTGACGAAAACAGCCGACTGCGTTTCTATCGCCTTGAGGGCTTCCTTGACGCTTTTGCCCTTGATGCCGGCCGGATCGGCCGCCGGCCCGATGATGACGAAGTCATTGTACATGATCTCCCGCCGGTTTTGGCCGAATCCGTCGGCGACGAACTTCTTTTCGGCCGCCGGTGCATGCACCATCAGGACGTCGACGTCGCAGTTTTCTCCCAGTTTCAGAGCCTTGCCGGTGCCGGTGGCCGTCCAGCGCAGCTCGATACCGGTCGCCTTTTTAAACTGCGGCGCCAGGTAATCGAGCAGCCCGGTGTCATCGGTGCTGGTGGTGGTGGCCATCATGAGCACGGCATCTTCGGCGCCCGCGGGCAGCGCCCCCGGAAGCAGGCTGCACGTAACGAAAAGAATAAGACAAATCAGACGCGCACGACGAACCATGGAAACACCTCCTTTTGAAATTGGTTGAGTCAGTTGAGTCAGTTAGGTCGGTTGAGCCAGTTGAGTCGGTTGAGTCGGTTGAGTCGGTTAGGTCGGTTGAGTCAGGTTTATGGGTTTATTGGGTATATTGGGTTTATTGGGTTAAAGGATGACGCCTGATTCATAAGGGCCATCGCTCACGACAACCAGACCGTCACGATGCCTGAAAACGACGCGCCAAAGCGGCGTCTGACCGCCCGGCGGCGGTATCCTGAACCAAACCGACTGCCGGTGCAGTAGGGGCGAAAAATTTTTCGCCCCTACGGGTGCCATGCCTCTCAGCGTTCCTGTGGAAAGACCATTTTGCCGCTCAAGCCCAGATCGTAGCCCTGCAGGCCCGCGGCCAGTTCGTGGAACTGCTTTTCGTGCAGCAGGCTCAGGAAGCGCTGGGTGCCTTCGTCGAAAAAACGGTCCTTGGCGATCATCAGGTCATAGCGTTCCCAGCGCAGGGGTAAAAACTCCAGGTCGAGAATGCCGGCCACGGCCCGTATGGCCGGTGCGGTATCCGCCCGCCCGGCCAGGATTTCGAGGCCGACATCCAGGTGCCGGCTGAATTCGTGGGTGTAGCCGGCGATCTTTTCACCGCTTAAACCGGCCTTTTTCAATTCATGGTCCAGGAGCAGCCGCGTTCCGGTTCCCAGCGGTCGATTGGCGAGGCGGACGTCGGAGCGGGCCAGATCGGCGACCCGTTTGATCTTCTTGGGGTTATTGGGGGCGATCAGAAGCCCCTGTTCCCGCCGGCAGAAGTTGACCACCGCCGGCATGTGGTCGAGTTCCTTGACGGCAAAATCGAAATTGTATTCATCCTCTTTTTCCTGGAGCAGGTGGCTGGAAGCCATGTGGCACAGGTTCTGCCGCAAGGCCCGCAAGCCGCCCATGCTGCCCAGGTTGCCGAAAACCGCCAGATGGGCGGGGTTGGTGGTGTTGAACAAACCGATGGCCTTGTCCAGCAGCATGTCGTTGCTGCCGGCGATGATCAGAAGCCCGTGATAGGGCGGCAGCTTGGTGCCGTTTTCCGGATAGTTGATGGTGTGGGCTTCGATCCACTGTTCCACCAGATGGCGCGGGAAAAGCCACTTGCCCGTGACCTTGGTGGCCGGCAGCCCTTTCTCGGACACCAGGGTGTAGACCATCTTCTCGTTGACATCCAGAAGCTTGGCCACCTCTTTGGTCGAAAACAGGTCTTTCATTGACGCTCTATCCTCTTTGTAGCGGTTCGCTTGCGCTCGGATATATAAATTTCGGTCAACCGCTGTCAATCAGTATTGCCCGAAATTCAACAGGATAACCTATAATAACTTTTAATAACCATAAACCGTCTCATGCAACCGTTCAGACGCCGAAACCGGGCTTGTCCGGATAGGGGCAGAGGGCGTTGAGAGGACAAACGGGGCATTTAGGCCGGCGCGCTTGGCAGGTCTGCCACCCGAAGAATATAGTCCAGTTGAGGCTTGACTTGCGGATAAAGGGACTTTAATATTTTTCGGACTTCGGCGGCGCGCCGCCTGATCTTCAGCGAGTCTTGCATTAAACGATTCCGATCGGAACTGCCATATGACGACACCGACCAAACCCGCCCGGGCGCTGGGGCTCTGCTCCGGCGGCCTCGACAGTACCCTGGCCGCACTCGTGCTTCGGCAGCAGGGCGTCGCCGTGGAGTGGGTCAGCTTCGAAACCCCTTTTTTCTCGGCCGCCAACGCGCGCCGCGCCGCCGAGATCACGGGCATCCCGCTGACGGTCAACACCATCACCGACGACTATCTCGCCATGCTTCGCAATCCTCAATGCGGCTACGGCCAGAACATGAACCCGTGTCTCGACTGCCACGCGCTGATGTTCAGGAAGGCGGCGGTCATCATGCAGGAAAAGGGGCTGGACTTTCTGTTCAGCGGCGAAGTCGTCGGGCAGCGCCCCATGTCGCAGACCAAACAGTCCCTGCGCTACGTCGAGAAGAATTCGGGCTGCGACGGGGACATCCTGCGGCCGCTCAGCGCCAGGCTCCTGCCCGAAACGGCGGCGGAAAAAAACGGCCTGGTCGACCGAACGAAGCTGCTCGATATCGCCGGCCGGTCCCGCAAGCGCCAGATGCAACTGGCCGAGGAGTTCGGCTTCACCGAATACCCGGCCCCCGCCGGCGGCTGTCTGCTGACCGATGAACGATTTTCCACGCGGCTAAGAGACCTTTTTGACCACCAGGAAACCCTGCGCGAAGACGAGCTGCACCTGCTGCGCTACGGCCGTCATTTCAGGCTCAAGAACCGCGCGAAACTGATCGTGGGCCGCGATGAGGCCGACAACGACAACCTGCTGCGCCATCACGACCCCAAACGCGACACGGTGATCAGGCTCAAAAAGTATCCCGGCCCCATCGCCCTGGTGCCGGGCGCCGCCGCCAAAGACGTCATCACCCTGGCCGCCTCCATCTGCGCCGGCTACAGCCGGGCCCCGGCCTTCACGCCGGTCGAGGCCGAAGTCACCTCCGGTGGCACCCGCGAAACCATCCGCATTTTGGGGCTGCCGCCGTCCGACGTCCGCCGCTTCATGGTCTAACCCATAGGCTTTAAGATAAGGGTTTTGGCGGCGTTATCGGTCGGCGGCGTATGACCTATACAGCCGCCTCCCTCTGGCCTTGCCAAAACCCTTATCTTAATCGGCGGCGCACAACTGTCCGCAGGCGGCCGAAATATCCGCGCCCTTGCTGTGGCGCACCATCACCGTATAGTGTTTATCCAGCAGGATCTGCTGGAAGCGGTCGATGACCGGCTCCGGCGGCCGCTCGAACTCACTGCCCGGGTGCGGGTTGAACGGGATCAGGTTGATCTTGGCCTTGATCTGACTCAGGAGAGCGGCCAGGCGGCGGGCTTCGGTTTCACTGTCGTTGACACCTTTGATCAGAATGTATTCAAAGGTGATGCGCCGGTGCGGCTTCAACGGGTATTGGCGGCAGGCGGCCAGGAGTTTTTCGATGGGATAGGTGTGGTTGACCGGCATCAAAAAATCGCGGGTGCGGTTGTCGGTCGCATTCAGGGAAACGGCAATATTGGCGCTCGTTTCCGCCCCGAACCGGATCAGCTGCGGCACCAGCCCGGCGGTTGAAAGGGTCAGGCGCCGGCCGGCAAAACGAAATCCGAGGCCGTTGTCGGTCAGCGTGTTCAAGGCCGCGGTCACGTTGGCGAAATTGGCCAGCGGCTCGCCCATCCCCATCAGGACGATGTTGGTCAGCCGCTTCGGTTCGGAAAGGTCGCGCTGAATATCGCGCACCTGCGCGATGATTTCACCGGCACTCAGGTTGCGCGTCAGGCCTCCTTTGCCGGTCAGACAGAAGCGGCAGCCCAGGGCGCAGCCGACCTGGCTTGAAATGCACAGGGTGTAGTGGCCGGGCTCGGGAATGAGCACGCTTTCGATCCGCTTTTTATCGTCAAGTTCGAACAGGTATTTGCGCGAACCGTCGCGGGAGGCCTCGACCCGCAGCGTCGCCAGGCGCCCGATCTTGAAGTGCTGCGCCAGATTGTCCCGATCGGCTTTGCTCAAGTCCGTCATCTGATCGAAGCTGTCCAGCTGGCGCTCGTAGATCCAACGCAGGATCTGCCCGCCGCGATAGGCCGCGATTCCCCGCCGTGCCAGCCATTGCTGCAGCTGCCCCAGGCTTAAATCCTTGATATCCGGCTTGATATGCGGTTGGCCGATCATTTTAATTGCAATTGTCCCGCGGTTACGTTAAGGGTACAAAGGGCTGCGTAAAAGCCTGAAATCTGCCG
The DNA here is from genome assembly GCA_049281435.1 of Desulfobacterales bacterium. Classification (GTDB taxonomy): domain Bacteria; phylum Desulfobacterota; class Desulfobacteria; order Desulfobacterales; family SG8-13; genus JARFQH01. Next base: position 22,629 of record JBAPSB010000337.1, read on the forward strand.
TTAAACGAGACGGAAATATCTACTGAAATCACTCTTCACCCACCATGAAACCGGGTGGTCCGGGTGTCGATCCGTCCCGGACGGCAGCCGCCCAAGGGGCAACTTTTTCAGAAGCGGGCCGGCGCCACAGGCGAAGTCCGCCGTAAGTGGACAATCCGCTTGACATAGCATTTTTTTCATACTAATTTCAAGGTTTTTGATTTCGTCGAAAGACTCGGTGGGCCATGTTTGACAGCCTGAGCGACAAGCTGAACGCGGTATTTAAAAAGCTCAAGGGGCACGGTCGGCTGACGGAGAAAAATATCGAGGAGGGCCTCAAGGAAGTTCGCCTGGCCCTGCTCGAAGCGGACGTTCATTACCGGGTCGCCAAGAAGTTTATCGTCGATATCAGGACGCGCGCCCTGGGCCAGGAAGTCCTCGCGAGCCTGACCCCCGGCCAGCAGGTCGTCAAAATCGTCTTCGACGAGCTGACGACCCTCATGGGAGCTACCAACGTGTCCCTCGATCTCGAGGGGGCGCAGCCGGCGGCGATCATGCTGGTCGGCCTGCAGGGCTCGGGCAAGACCACCACCGCCGGCAAGCTGGCCATCCATCTGCGCAAGATCGGCAAAATGCCTTTTCTGGTGCCGGCGGACGTTTACCGGCCGGCGGCGATCGACCAGCTCAAAAAAGTGGGCGAGCAGATCGGGGTGCCGGTATTTGCCTCGACGACCGACATGGATCCCGTGCGCATCTGCCTGGACGCCCGCACGGCGGCGGTGCAACAGGGCTGCGACACGCTTTTGCTCGACACGGCCGGCCGGCTTCACATCGATGCCGGCCTGATGGAGGAACTCAAGTCCATCCGGTCATCCGTCCATCCGTCCGACATCCTGCTGGTGGCCGACGCGATGACCGGCCAGGATGCCGTGAACATCGCCAAGGCCTTCGACGAGGCCCTGGACATCGGCGGTGTGATTCTGACCAAGACCGACGGCGATGCCCGTGGCGGCGCCGCCCTTTCGATCAAGGCCGTTACCGACAAGCCGATCAAATTCATCGGCGTCGGCGAAAAGCTCGAACAGCTCGAAGCGTTTCATCCCGAGCGGATGGCCTCGACCATCCTCGGGATGGGAGACGTTCTGACGCTGATCGAAAAAGCCCAGTCGACGGTAGACGAAAAAAAGGCGGCCGAACTCGAACGCAAGCTGCGCAAAAGCCAGTTCACCCTGGAAGATTTCCGGGACCAGATGGTCCAGATCCGCAAGATGGGCTCCCTGTCGGATATATTGAAAATGATACCGGGCATCGGCGGCAGCAAGCAGCTCAAGAATCTTGAGGTCGACGACGGGGAACTGGTGCGGATCGAGGCCATCATCAATTCCATGACCCCCGAGGAACGCCGCCGGCACGCCGTCATCAACGGCAGCCGCCGCAAGCGGATCGCCGGGGGCAGCGGCACGACGATCCAGGACGTCAACCGTCTCTTGAAAAATTACACCCAAGTAATGAAAATGATGAAAAAGCTCAATAAAAGCGGCATGCGCGGTCTTTCCCGCAACATGCTGCCCTTCTGAAGGAGAACATGATGGCAGTTAAAATCAGATTGGCCCGCCACGGTGCGAAGAAAAGACCTTTTTACCGGATCGTCGCGGCCGACAGCGAAGCGCCCCGCGACGGCAAGTATCTCGAGAATCTCGGCACCTACAACCCGCTGCTCGAATCCGAGGCGGTGACGCTCAAAACCGAACGCATCCAGTACTGGGTGGCCAATGGCGCCATTCCGACCGCAACCGTTAAAAACCTGTTGCAGAAAAAAGGTTTTTTTGCCGTGACGCCTTAGTGTTGACATGCAGCCGTGTGGTGCACCCCCTTCATTCTCAACCGCCGACAAAGGAGATGGGGCTATGAAAGACCTGATCAGCTACATCGCAAAGGCTCTGGTCGATCATCCGGAACAGGTGTCCGTATCGGAGATCCGAGGCAATCAGACATCCGTGCTGGAACTCAAGGTTGCGAAAGAGGATTTGGGGAAAGTCATCGGGAAACAGGGGCGAACGGCACGGGCCATGCGGACGATTCTGAGTGCCGCATCCGCCAAAATCAAAAAACGCACCGTGCTGGAAATCCTCGAGTAGCCCCGTGCAAACCGGCGGCGCCATTCCGATCGCAAAAATCGTCGGCACCCATGGGCTGCGTGGAACCTGCAAGATCTATTGTTACGGCGAATGGGGCGACGTGTTCGGGGCCGGCCGCGAAATTTTACTCAAGAACGCCGCCGGTGCCTTGGCAAGTCACGAAGTCGACTGGGTCAAGCCGCACGCCCGGACGCTGCTGCTGGCCTTAAAGGGCATCACCGATCGCAGCCGGGCCGAGTCGCTGGTCGGCTGCGAGATCGTGATCGACAAATCGAGCCTGCCGCGGCTGGCGGCCGGCACCTATTACTGGCACGAGCTTATCGGCCTGGCGGTGGTCACCATCGAGGGCCGGCCGTTGGGGCGGTTGACGGCCGTCATGCCGACCGGCAGCAACGACGTCTACGTTATCACCCCTCAAGAGGGCGGTGCCGCGGGCGAGATCCTGATACCGGCCCTGAAGTCCGTGATCGTCGCGGTCGACCTGGCAGTGGGCCGGATGCGGGTGGATCTGCCGGAGGGGCTCGAATAGGATAGTGTCCACCCATAAATGGATTTTTCGGTCCTGACAATTTTTCCCGAGCTGTTGGCCTCCTTCAAGGCCCACGGGATCGTCAGGCGGGCGATCGAGCGCGACATCATATCGCTTGCGGCCGTCAACATCCGGGAGTTTGCCACCGACCGGCACCAGGTCACCGACGACCGGCCCTACGGCGGCGGCAGCGGGATGGTAATGAAGCCCGAGCCGCTCGCGGCCGCCATCCTGGCCGCCCGGTGCAGCGCTCCGAAAGCCCCCGTGGTCCTGATGACGCCCCAGGGCAGGGTCTTCGATCAGCACCTCGCGCGCGAACTGGCGAGTTTGGACGGAGTGATATTCGTCTGCGGCCGCTACGAAGGCATCGATGAAAGAATCAATCAGAATCACATCTATTTCGAGCTGTCGGTCGGGGATTTTGTACTGACGGGCGGCGAGTTGCCGGCGATGACCGTCATCGATGCCGTGACGCGCCTGCTGCCGGGCGCCCTGGGCGGCGAAGATGCGGCCGAAAAGGACTCCTTCGCCGACGATCTGCTGGAGCATGCGCAGTATACCCGGCCGCCGCTGTTCGAAGGCCAGCCGCCGCCGGAGGTGCTGCTGTCCGGTCATCACGCGGCCATCGAAAACTGGCGCTTTGAATCGGCGGTGATCCGCACCTTTCTCAAGCGAAAGGACCTGCTCGAAAAACGGGCGCTGAGCCGGCGGGAAATCGAGGTGTTGAAAAAGTGGTGCGCCGATATTGAACGGATCATCGACTCGCAATCTCTACCTGGCCCTGGTCCATTACCCGGTGATCAATAAGCACGGCGATGTGATCGCCTCGTCCGTCACCAACCTGGACGTGCACGACATCGCCCGGGCCGCCAGAACATACGGAGTCCGCGGGTACTACGTCGTCACGCCCCTGGCGGATCAAATCACCCTGGTGCAGCGCTTGATATCGCACTGGACAACCGGGGCGGGCGCGGCCTACAACCCGCAGCGGCGAGTGGCCCTGGAACTGGTGCGGACCAGGGAAACCCTGGACGATGTGATCGCGGAGATTGGCGCGGAAAATACGGCCGGGGGCGCGCCGCGCACAGTCGTGACCAGTGCCAGAAGCCGGCGGCCGGTGATCGGTTTCGCGGCGTTGCGCCGCCTGATCGATGACGGCCGCCCCTGTCTGATAGTCTTCGGAACGGCCTGGGGCTTGCCGGAAAGCCTCATGACGGCCGCGGATTTCGCCCTTGCGCCGATTCAGGGGCCCGGCACTTACAACCATCTTTCGGTCCGTTCGGCGGCGACGGTCGTGCTGGATCGGCTCGCCGGCCGATGAGGGCGCTTGGCGGGCCGGATTTTCCCGAGCCCGGCATCACGCGCCGGAACGCACAGTGCTTATTGAATCGAAACCTTACGGAATACGGGTTGCGGGAATAGGAGTTACGGGTTACGAGTTGCGAGTTGCGGATAACAGCACACCCGCTTGTCATCCATTGCCTCGTACCCTTCACCTTATACCTTATACCTTATACCTTGCGCCTTTAGCCTTTAACCTTTAGCCTTTAACCATATCAGGACTTCTGGAGGTCAAATGGAAACGATGAAACTGCTGGAAAGAGAACTGATGCGGCTTGACCTGCCGGCCTTTACCGCCGGCGACACGGTCAAGGTCCACGTTAAAATCAAGGAAGGTGAAAAAGAGCGGATCCAGGTATTTCAGGGCGTGGTGATCAGCAAGCGCGGCGGGATGGCCCGGGCCACGTTCACGGTACGCAAGGTCTCCTACGGCGTCGGCGTCGAACGTATTTTTCCCCTGCACTCGCCGGTTATCGAAAAGCTCGAAGTCATCACCAAAGGCCGGGTGCGCCGCGCCAAGATTTACTACCTGCGAAAGTTAAGGGGCAAGGCGGCACGGCTCAAGGAGCGCCGCTTCTAACGAGTCTCCAAGGATGGTCCCGGATTTCACCACGCACCGCCCGAACATATCAGCGGCCGATAGCCAGCCAGCCGTATCGCCACCGAACCGGCGAAAACCCAGCCGGTGAGCCCCCTGCGGTCCCCACGGCAATGGCAGACCGCTGGGCCTACGAGAAAAAAGCCCGCGCCGCCGGCCACCTGGCCGTCGCGGGCATCGACGAAGCCGGCCGCGGTCCTCTGGCCGGCCCGGTGGTAGCCGCCGCCGTGATCCTTCCGAAGCGGTTCCCGTCCGCCGGCATCAACGACTCCAAGCAACTGTCGCCGGTCCAGCGCGACAGGCTCTACGAGGTTATTTACGCCCATGCTGTGGCGGTGGGAATCGGACTCGTCGACCCGGTCGAAATCGATCGGATCAACATCCTGAGGGCATCGCTTCTGGCCATGGCCATGGCCGCGCTCAACCTGTCGCCGCGGCCGGACTGCCTGCTGATCGACGGCACCTTTCCGATTCCCCTGCGCGTCACCCAGCACACGATCGTCAAGGGCGACGCGCTGAGCCTGTCGATCGCCGCGGCCTCGATCGTGGCCAAGGTCACCCGTGACCGCCTGATGGGGCGCTACGATCAGGAGTATCCGCAATACGGCTTCGCCGGTCACAAGGGCTATGCCACCCAGTTCCACCGCGAGGCGATCTGCCGCCACGGCTGCTGCCCCATTCACCGGCGCAGCTTCAAAGGCGTCAAGGAATTTGCAGCGTCCCCCACGGCCCGGCAGTTGCCGCTGACGGCCGGCGATGGCTGATCGCAGGCAGCAGTTCGGCCAGGCCGGTGAATCGATTGCCGCCCGGTTTCTGCGGAAAATGGGCTACCGCATCATCGAGCAGAACTATCGCACGGTGCTCGGAGAGATCGACATCATCGCCAAGGACCGCGACACCCTGGTCTTCGTGGAAGTCAAAGCCCGCAACTCCGGGCGCTACGGAAACCCCAAATACGCGGTCACGCCCCGCAAGCAGCGCAAGATCTCCATGGTCGCCCTGCACTACCTCAAATCCACCTCCCAGAGTCGCGTCAAGGCCCGCTTCGACGTGGTCGCCATCCGTTCCGCGGCCGCCGCACCGCAAATCGAGTTGATCAAGAATGCCTTCGACCTTGCCTACGAATAAGGACGCCGCCGCCGGTGCGAAGGGAACGCTCTTCGTTGTGGCCACGCCGATCGGCAATCTGGGCGACATCACGTTAAGGGCCCTGGAGGTCCTCACAGCGGTGGATATCATCGCCGCAGAAGACACCCGCCACACCGGGCGGCTGCTGAAGGGCCGCCAGCCGAAGGGACGTTTCATCGCCTACCACGAACACAACGAAGAGGTGCGCGCCCCGCAGCTGATCGAAAAACTGGAAGCCGGACTGTCGGTGGCCGTCGTGTCCAACGCCGGGACCCCGTCGGTTTCAGATCCCGGGTATCGCCTGGTCGCCAGCGCCGTCGCGCGCCGGATCCCGGTTTCTCCCGTCCCCGGTGTCTCGGCCGCCATGGCCGCGCTCAGTGTTTCCGGCCTGCCGACCGACGCCTTCGTCTTCGTCGGTTTTTTACCCCGCAAAAAGGGCCGGCGCACCGAACAGCTGCACGCGCTGGGCACGGAATCCCGCACGCTGATATTCTACGAATCGCCCCGACGGGTCGCGCGGCTGCTCGAAGACCTCCTGACCATTTTCGGCGATCGGCCGGCGGTGCTGGGACGCGAAATGACCAAGCTCCACGAGGAGTTCCTGCGCGGCCGCCTGTCCGAAGTCAGCGCGCTGCTGGCGGCACGGGCGGACATCAAGGGCGAGTGCACGCTCGTGGTTTCCGGCCGCCTGGCCGCACCGGCGGCGGATGTCGCCGATCTTCACGAAAAGTTGGTCGACCGCATGGGTCGCAAGAAAGCGGTGCTCTCGGAACTGGTCCGTGAGGTGGTCCGCGAAACCGGACTGCCGCGCAAGGTCGTCTACGGCGCGGCGCTTGACGTTAAACGCACACTGGACCAAAAGGATGAAACCGATGGACCCGCCTGATGCGATAGTGTCTCCCCGTTCCGTGGCCGTAATCGGCGCTGTGGGTGCGCCGGCCAAGGTCGGGCACGATACGGGAATGATAAAAAAAACCACTGTCGATGTGCTGCCGGATATGATGATCCATCATCCGGGAGTCATGGAATCCGACCTAAACCCGCTGTTGTTTTGCCCGCAAGGCCGGGAAACGACGGTGGCGGGCGGCCGATTGACTCCAGAGGGGCCCGTCCGGCTGACGGAGCGAAGATGACCCCAGCTTCCGAACTCTGCGCCGTCATCCTGGCCGTGCCGGCAACCGTCAAGACGCTCGTGCCGCGCGAGCGGGTGGCTTTTTTGAGCCGTCATGCCCGCCAGGCCCTGCGGATCTCGGCTGCCGCCAGCGGCCTCCAGATCGCCACGCTGCTGAAAGACCGCCAGGGACGACCGCTTCCGGCTAATGGCGTGTACTGGTCCTTGACCCACAAACCGGCCTATGTCGGCGCCCTCGCGGCCCGCAGCCGCATCGGGATCGACATCGAACATATCGTGCAGCGCAAGACCGAGGCCCTTTTCGACAAGGTGGCCGGCCCGAACGAATGGGCCTTGCTGGGGGTGCGGTCATGGGAAGGATTTCACCGCTACTGGACGGCCAAGGAAGCGGTGCTGAAAGTCGACGGCAGCGGTTTAACCGGTCTGTCACACTGCCGGGTAGTGGCGATTCCAGATGCAAACAGCGTGATCGTTCAAATCAAACGCCGCAGAATGACCGTTGAGCACTTCTATTTCGACGGCCACATTGCCTCTGTCGCCAAAACCGCCGGAACCGTCCGCTGGACGCTGCTTGGTTCGTCAGCCGATACGGTTAGTTTCCGTCCATAAATGGCCCTTTTCCGAAATTCCCCGCCTGCTTCGGGACAGACCTGCTCAATCACGCCAAGGCGTGACAGGTCTGCGGATTGACGTGTACGATGCACACGAGTACGCCTCCGCGCCTTTTTGCTTTGGTGGCGGATGCTTCTAATTTTTAGGCGTGAAAATAAATGGCTGGAAGCCGGCTGGAGTGTTCTTGTGAAAATGGCTATAATTCGCTTGATGACTTGATGTTTCCTTCCCACGTGATGTTTAACTTGGGGGGCCTTGAAGGCGACTCTCGATGGCGGGATTCTGATTTTGGTCGCGTGTCCGATCGGCAACATCCCAAATTTCTGATTTATATCGGTTCAAATACGCAGTTTTCGAAATGGCCGACTTCCGCACCGAAAGCCGGCTGCTATTTAGTGTGATGGCGATATAGCGCTGGTGCATGAATCCCGACGCTGCAACGGTCCGACCTGGCTGTCAACCAAAGGTTTTGCCATGAGACAAACTGAAACCGACCTGCTCTACGA
>JBAPSB010000338.1:0-4408 GCA_049281435.1 Desulfobacterales bacterium
GGTGACTCCTGGGAAATCGGCATCGGCCAGAACTGGGCCGTCATCGGTCCCAATGGCGCCGGTAAAACCTCCCTGGTCAGGGCCATCGCCGGGCAGGTGCCGATCGTCGACGGACATATCCGATATCATGCGGAGGGTCTGGCACCTGCTTCCATCGGGTTTCTGTCATTTGAATCCCACCGAAACCTGATGATCCGGGAAGAAGTCCGGGATGACGCGCGTTTTTTCAGCGGTGACGTCGACGGGTACCTTTCCGTGCGGCAGGTGTTGCAGGCGGCGGGCACCCCGGCGGATCCTTTGCCACCACCCCTCGTGCGGGTCTGCGACCGGCTGGAAATCGCCGGCCTGCTCGAGCGGCCGGTCGCCCGCCTTTCCACCGGGGAAATCCGCCGGGTGTTGACGGCGCGCGAAATCCTGACCTCTCCCCGGCTCCTTATTCTGGATGAACCCTTCGAAGGGCTGGATGCGAGCGGGCGCCGGCAGATGCAGACTCTCATTGCGGCCACGGTCGCGGAGGGGATTCCGGTCATCCTGGTCACGCATCGCCTATCGGAGATCCCGCCGGCCGTGACGCACGTGCTGGCGGTCAAGAATGGCCGCATCGTAAGCCGGGGGCGACGCCCGCCAACGCTCCACCGGCACGACCTGGAGCGCCTCTACGGTCCCGAAAAACCGCGCGGGATGTCCTTGCCGCTGCGTCCGCCGCCAGTGGTTCGTGGCCCGGCTGCGGCCGGGCGGGTTCTGATCGACATGTGCCGGGTGACGGTGCGTTACGGCAGCGTGACGGTCCTCGACGACCTGAACTGGACCGTAAGGGCGGGCGAAAATTGGGCCATCGTCGGGCCGAACGGAGCCGGCAAGACGACCTTGCTCAGCCTCATCGCCGGCGACAACCCCCAGGCCTACGCCAATTCAATCGAGCTGTTCGGGTGCCGTCGGGGCTCGGGGGAAACCATCTGGGACATCAAGCGGTCTCTCGGGCTGGTATCGGCCGAGTTTCAGCTGCGGTACCGCAAACCGCTGCGCGCGGCAGAGGTGGTCGTGTCGGGATTTTTTGATTCGGTCGGTCTTTACCGCCGGGCCACCTGCCGGCAGGTTCGCGTCGCTTGGGCGTGGATGGACCGGTTGGGATGTGCCGAGTTGGCCAAACGATTTTTCCCGCACCTGTCGCAGGGCGAGCAGCGGCTGGTCCTGCTGGCGCGGGCCATGGTCAAGTCACCGCCGTTGTTGATCTTGGATGAGCCCTGTCAGGGCCTGGACCGGTTCGCGCGACGGCGCCTGCTCGATGTCCTCGACCGGGTGGGACATGACACCCAGACGTGCCTGCTCTATGTGACCCACTATCCGGCCGAAATCCCGAAGACAACCACCCACATCCTGCGTTTCGAAAGATACGGCAGCGGAGGGTACCGGGTCCGTCAGGACACACTCAAAGGCAGGCAGGTGTAATTTTCGACCGGCTCTTCGGCGATCCGGCCGTTATCCTCTATATCCGCGATAAACGCCTCGACCAGCTCCGGACACAGCTCGTGGTTTGCCATCCGGCGCAGGATGGCAAACGCCTCGGCACAGGTCTTTCTTTTCTGATAGGGACGATCGGTGGTGATGGCGTCGAAACAATCGACGACGCTGATGATCCGGGCGCCCAGCGGGATCTGGTCGGACTTGAGGCCCATCGGATACCCCGAACCGTCCATCCGCTCGTGGTGGTAATGAACGAAATCAATGACCGGTGAAAGGCTGTCGATTCCCTGCAGCAGGGAAACTCCGATATCGGGATGGCGACGGACTTCCTCCAGTAACTCCCCTGCCAACTGTTCGGTTTTGTTGCTGAAGATGCGGTCGCTGAGACCGATTTTACCGACATCGTGCAGCAGGCCGCCGACGCCGATGTTATCGACTTCTGCGGAGGGCAGCCCCAGCCGGCGGGCGAGCCGCATGGCATACAGGGCGACCCGGCGGGCATGTCCTTCGGTATATTGATCCTTCGTTTTGAGTGCGGAATTGATGGCGCTTAATTTTTTAAAATCGGAAGACAGGGCTTCCGAACAGGTGCTTTCCATTTGAGTGTCGAATATCCATTTTTAAGGAAGCCAGAATCGCCGGCCGGGACTCTGGCGGGGAGTCCTGCTATCCCGGCGCTTCAAGCAACGTAACGCCATTTAGCATGGCAGAGCCGCCTGAATGCGACCATAAATGAGCCGATGTATAGTGACGCGGTGCCGGTTTGTCAACTCAAAACATCCAGGTAACTTTTCAGATAGCGGGCGGTGTGCGAGGTCCGTGTGCGACGCAGGATTTCCGGCGGTGACCCGGTCGCCACTACCCGGCCGCCGGCATCGCCGCCTTCCGGCCCCAAGTCGATGACGAGGTCGGCGGATTTGATCACTTCCGGGTTGTGTTCGATCACCGCCACGGTGTTCCCGCCGTCCACCAGGGCCTGCAGGACATCCACCAGCCGGCGGATGTCGGCCGGGTGCAGGCCGGTGGTGGGCTCGTCGAGAATGAACAGCGTGTGCCCGCGGTTCGGCCGGGCCAGCTGCCGCGCCAGCTTGATGCGCTGGGCCTCACCGCCGGATAGGGTGTTGCTGGGCTGGCCCAGCGCCAGATACCCGAGCCCGATGTCGCAGACAAACTGCAACGCCTGGCGGATAGCCGGCACGGCTGCGAAGAAGTGCAGGGCCTCGGCAAAGGTCAGCGCCAGCACTTCGGCGATCGACTTGCCCTTGAAGCGTACCTCGAGGGTCTCGCGGTTGAACCGGGCGCCGTCGCAGATCTCGCAGGGAACGTAGACGTCGGGCAAAAAACTCATGGCGACCTTGGGGTGCCCCTGGCCCTTGCAGGCCTCGCAGCGCCCGCCGGCGACGTTGAAGGAAAACCGTCCGGCCTTGTAGCCGCGCGCGCGCGCCTCGGGGGTCGCGGCGAAGAGTTTGCGGACGTCGTCCAGGAAACCGACGTAGGAAGCCGGCACCGACCGCGGCGTGCGGCCGATGGGACTGTGATCGACCTCCAGAACCCGGCTGAGCGCTTTCCAGCCGGTGATGTCAAGGCAGTCGCCGGCGGGAAGATGGAGCTTGCCGAGCCGGTTGCGCAGGCCTTTGAAAAGGGTTTCCTTCAAGAGCGACGATTTTCCCGAGCCGGATACCCCGGTGACACAGGTCAGGGTGCCGAGCGGAAAGCGGACGTCGATTTTTTTGAGATTGCGGGCCGCTGCGGCCAGCACCTCCACGGCCGGTAGTTTCCGGTAGGGCCGCAGCCGGGTGCTGATCTGCCGCGGGTGCCCGTCGAGGCAGGCGCCGGTGACCGATTCGGGTGCCTGCCTGACGTCTGCGAGGCCGCCGGCGACCACCAGTCGGCCGCCTTCCCGGCCGGCGCCGGGTCCCAGGTCGATGATGGTGTCGGCGGCGCGGATGGTTTCCTCATCGTGCTCCACCACCAGAATGGAGTTGCCCCGATCCCGCAAGGATTTCAAGGCGTCGATCAGAATGTGGTTGTCGCGCGGATGCAGTCCGATGGTCGGTTCGTCGAGGATGTAGGTGACGCCGGTCAGATTCGAGCCGAGCTGGGCGGACAGGCGTACCCGCTGCGCCTCGCCGCCCGAAAGGGTTTCGCCGCTGCGCCCCAGGCTCAGATAGGACAGGCCGAGACGGTTGAGAAGATCGAGCCGGACCCGGATTTCCTTGACGATCGGATCGGCGATCGGCTTCCGGGGCCCGTCGAAGGACAGCTCGCCCAGGATGCGGGCCAACCGGTCCGCCGGCTCCCGCACCAGGTCCCAGATCGTTTTCCCGCCGACCTTGACCGCCAGGGCCGCCGGGTTCAGGCGGCTGCCGCCGCAAGCCCCACAGGTCTCGGAGGCGGTCTGCGGTTCGTCGGCCTCGTCGACACCCACGACCCCCAGCCCGCCGCAGGCCAGGCACGCGCCCTGGCGGCTGTTGAATGAAAACAGGCGTGGATCGAGTTTGACGACGCCGACGCCGCAGGCCGGACAGGTGCCGCTGACGCTGAAAATTTCTTCGGTGCCCGCCGGGATCCAGACGATCAGGCTGCCGTCGCCTTCCGCCAGGGCGGTGGCGACCAACTCATCGATTTGGGCCCGGCGCTCCGCCAGGTTTCCGACCACCAGCTCGATCGTGTGCTCGTGGTAGCGGCTGAGGCTCTTTTTTGGCGGCAACTCCTGCAGACGGCCGTCGATGCGTGCGCGGGCATACCCTTTTTTCAGCGCCTGGGCGATCACGGCCTTGTGAAACCCCTTGCGCCCGGCCACTTTGGGGGCCAGCACCAACCCGGCACGGCCGTGGTGGCGGTTGCGGATTTCGGCCGCGATGTCCGCCGCCGAGCGCGCCGTCATCCGGCGGCCGCAGCCCGGGCAGTGCGGCGAGCCGAGTTTGCTGAAGAGCAGCCGCAG
>JBAPSB010000339.1:0-23474 GCA_049281435.1 Desulfobacterales bacterium
GTCCTGGCCGACATGGATATAGAATGCGTGCCCATCAGCAACGCCGGGCTGCACACCAATTGCTGCGGCGGGCCGGCCGAGTCGATTTCTCCAAAGCTTTCCAAACAGGTCGGACAGCGGCGCATAACAGAGCTTGCAGCACCCGATGAACCCATTGTGGCCATGTGTCCCATCTGTCTCGGCAACCTGAGAAAAGCCGGTGCCGATGTGCAGGACCTGTCCACCCTGATCGCCCGACAAACGCAGTGATAACTCATTTAAAGGATCCCAGGGAAAGGAGTCGAAATGGCAGACAAGGAAGAAAAAATTTTTTACATCGCGACGTGTGGTGGAGAGAATCCGGAAAAGGCGGCGATGCCGTTCGTGATGGCCGGCGCGGCACTGGCGATGGACGTAAAGGCCACCGTCTGCCTGCAGGGCAATGGCGTTTATCTGGCTCAAAAAGGCTATGTGGAGCACATGCTTCCCGGCGGTGGTTTTCCGCCCATGAAAAAGCTGATTCAGGATTTCGTTGATCTCGGCGGTAGACTGCTGGTCTGTGTGCCGTGCATCAAGGAAAGGAACATTGCGGAAACGGACCTGATCGGCGGCGCCGAAACCACCGCTGCCGGAGCCGTCAATATTGAGGCGATGGAATCGGATGCGGTGCTGGTTTATTAAACGGCTGCCGGCCATTCAAAGGCCATCTATCGAAATATGAGGAGCCATCATGGAACAGGCGGCGACCCACTTACTCCCAAATCGCGTAACCGATCTGATCGTGATGAAAAATAGCGGTTCATCGGTGTCATGCCGGGTCTCTTTTGAAATTCTGCCGGTAGAGTTTGCCCATCGCAACAATCCGTTTCAGGCCTTCATCTTCCTGAGTCGCTATGCCGGCGATGTCGACGGGCGGGAATACAGTTTTAGAAAATGTTATGCCAGAGGTTGTCCCCACAACCTGTGCCCGCACGTATCCCAGGCGGTCATGATCGCCAATCGCTACCTGCAGCGGGATTTTCGACGACTGGAAGAAGGGGGAATCGATATCGAACGGCGGCTCTTCACGCTGCCCGAAATGCTGGTCAAATATGATCAAGCCCACGCAGAGTATGGTTCGGTGATGACCATTCACGACTATATCACTCTGGCTCAGGAGGGCAACGAGGTATCGATCGTGGTCAATCTGGAACACGTACCCGCTGTCGAACACTTTGCCCATACCACCAACGCTCAGGTTTTTTTGATGGTCGAGTTTGTCATCACGAGCCTGGACAAAACCAGTCGCATCGAGCGCTGCCTGGCCTGTTATCCGGAGACAAGAGCCCGGGAAGAAAAAATGGAAAAGGTGGACATAGCCAACGAGCGCCTCAAGCTCCTTTATGCGGAATTCGACCGCGGCGCGGTAAAATACGAAAAGAATTTTTTCTAAACCACTCCCCATTAAAGGAGGAATCGTCGTGCACGCAACTATTCAACGTTCCCCAGCCATGGATCGATGAAATCGGTTCGGTGGAAAAGGGCGACCGCAAGAAGAAGGCGGCCGAAATGATGGGTCGATTCATTAAAAAACACAAATCCAAATTCCAGGGCGTTCACATCATGCCGCTGGGCTGGAGCGACATCGTGCCGGATATTCTGGAACAGGCCGAAATACACATCAACCCCAATTAGTCAGTGTCCATCCGGGATTTCATTTTTGACACTGCTCAGTTTCCGATTCAGAAATGGACCGTGTCCGCAGTTTCGGATTTTGGTAACTGACGTCTGGCGAGGTTTATATGGTGGATAAAATCGATACATTGATGGAAGAAAGAGTGGAAACGCTCGAACAGCGGATAGTGCATCTGGAAGGCGAACTGCAGGCTGTGAAAGAGAACCTGCCCGAGGATCAGCTCTCGATGGTCGTCTTCAGCGGAGATCTCGACCGGATCCTGGCGGCCTTTATCATTGCCACCGGTGCGGCGGCGATGTACGAGAAGGTCGTCATGTTTTTTACCTTCTGGGGGACATCGGTCTTGCGGGACCGGAAAAAGACCGTGACTAAAAAAGATTTGGTGGCCCGGATGTTTGGCCGGATGCTGCCGAAAGGTGCCGGCCAACTGAAGCTGTCGCAGATGCACATGGCCGGGATCGGCACCCGTATGCTCAAGGGCCTGATGAAACAAAAGGGCGTAATGTCCCTGGAAGATCTTATGAAAATGGCGGCTGAGTTCGGGGTTGAGATCATCATCTGCGAAATGTCGATGGACCTGATGGGATTCGGCATGGAGGAGTTTATCGATTATCCCAATGTTTCGTTGGCCGGAGTGGCCAATTTCCTGGGGGAAGCCGCCAAAAGCAAGGTGACGCTTTTCATCTAGCCGATTCGATTACACATTTGCCGGTGAATGTGTTAGAGGCCATCAGAGTTTTCTTTCTTTCAACCCAATGGCAAGAGGAGATGTTAAAATGACCAAAAATGTCGTGATTGCGCTGTCCTGCGGTACGAACGATACCAACCGGGCCACCCGCGCCATTCACCTGGCCACCATCGCCCATAAGGAAGGCAAGAACACCACCCTTTTTCTGCTGGACGAAGGGGTTTATCTGGCCAAGGAGGGGATAATAACGCATGTGCGGGCGGCCACGGGCGATGTGGCCGACGACCTGCTGACATACCTCCAGGCCCACGAGGTGCCCATTTTGGTGTGCACGCCTTGTGCCGTCGCGCGGCAGATCAAGGAATCGGATCTGATCGAAGGCGCCCGCATGGCCACCGCGGCCGAATTCATCAACATGGCCTGCGATGCCGCCGTCATCAGCCTGTGAGATGAAGATGGTTTAAGGTCTAAGGTTCAAGGTCTAAGGATCACAAATCAAGGATTTTACGAATGCGATCGAGCATGGCCTGTTCGCGTTTGCCCGATTTTTCGTCCGCGCCGGCAATTTGCCTGGCGATCGAAAGGGCTTCGACACGGTCTTTTTTGGTCGGCAGCAGCCGGGCCAATCCCTCTATGGCCAGTTTTTCGTTCAGCTCCAGCACCCTGGCCTGTTCTTTGACCATGACCTTGTAGTGATCGGCAGCCAGTTTGCTGAGACGGCTATCGGCCTGAATGATTTTTTCGGCCACCGTAAACTGGCGTTTGTCCAGAACGCGGTCCGCTCCGGCCACTGCGATGAAGATGCGCACCATCGCTTCTGCGAAACCGCCTTCGACGGCAGCCATCCGGACCCAGGCGTTGCGGCGGAGGCGTGTTTTTTTGTCGATTTTTGGTGCCGCTGCTCTTTCGCGGCCGGCCTGTTCCGGCGGGCCGAACACCCATCGGGTCCAGGACGAGCCGTATAAGGATTTAAAGCAGAACTCCTGGGTCAGATCCCGCATGTCGCGGTAGTAATTCAGACCGGCCTGCACCCCCTCAGAGAAAACGGTTTCCAAGGCCAGAAACGGGTTGCCCGCCGTTACCGGTCGACGGCAGGGTTTTACCAGTTCAGCCAGATGCTTGACCGGCTGCATGAACGGGTTCAGATCTGAAAGCATGTACCGTTCAACCCGCAGGGGGTGCAGCTGCCGGGTCATTTCGGCGGTCGCCTCTGAAATTGCTGCTTTGACCCAGGGGCTCAAAAAGATACGGTACATGTCGTCGTTAAAACGTGAAATGGTGTTCGCCGGTAAAAACGCTTCCTCATCCTGCAGGCCGTCGTCCAGATCCAGAATATCCTCCATGGTTCGCGGCTTGAAGTGGACATCGTAATTCTCCAGCCACGGCTGGCTGGGACTGCCTTCTAAAATCATTTCGTAGAGCCCCGGTGAAAGGTATTCGAGCATATCCACGCTGCCGATGATGCCGCGATGCTCCTTTCTGGCCACCTTGCCGGAGACGAAGATTCCCAGATGTCCGACGTTTTCATGCACCATATATACGATCACCTGTCCATGGCTTTTGATTTCATCCACCGAGCCATAGACTTTTTTTATCCAGTTCAAGGCCTGTGGCGGCGGCGTGATGTTATCCCCTCCGGAAGCAAATACCAGGATCGGGTCCTTGAAATTTTTCAAATTGATGACCTTTACTTCATCCAGGCGTAAAATCCCCTGTTCGAGTTCGTTGCCGATAAACAGACTGTCGACAATAAAATGGATTTCTTCGGTGTTCATCTTGAAAAAGCCGCCCCACCACTTTTCAAATTCCAAAAACCTGTTTTCCTCGGTATCGATGTTCGAAAATAAGTGGTAGAGTTTTTTCCAATAGGTGTTGGCCGGATTGAGATCCTCGAAGCCGGCGACCAGAATGGCCCCGTCGAAATGACCCTTGCCGAGATCGCACCAAAGCGAGGTCAACCAGACACCGCCGCACAACCCGCCCTTATAGCGCATCGGATTGGCGCCTTCGACGCCACCCCAGTATGACAAGGGCGAGCCGTTGAAGACCATCGGTCCGGTCACATCGGGACGGTCGGCACCAATCAGCGCAGCCGCCCAGCCGGCCTGGCAGTTGCCGATGACGGCCGGCCTGGGGGCGCCGGGATGCCTTGTGGCGACTTCTTCGAGAAAACGGATCTCGGCGGCGTGGACATCTGCTATTCTCTGTCCTGGTTCCGGATCGGTATAAAACATGACAAAGTAGACCGGGTGACCGTAGTCCAGGGCCACACCGATCTGGGAGTTGACTTTCGAGCCACCGATGCCGGGTCCGTGACCGGCACGGGGGTCGATGACCACAATGGGTCGCGTGGACAAGGCCGACTCTGCAACTTCGGCCTTGCGCGTCAACCGGCGGTCGGTCTGGGTGACGGGCTTATCTTTTTCGGACCGCCGGTCTGTGATTCGAATCAGGGAATAGTTCACCGGCTGCTCGAGGGTGCGGCCATCGAGCACCATGTCATAGTCGAAAACCAGGACCGGCGGCTGCCCGGATCGCAGATGCGCCAAATAAGTGTTGCCGCGTTTTCTCAAAGCGTCCCCGAAAAGAATCGTCCGTTGCGCGCGATCCATCAGATATTCCATGCTTGAAAACGACCAGTGCAGAGCTTGTGCAAATACGGGAATTGGATTGAGTTCGGTCATCGTTCCTCCTTGTTCAGTTTGACAACCACAATCGTCAAGTCGTCTTCCGGTTTCAGCTCGCCACGGAATTCCTCCACGGCGTCATACACGGCCAGCAGGATATCGCGTGCAGACAGGCCGGCGTATCGTCGTATGACGTTTTTGAGGCGGTCTTTGCCGAAAAGCTCGTCATTTTCATTGCGGGGTTCCCAGATGCCGTCCTTGCCGATGAACAGGACTTGACCGTCCGCGATGGCCGCAGATGACGCGCGGTGCGGTATTTCGGCATCGACGCCCAAAGGCAGGCCCTCGCCCTTCAGACCGACAAAAGCGTCTGTCACGGGATCATACAGCAGGGCCGGGTCGTGACCGGCCCGTACCCACTCGATGCGTTTTTCCCGCCGGTCGATACGGGCCAGAAACAGGGTCATGAAACGCCCGGAGCGCTCCACATCCTGGGCAAATATCCGCTTTGGGCGAGGGCGGCGAAACAGCATAATAAGGCAAAAGACGTGCCGTCACAACAGCAGACGCTTCAACAAACTGTCGCCAGGGGGTGAAGCGGAAAAACAGGCCAGTATCGATAGCCGGGTACCGGCCGGCCCGAACCGCCGCGGGTGGCCGCTGTGGCGACCGGTTCCCGGTTAATGGGCCGTTGCTGCGGCCTCTTTTGCCCGAGGGTATCCCTCTGCAACAGGCTGTGCGGCATCCCTTGCACGTTATTTTACGGTCGCGGTCGGCCGGCATTCAAGTTTTCACTCGTTTTTCCGATAACACACCTGTAGCTGGACAGTCGGTAACCACCAGAATGACGTTTTTTGACACGATGGTCGTCCCGAAAGGAAACAGGCGGTGAGATCAGAAAATATCCTGGATGAAATCATCAACGGCATCGGCAAACTTCCCACCCTGCCGGGGGTGGCCATCAAGATCCTGGAAACGGTTCAGGACCAGAAGCGCGGATTGAAGGAACTGGCCGAAATCCTGTCGACCGATCCACCCCTGAGCGCCGAAGTGCTGCGCCTGATCAACTCGCCCTATTATGGTTTCAACACCCGCATCACCTCCGTGCAACATGCGGTTAAATTATTGGGGGCGACGACGGTCAAAAACCTCGCCCTGAGCTTTTCGGTCGTCAAGAGCTTCAAGAATAGCAGCCTCGAGAGATTCGACTACACCCAATTCTGGAAGGATTCTCTTTTCAGCGCCGTGGCCATGAAGTCGATGGCCAGAAAAATAAGCCGCCAAGCCGCGGATGACGCTTTTTTCCTGGGGCTGCTGCACAATATCGGCCTGTTGACCCTGAACCAGTGCATGCCAGACCAATACTGTCTCGTGCTGGCGGAAATGAAAAAAAATCAGTTTTCTTATCATGATGCCGAGCAGCAGGTCCTGGGATTCACCCACATGGACATCGGCGGACTGCTGGTTAAAAAATGGGGGCTGCCGGACAATTTTTACCTGCCGATCGAGCACCATCATTTTCCGGCGGAATTAAAGAACGGCAGCCCGGAAATCCTGCAAATGACGCACCTGCTGCACCTCACCGCCTTGCTGATCGATTTCGTCAACCTGCCCGACAAGGCCTATCAACTCGGCCTGATCGAACATTTTGTCACGGAATACGGTCTCGGGGAACACTTCCAGCTGGAGCCGCTGCTGCACGAAGTGGGCGAACTCACAGCGGCGGTCTTCCCGGTCTTCGAAATCAAGATCGACTCGGAAACCCATTACATCGAAATGATCGAGGCTGCCCGTAAGGAGCTGATCCATCTGTCCTCCGATTTCCTGAACCGTCTGATCGAGCAGAACAAACGCATCGAAATACTGAACGAGCGCGCCACCCATGACGGACTGACCAAACTGACCAATTACCAGCGGTTTCAGGAGGTCCTGGACGAAGAAATGTACCGCGCCAACCGGTATCGGTTTCCGCTCACGCTGCTCATGGTGGACCTGGACCATTTCAAGAAAGTCAACGATACCTTCGGCCATCTCGCCGGCGACCACATCCTGAGGGAAACCTCCGAATTGATCAGGAAGTCGTTACGAAAATCCGACATCGCCGCCCGCTATGGAGGTGAAGAGTTTGCCCTCCTTTTACCGGAGACACCGCAGGAGGGTGCCTACATTCTGGCCGAACGCCTGCGCGAGAAGCTGGCCGCGAAGAGTTTCGCCTATGGCGATCACACCATCTTCGTCACCATGAGCGTCGGCATTGCGGCCTATGCGCCCAAAACCGATTCGTCCAACGCGGACCTGATCAAGAAGGCCGACACCGCACTTTACCGCGCCAAAGACCAGGGTCGCAACCGGTGCTGCCTGTTTTCCAGCTGTTAGGGGGCGCCCTCGTTTCGCGGGTGCTACCGAAATCCGAATCGATTCAGTCCGGATCCGCCTCAAAGGGTCTTGCGGACTGCCATGCCTTTTTAAACAGCCTTGTCATCTCGGATGGCCACGAACCAGGATAAATTAACCCTGGGTCGATCAAGTGTCGTATTGACAATCAACAGTCCATTTGGTACGGGATTGTCGGTCCTCGAAAAGGATACCGCGTTTTTACCGGCGCTGCCAAAGCCGCAAAGATCTCAATTTATAGATACCAACCAAAACAGAGAGGCCCGTCATGCCGAATAATTCACCTGAAAAATGGCATCCCTCGAACCCCGAAAAGCTTGCCGGGCAATTTACGCGTATCGGCTGGGTTGGTTTCTGGTTGCAGCTGGTGATGCTGATCATTCCCGTTTTGCTGCTCATCTACGTCCTGTTTTTTAGCAGCCCCGGATCGGCCCAGCGCAAGGGGATCGATCTGAGCAACTACCTAACCTATGTCGGCTTGATAGAAATGGCGTTTACCACCTTCTGGTTCTTCAGATATACCCGCGTGGGCAGCAAAATTGCAGACCCCGCAACGCGACCTTCTCTGGCTGCGGTCATGAGAACGCTCTGGATTGGCCTGGGGGCCAGCATGGTGGGCATTTTGTTTTCGATGGTGTTGATGACCGGTGCGGTGGGGCGTTTTTTATTTATTCTCCTGGCCACGCCGCAAACCGGCATTCCGTTCGCTCAAGCCGGCGGCGACCCCTCGCTGACCTTGTCTGCCGTTGACGCGGTCGCCCTGACCTCTTTGCAGGTCACTCTGACGGCCGAGTTGATCGTCCTCGCCCTGTCGCTCTGGCTGCTGTTCAAGGTTACCCGGCCCTCGAAGCCGAGCATCGACACCAAGGCTTCCGGACAGGTTCAGAATGCCCCCAGGCTTTAGTCTATCATTACCTTAGCCGTCTCAAGCAGGTTTACAGCAGGGCCTTGTGCCCCCCCTGAGGCCATCCCCGCCTGCGCCCCACCTGCCCCGGATAAATCCGGCTCACACCAGCGCGACCGACGCCCGCGCTGTTTCATTGCGGTTTCCCGATCATTTTTATAAGCGCCGGCGTTGCCCGCAGCGACACTCCCTTCAAACCGCGTTGTTTTCGGATTCAATTTTGTGTATGGTGCTCACGTCCTTAACCGCAGGGGTGCGCGTGGTATTTTCGCAAACCGGCCAAATTTGTGATGATTTTTACGTGGTGGGCCATCCGGCCGTACCCGTCTACCTGCTCGACGGCCCGCAGCCGGCGATCTTCGATGCCGGGCTTACCCTGCTGGGCGATCTTTATCTGAGCGGGATCGAAAAAATACTGGGGAACCGGAGCCCGGCCTTCTGTTTTCTCACCCATGCCCATTTCGATCATTGCGGTGCCGTCGCGGCCTTTAAAAATCGCTATCCGCGCCTTGAAGTCGCGGCTTCTCCTATAGCCGGCGAGATCCTGAAGCGGCCGAGCGCCGTCGAACGGATTCGCACCCTGAACCTTGCCGCCGGCACGCTGGCAGCGCAAATCGGCGTGACCGGCGCGCCCGGCACGCGGTTCGAGCCCTTTACCATCGATCATTTCGTTCAGGAGGGCGACCGAATCGACATTGCCGCCGGCACCCAGGTCGAGGTGATCGCCAGCCCGGGGCACACCCGGGATTGTCTGAGCTACCGGATTTCGGGCCGCAACATTCTGCTGTCATCCGAAGCCGCCGGCCAGCCGGACCAGAGCGGATACATCGTTACGGACTGCCTGGCGGATTACGACCGCTATCTGGCATCGTTGCAGCGGCTCAAAGCCTTGGCGCCGGACGTGTTGTGCCCCGGTCACATCTTTGTTTTCAGCGGCGAAGATGCCGTGGATTACCTGGCGCGGGCGCAGGCGGCCTGTATCGACTTTTTCAATCTGGTGTCGGTTTGCGCAGCAGAAGAAGACGGCGATGTGGCGCGCATCAGGCAACGGATCAAAACCCGCGAGTACGACGTCATCCCGGGCCCCAAGCAGCCGGAGCCGGCCTATCTCATCAACCTGGAAGCACGAATCAAGGCCGTTTTAAAGGCTGCTGCGGCAAGGGTCGATCGATGGGGCACGTGAAGACATCCGAAACGGCATTCCAGCCCGACCTGTCCGTGGATATCGGCGGCATCCGCCTGCGCAATCCCGTGCTGACGGCCTCGGGGACCTTCGGTTACGGCCGGGAGTTTGAAACCTACGTCGACTTGAACCGTCTCGGCGGCATCGTCGTCAAGGGGCTTTCACTGGCGCCCAGCAGGGGCAACCGGCCGCCGCGCATTGTGGAAACCGCGTGCGGCATGCTCAACGCCATCGGTCTCGAAAACGTTGGTATCGAGGCCTTCGTGGCGGAGAAACTGCCGTTTCTCCAGAAATTGTCGACGCCGGTCTTCGTCAACATCTACGGCAAGACCGTCATGGAATACGCCGCCCTGGCCCAGCGGGTCGCGGCGCTCGATGCGGTGGCGGGTATCGAGGTCAATATTTCCTGTCCGAACGTAACGGCCGGCGGCGTGGCTTTCGGGGTGGATCCGGATGCGGCCGGACGGGTGGTGCGCGCCGTCCGCAAGGAGACCGCCAAACCGCTGATCGTCAAGCTTTCGCCGAACGTCACCGACATCACCCTCATCGCCCGCCGGGCGGAGGCGGAAGGCGCCGATGCCCTTTCGCTGATCAACACCATTACCGGGATGGCCGTCGATATCGTCAGTCGTCGCCCGGTGCTGGCCAACATCACCGGCGGTCTCTCGGGGCCGGCCATCAAACCCGTGGCCCTGCGCATGGTCTGGCAGGTTTGCCAGGCCGTCCGGCTGCCCGTTATCGGCATCGGCGGGATCACCACCGCCCGGGATGCGTTGGAGTTCCTGATTGTCGGTGCGTCCGCGGTCCAGGTCGGGACCGCCAATTTCATCAATCCCCGCGCGACAATGGACATCCTGTCCGGCATTTCGACCTACCTGGCGCAGAACCGCATGGCACGCGTGAGTGATCTGATCGGTAGCCTGGAGGCGGGCGATGCCGGTTGAGTCCCGCGGGATTGAGCCGGTTTTACCCGTTGATCCGGTATAAATAACTTTGGATCAAATCTCGGCCGGACGATTTGATCCATTGAGTAAGACCGGCTTCTTTACAAGACGGTTCAAATTAACCTTCCGGGGTCGGATTCATCTCAAAGACGAAAATTCGTCACCAATGGGGTGGAGTACGGATTGTTCGACCATCTTTATGAAATCTATCCCTTTAACGGGTCAACGGGCAGACGGGCTCAACGGGCCAAACCTGGTAAGGAGAATAAAATAACATGAAAACAATCGTTGCGGTGGCTGTATTCGCGGTGTTGATCGGGTCCATTCCGGCCTTGGCCGAGGAACTGCAGGTCGGGATGCCGGCCCCCGACTGGTCATTTGAGGACGCAGACGGCACGATATACAGCATGGCGAACTGGGAGGGAAGGGTGCTGCTGATCAATTACGTCGACCCCGACGCGTCGGACCTGAACGAACACTTCACGGACGCCATGAAAAAGGCCAAGGACGCCGGCCGGTTGACGAATGAACGCTACAAGGGCATCGGCATCGCCGACTGTGCGGCCACCTGGAAGCCAAATTTTGCCATACGGTCCATTGCGGGAGGAAAAGCCAAGAAGTACAACACCACCATCCTGTTCGACTACGACGGCTCGCTGCGCAAGGCCTGGGGCCTTCAGAAGGACACGGCCAACGCCGTGCTGCTGGATAAGGATCGCATCTGCCGGGCCATCGTCCGGGGCAAGGTTCCGGACGACCAGGTGGAGAAACTGGTGCAGCTGGCCGTCGACCTGCAGGGGAAGTGATCGGTTGGGCCGGTTTGGCCCGTTAGTAACGCTATAACGGAATTGAGCCGTTTGGGACGGCTGAACTACTTGAGTGCAATGACTCAGTTGATGATTCGATAGATTGTCAACGTGGGTATTTCAGTCAGAATGAAAAGTAATAAAAGAAAATGCGTTAAAAATGCTGCACAACGACTTTGCACAAACAGAATGGATAGCCCAACCGGCTAACGGGCCAAACCGGCTCAACCTATACGCCGACGATCAGGCGCCCGGAGGTGCAGGCGCGGCAGGAACCCGAACGGAAGCGGGCCGAATCGGAAAGCGACAGGACGCTGACGATGCAGGATGGGTCGTCTTTGTAAACGAAAAGCCGTTGGACGTCCTTTAAAAGCATTTGCTGCAGCTTTTTTCACGCATCATATCGATGGCCGACTCGAGGCTGTCGTCGGGGAAGCAGAACAGCGGGGGAGCGACCATGATGTCTGCCGCTGCCGTTTCAACGGGCAGGCCGGTATAGAACAAGATGCCGATAAATGACAATACCACCGCGGTGACAATGATCCAGAATTCCGATGTCAGCCCTACGGCCGTGATCACCGAATCAACGGAAAAAACGATGTCCAGCAGAACGATCTGGGTTATAATGGCGGCGAAAGAAGCGGCACCGCCGCCGGCGGTGCCGCCCTGATCGTCGGCCAGGGAAATGGTATGGTGAATTTCCCTGACCGCCTTGAAGATAAGAAAAAGGCCGCCGGACGCGACGCACCGAGCTTGATTGGATCTATCGATTTGCAATTTCGAAAAATAAAATGGGCGAAAACCAATTTGCAACTGTAGAATCAGTCTGAGCGCGCCCTTCTTATTTTCTTGCCGTGTTTTCAGTATCTTGTTATAATGCGTTACTAAGATTCACCCCCCTTCGGACACAATCATGAGGAAAAAGCTATTGGTCAACCGTGAAACCTGGGATCATTTCATCCATTGGGTGAAAATCTTCCTTACCGCCGAACAGGTCGGTGGTAAGGCTAAATGGCTTATCGCACTGCTTATACTGTTTTTGTTGAGCATCAATGCCTTGAACGTGCTCCACAGTTATGTGGGCCGCGACTTCATGACCGCCATCGAAGACCGCGACCGCCACGGTTTTATCATGATGGCACTGGTCTATATCGGCGTGTTTGCCGCCTCCACGCTCACCGGCAGCTTTTACCGGTATACCGAGGAGCGCTTCGGTCTGATGTGGCGGGAATGGGCCACGCGCCGGACCATCCTCGCGTATGCCAATAAACGGGTTTATTACCGCCTCAAAATGGCCGGCGAGATCGAGAATCCCGACCAGCGGATCGCCGAAGATATCCGCGCATTTACTGCCACCACCATCTCCTTTGTGCTCATGCTGCTCAATGGCACCCTGACGGTTATCGCCTTCTCGGGGGTGCTCTGGTCCATCAGCCCCATGCTTTTCCTGGTCTCCGTTTTGTACGCGGCGGCCGGCACCTGCCTGACCTATTTCATCGGCCGTCGGCTGGTAAGGTTGAACTTCGATCAACTGGACAAGGAGGCCAATTTCCGGACAGCATTGATCCACCTGAGATCAAACGCCGAGTCGGTCGCCCTCAGCCGGCGCGAAGGCCGCCTGATCAGATTGCTGATCCGCAACCTGGGCGACCTGACCGGAAATTTCCTGAATATTATCAAAACCAGCCGCAACGTAAATTTCTGCACCACTGGGTACAACTGGCTGATTCAAATTATTCCAGCCCTGATCATCGCCCCGCTTTTCATCGACGGGAAGGTCCAGTTCGGTGTCATCACCCAGTCGGCCATCGCTTTCGGCCATCTGCTCGGGGCGTTTTCCCTGATCGTCACCCAGTTTCAGTCCATTTCCTCTTTTACGGCCGTTCTGGCCCGGTTGAGTTCGCTGACAGAGGCCAACAGCCAGGCGAAGGCCGTTGAGGTATCCGCCAGCCAGGGCCCCAAAAACGATGAAAAGGTGGTTTACAAAGGGGTGACCCTCCGCGCACCGGGACGCGACCAGGTCCTTGTCAGGGAGCTGACCCTTACCATTCCCCATGGCAGGCAGGTTTTGGTCTGCGGGTCGGACGATTCGACAAGATCGGCCCTTTTTCACGCCACGGCCGGGCTCTGGAATGTGAGCGACGGGCGTATTGTCCGGCCCTCATTGGAAAAAATCCTTTTTGTGACCGAGCGGCCTTATCTGCCCCCCGGTTCACTGCGCGAATTGTTTATCCGGCCCTGGCCTGAAGATGCTCATCCAAGCGAGAAGGACCTGCTCAACAACGAATTTCCGGAAATACGTGTTTTCGAAGGGTTGCGGAGCCTGGGAATCGATTCCATCCCCAAACGTTTGGGCGGCCTGAACACCCGCCAGACCTGGGAAAGCGTGCTGACGCTTTCAGAGCAGCAACTCCTGGTGATTGCCCGCGTCCTGCTGGCCGGTCCGCGGTTTGCCTTTCTGGAAAAGCCGAGCACGACCCTTGCCCCGGACCAGGTCAAGCGGGTCCTGGGCCTGCTGAGGCGGCATGACATCAGCTATGTGACCTTTCAAGAGGGCC
This sequence comes from Desulfobacterales bacterium, assembly GCA_049281435.1. Taxonomy (GTDB): domain Bacteria; phylum Desulfobacterota; class Desulfobacteria; order Desulfobacterales; family SG8-13; genus JARFQH01. The sequence continues at coordinate 13,759 of JBAPSB010000339.1, forward strand.
GCGGCAACCTGGAACCCTACGACAGGGTGCTGGAACTGGAAAAAAATGGTTTCTGGACGTACTTTCCCGTTGAAGCGGGTCAAATCCTCGCAAAGAATTACGACCTCGCGGTTTGACCGGAAACCCAAGAGAGTCGAGTCACCTCAAAGAGTCAAGACACTATCCCAAGTGCACGGCGAGTCGATTGGCGCCCGTGACGATCCGCTCCCGCACGGCGGCCATGGGGACGCGGGCCGCTCCGCTGCGGTAAGGATTTTCGCTCCGTTCAAAAAACAGTTTGCCGCCATTCAGGCTTAAGGCTTTGACGCCGCAGCCGGCGGCCTCGATGTGATAGGTCATTTCAAATGAGATTCCGCCCAGTGTCATCTCCACCCGCAGTCCGCTGAGACCCTTTGGAATCACCGGGTCGATCACCAGCGCGGATTGTCCCCACCGAAGACCCAGAAAAGATTGCAGCATCAGCCTGGTCCAGATGCCGGGTCCGCTTGAGTAAACCCGCCATCCTCCGTCAAGGGGGATGGCGCCCTTCTTCACGCGGTCATATTCCAGGAAAGCCTCGTACCGGTCGGCAACCGCAGCGTCGGAGCTTGAGTAGTAGCAATTGGCCTGGCGCAGGCTTGCGGCGGGAACGGTTGACCGGATGCCGATGGGGTTGGCCTGGCACAGGGCCAGGAAAAACCCTTCGGCATCACCATAGTGCGCCAGGGCCTCCGCGTAGCGCAAGTGGGCGTGGGTATACATGAGCCCGATTTCCCGGCCGAAAAATGAAGCGCTCTCCGCACGCCGGAAATACTTCTCGGGCCCGCCCCGGTATTTTATGGGCCGATCGAAAAGCCGGGCGCCGTCGGAACCGAGCAGATGGGTCTTGATGATGTCCAGGTGCTTCCGGGTCTGCTCCGGGGTCAGGAGGCCGTTGATGATGGCATGGATCATCGGCAGCAGACTGTAGGAAACGCCGGTGGCGCTGTCCCGCGGGTGAAGGAGGTAATCGACGCGACCGTCCTCATGAAAATAGGCAAACCCGGTCACGGTCCCGTCTTTCAGAAGATGACGCTGAAACTGATCGTGCACTTCGCGGGCCGCGGCCGCAAATCGGCGCGCCTTCTCGTTGCGGCCCAGCCGCTCGAAGGCCGCCGCGAGCGTGTTGAGGGTCTGATAGTGCAGCGTTACGGTCCAAGCGCTGCACAGTCTCTCGCGCATGGTCGGATCGGCCGGCTGCATGGAGTCATTCCAGTCGCCATTGCCGTAAGCTGCCAGCTTGGAGCCTGGGATGACGCGGTTGTTGATGACAACCAACGCGCGCTCGACATGGTGCCAGAGCGAGGCCTTTTCAGCCCGATTTTCTCCCTCCGGGTGAAAGAAAGGCACGATCTCGTCAAGCAGGCTGGCGTCTTCCGCGGCGACCAGGTACTGCGCCAGTGCCAGCAGAGGCCAGAACACGATGTCGCCGTGGGAATCCCCTGCCCGAATGTTTCGCTCCCGGTCGAAGAACATGAACCACTGAGGCCAGTCGCCATCGGGGTTCTGGGCCTCGAAGAGAAGGATCAGGTTTTCCCGCACGGACGCATGGCGACCAAGGCCCAGCAGGAGTTCCAACGGCCCCTGAGCGGTGTCGCGCGTGCCCCAGCCGCCGCCCGTGTATTGCTCCGGCCCCCGCGGGGCCAGATAATGGATCAGGGTGTTCTGGATAAACCAGGGCAGGATCTCTGCAAACTGTTTCGCCGCACGGGACAGCGGAGAGTCGCCTGGCGGGTGGAGGTGAAAGTCTCCGGTCATATCGGTCCAGAATCGGGCATGGCTTTGATCTGCAGGTGTTTCCAGGCCCTCGGAGACGAGACAGCCCCTGATCCGGAAGCCGATGGAAACGGCCGGCTCGCTGATCATGCACAAAAACGGCTGGTTGCGGGACATGCCGTCTGCAAACAGCATCTCGTCTCCGCCAATCCGCTGCATGACCGTGCCGTCACAGGGCGCGATACGGAACCCGCCTTCCGGAAAGCGGCGACCCACATCGGATTCGGGGGTTGGCTGAACGAACACGCCTTCTTCATCCTGCACGTATCGGACGGGCACGGCCGTGCTTCCGTTATCGCCGTTCAAGGCCACATGCCATGACAAGAAAAAGCGCAGAGGGGTGCCCGATAAGACCTTCGCTGCAAGGGTCAATTCGTGGCTATCGGCGGGGGCCGCGCTTCTGATGTCGATGAGCCCGGCCGGATGTTTGTAAATCCAGCGGCTGCTCCCGGGGGTCATCTCAAAGGCGGAAGGCACGTCCAGCAGGTGCCAGCCGCCGGCCATTTCCACGAAAAGACGAAGCCCATTGCCTCGAAACAGGCCCAGATAGCCGTGGGTTGCGGAAAGGAAGCGGTTGATGCTGGTGTGGCCCTGGGTCACCATGGCGTGGAATACGCCACCCATCCAGGTGTTGGACGCCAGCGCCGCTTCCTCGGGAACCAGACGGTGACCGGTTCTAAGGATCTGCATGTGGGGTCGCAGAACGCTCAGCTCTTTAGCTTTCAACACCACGTGGCGGTGCGTGCCGGCGAAAAAGGAAAGCGTTTTGCCATCCTCTCTTTCAACCGCGCGCCGTTCGGTGCCGAAGAGACCCGCGATTTCGGCTTCAGTCAGGTCCTGGGCGTCTAACAAGGGCGCGGAGGCGAACAGACTCACCGGCGGTTGCGGGTCGTGAGCCGCGTAGGTGCCAAGAACCGGCGCCGATTCGGGCAACCCCATGGCTCGATCGACGTAAACAAGATCATCGGCAGAGGTCGCCGCGGGATGGTCGGCTTCGAACCAGCCGAAGAAGCCCCTTTCGGCCACTTCGCCCGGCCCCAGTCGCACCGGGGCATCCTGGATCACGGCCATGGCGTGCTCGTGCTGTCGTCGAACGCTGCCCAGCCCTTCGGCCAGTCCCACGGGCACCTGTCCGGCGCGGGAGGCAAGCCCGTGAAACTGGAGGGCATCGCTTGCCAGTCCGACCGCTTTGCCCAAGGCGCCGATAACACACCAGGGATGCCGGCCGGCCATGGAGAAATTCTGGCGCGACGCGAGAACATAGCCGCGTTCCGGATGGGACAAAGGCGTATGGTCCACGTAATGGCTGGTGTAATAGGTGTTGATTCGAACCGCGCCGTAATGGGCCAGGGCGAGATCCTGGGCGTAGATGACATCCAGCTTCTGCGAGGTGGACCGGGTGTTTTCAAGCCGTAAATGCCAGAACCAGGCGGGTGTCGATTCCGCAAGAACCAGCGCAACGCAGAAGCGGATGCCATGCCATTGGCCGCTGGCGCTCAGGCCCCGTTCATCCAGGTGGATGGTGGCGGGGCTCCGCGGCCCGAGAAGGGGCACGGCGTCAATCGATGTTCCATGACGGCGCAGGTAGAGGTTGGCGGGGCCGCCTTCGATCTCGGTGCCGAGGAAAAGGTTCAGGAGGATGTCGCCATGGTCCATGCGACGGATGGAGCCATTGGCGTTCACTTCCATCCTGAGGCCTGAAGGGCTTTGGAGCAGCCGGGGAAAATTTCCGGCTAACGGATTCTGTGAGCTTGTAAGATTTTGCATAGATCTGTTTTTCGACCTCCCTTCGGTCTCAATCACTTTGGGTGTCCAAGTGAACGAATTATGACGATTATACGAAAATACCCGAAATACGCAAAAATAATTATGCGGGGCCGCTCGGGTGTGATGAAGTAAAAACGGTTGATACCGCCAACGATGCCAGGTAACCCGTATGATATTCAACCTGCCAGGGGTCGTAACTATCAGAAGATACACTGATTTTAAATATAAGATCTGGAGCCATCAGCCTTGCCGCGGGCATTGCCTGAATATCGAACTGATCTTTGGCACCCAAAAATATGTTTTCAGATTTAGTGAATTTGTATGTATGGTGCTGACGCCCCACCTACTGGGTGCATGATCTATTCGCAAACCGGCAAAATTTTCGACGACGCGGCGTTCTCGATTTTGCAGAATTGTTTCCCTTTTTTTAAGACATCAACGGCAAGGCAATATGATCGAAACTGGTTGGGAGTCCGGTAAGACGAGGTTGGTTCATCATGATTCTGGCCACTTTCCTGCTGACATCATCCATTCTCGCCCTCTTGACCTTGCTGCCTTTGTCGCGGCGCGAGGAATGGTGGGTTCGTTCCATGGACTTTCCACGTTTGCAGCTTTTCCTGCTTTGGCTGCTTCTGCTCCTGTTGGAACTCCTGTGGCTGGACTTATCGCGCATGGCAACCTGGGGCCTGGTCGCCGTCACCCTGGGATGTCTGGTCATCCAGGGCTGGTGGATCATGCCGTTCACCCGGCTGTTCCCGGTCGAGGTGAAGCCGGCGGTCAGCGCGGACCGGAGCCGGATGATCCGCATCATGACCGCCAATGTCTTAACGACCAACCGCAATGCAGAGGCGTTGATCGAACTGGTGCGGGAGAATACGCCGGATATTCTGGTCACCCTCGAATCCGACGACTGGTGGCAGGCGCGGCTGGATGAACTGGAGCCGGTGTATCCCTTCACGATTAAGTGTCCGCTCGACAACCTTTACGGGATGCACGTATATTCGCGGTTCACGATAGAGGACAGCCGCATCGAATACCTGGTGGAACCCGGCATTCCCTCGATGCATGCGCTGGTGCGCCTGCCCTCGGGCAAGGCGATCCGCGCGCACTTTCTGCACCCCAAGCCGCCCAGCCCAAGCCAAAGCAAAGAATCCTCCGAACGTGACGCGGAGCTGATCATGGTGGCGAGAAGCGTCGCCGAAACCCGGGCGCCGGTCATCGTGACGGGTGACCTGAACGATGTAGCCTGGTCCGAGACGACCAGGTTATTTAAAAAAATAAGCGGCTTGCTCGATCCCCGGGTGGGGCGCGGCATGTTCAACACCTTTCACGCCGGTTATTGGTTCATGCGCTGGCCGCTGGACCACCTGTTTCACAGCGATCACTTCACCCTGTCCAACATTCGCAGGCTGCCGGCTTTCGGCTCGGATCATTTTCCCCTTTTTACGGAACTGGTGTACGAGGCCGGTCGCGGCAGCGAGCAGAAGGGCCTTGCCGCCGATGAAAATGACATTATCTGGGCCAAAGCCAAGACCGGGGAGGCAGGTGTCGGCAAGAGCGAAGTCCCCCAACCGGGAGAGCACTGATGAATATATGGGCTTTAAGATAAAGGTTTTGACTGCTGGTTTCGGTCGTTGGCGTAAGACAAATACAGCCGCCTCCCTCTGGCCTCGTTAAAACCTTTATCTTAAAGCCTATATCTGCCTCAAAAAGGGAGATGGTTGCGATGAAAATAATTGTCTTGAACGGAAGCCCCAAGGGCGATGTCAGCGTCACGATGCAGTATGTCTATTTTATCCAGCAGAAGTTCGCGCGGCATGACCTGAAAATCCTGAACATCTCGCAGCGCATCGAGGCGATCGAAAAAAGGGATGATGCCTTTCGGGAAATCATCGATGAGGTCAGGTCCGCCGACGGTGTGCTGTGGGCTTTTCCGGTGTATTTCCTCCTGGTGCCCTCCAACTACAAGCGCTTCATCGAGCTTATCCACGAGAAAGGGGCCGAAGACGCTTTCAAAGGCAAATACGCGGCATCTCTGAGCACCTCGATTCATTTCTATGACCACATTGCCCACAATTACATCAATGCGATCAGCGATGACCTCGACATGAAGTACGCCGGGGGGTTCTCCGCGGCCATGTACGACTTGTTGGAGGAGAAGGAAAGGAAGCGGCTGTCGCTGTTCGCCGAGCATCTGTTTGACACCATCGCAAACAGCGTTCCCAGATCGAGAAGCTTTAGGCCCTTGGTTCACGGCTCGTTCGAGTATGTTCCCGGAGTTGTGGGGGGCAGGGTCGGCGCCGGCGGCCAAAAAATCGTGGTTCTGACGGACTCGACGGAGGAGGGGACCAATCTGGGCCGGATGCTCCGGTACTTCACCGGGTCTTTTTCCGGTGACCTCGAGGTCATCGATCTAAATGCGGTCGATATCAAGGGCGGATGCCTGGGCTGCATCCAGTGCGGATACGACAACAGGTGCCGATACGGTGACAAGGACGGTTACGTCGAGTTCTTCGATACCAATGTGAAGGGCACCAATATACTCGTTTTAGCCGGATCGATAAGAGACCGGTATTTGTCTTCGCGCTGGAAATTGTTCTTTGATCGGAGTTTCTTCAATAACCACGTACCGGTGATGAGGGGCAAACAACTCGGGTTCATTATCTCCGGGCCTTTGAGCCAGGTTCCCAACCTCAGGCAGGCTCTGGAAGGCTATTTTGAGGTTCAGCAGGCCGGCATCGTGGACTTCGTGACCGATGAATGCGGTGATTCGGCCAGGATCGACGCCCTTTTGCTGAGTCTGGCCAAACAGCTTGTCCGTTCGGCCGAAGACGGCTATGCCAAACCCGCCGGTTTCCTCGGTGTGGGCGGCAAGAAGGTTATCCGCGACGACATATACGGCCGGTTGCGATTCCCCTTCCGGGCGGATCACAATTTCTTCAAGAAGAACGGGTTGTACGATTTTCCACAGAAAGACGTCACCTCTCGAATGACGAATTCGATGATGATGCTCCTGACCCGGATACCCTGGATTCGAAAAGAAATCTATACCAAGCGGATGAAAACCGAGATGGTCAAACCGTTGCAAAAGGTGCTGGAGGGAAAGACTGCCGGAGCTAAAAACCGAAATTAAAATTATCGATAGACGGTAGAAGGAGTGATATCAAAAGATCTAAAAAATCGTTCTATCCGTATTGCCACAAGCACGGTGCTGCATTGCTGTTATAGACATCATCCGAATAGTTAAAGTGAACCTTAAAAATAGAAAGCCGTGCTGATGCAATTGACGAATAATACGGTGTTTATCACGGGTGGCGCTTCGGGTATCGGACTCGCCCTTGCGCAGGCCTTCGTTCATCGAAACAATAGAGTCGTCATCTGCGGGCGCAACCCGGATAAAATCGAAAAGGTAAAGCAAGATGTGCCGGGCATTCATGCGATTCGCTGTGATGTTACGAGCGACGACGACATTCGGTCGGCGATGGAATATTGTGCATCGGAAAAACTCGATATAAACATTCTGGTCAACAATGCGGGAGTTCAATACAGGTATGATTTTCTTTCCGAATGCGCTGCCGATGCAAAGATACGCGCGGAAGTCGACACTAATTTCACGGCGGTGGTTAATCTCACCTATAGATTTCTGCCGGTTTTAAAGAAGTCACCCACTGCGGCCGTTGTCAACATTTCCTCTTTTTTAGGCATCGTACCGAAAGGAAGCGCACCCGTCTATTGCGCTACGAAAGCGGCCGTGCATGCTTTTTCCAAAGCACTGCGATATCAATTGGCGCAAAGCCCCATAAAAGTCTTCGAGGTGCTGACGCCGCTCGTGGATACCGAAATGACTAAAGGACGTGAAATTGATGTCGGAAAAATGCCGCCGGACATTCTGGCAGGTAAAGTCCTGCGTGGTATCGAGACCGATCGATATGAAATTACACCCGGACGGACAAAGGTCGTGTTGCTGTTAAACAGGATATTCCCGTCGCTCATAGAAAAGGCGATGAAGAAGCGATAGCAGAACCGGCCGCGGTCATGACACCGCGGCCAAGTGGTCCGGAGCGGTTGCCTTTCTTATACCACCACCGCCGTCGCCTCGATCACCGGATTGGCCTTGAGGTATTCCAGCCGGTTCAAGCCGTTGACGTAGGCCTTGGCGCTGGCGGTGATGATGTCCGGGTCCGCGCCCTTGCCGAGCGACACCAGGCCGTTTTCGCGCAGGCGCACAGTCACCTCGCCCTGGGCGTCCGTGCCGCCGGTCAGGGCGCCGACGGTGAAGCGCAGCAGTTCCGAGGCGGTGCCGGTCAGTTTGGCGATGGTGTTGAAAGCCGCATCGATCGGGCCGTTGCCGTAGCCGGCCCCCTGGACGCTGCGGCCGTTGATGGCCAGTTTGACGCTCGCCATCGGCAGCACCGTCGTGCCGCAGGTGACATGGAGGTATTCGAGCTGAAAGATGTCCTTGGTGCGCAGGATGCCTTCGGTGATGATTACTTCCAGGTCTTCGTCGACGACGTGCTTTTTCTTGTCGGCCAGTTCCTTGAACTTCTTGAAGACCAGGTCCAGCTCTTCGTCTGCCAGATCATAGCCCAGGTCCTTCAGATGGTCCCGCAGAGCGTGGCGGCCCGAGTGCTTGCCTAAAACGAGCTTGTTGGCGCTCAAACCGATGGTCTCGGGCCGCATGATCTCGTAGGTCATGGGGTTTTTCAGCACACCGTCCTGGTGGATTCCTGCCTCGTGCGCGAACGCATTGGCCCCCACGATGGCCTTGTTGGGCTGAACGATGATGCCGGTGATCATGCTCACCAGGCGGCTGGTCTGGTAGATGTGCTCGGATTTAATCCCGGTTTCGACCGGCAGGAAATTGTGGCGGGTGCGCAGGGCCATCACCACTTCCTCCAGCGACGTGTTGCCGGCCCGCTCACCGATGCCGTTCAGGGTCACCTCGGCCTGCCGGGCACCGGCGCCGATGGCCGCAAGGGTGTTGGCGGTGGCCAGGCCGAGATCGTTGTGGCAGTGAACGCTCAGCACGGCGCGGCCGATGTTGGGCGTGTGGCCGATGATGTAGCGCACCAGATCGGAAAACTCTTCCGGCACGGCGTAACCGACCGTGTCGGGCAGGTTGACGGTGGTGGCGCCGGCGGCGATGACGGCTTCGAAAACGCGGCACAGGTAATCCCGGTCGCTGCGCGAACCATCTTCGGCCGAAAACTCGACATTGTCGGTGAAGGACGTCGCGTATTTGACCGCCTCGACCGCCCGCTCGAGGACCGCCTCGCGCGACATCTTCAACTTGTATTCGAGATGGATGTCGGAGGTGGCGATAAAGGTGTGGATGCGGGGCTTGGCGGCATGGCGCACGGCCTGCCAGGCCCGGTCGATGTCGGATCGTGAGGTGCGGGCCAGGCCGGCCACCTCGGTCTTTTTCAGCTTGCCGGCGATCAGGGCCACCGCTTCCAGGTCGCCTTCGGAGGCGGCCGGGAAACCGGCCTCGAGCACGTCTACCCCCAGCTTCTCCAGCTGAAGCGCCAGCCGCAGCTTTTCGCCGGCGTTCATGCTGGCGCCCGGCGATTGTTCGCCGTCCCTCAGGGTGGTATCGAAAATCATGACGCGGTTCGGGTCGTTCATATTTTTCCTCCTTGCTTAAATCCCTTGCAGCGCCGCTTGGTGGCAGGCGGCGGCTGCGTTGCGGGATGCGGTATCTTCGGCGCTGGATTCTTTTTGTCGGGCGAGCTTGTAGTGGAAGCTGTCGGCCAATGCGTGCCAGCTGGCCTCGATGATATCTTCGGAAACCCCGATGGTGCTCCAGATGTCTTCGTGGTCGCGCGATTCGATAAACACCCGCACCTTGGCGCCGGTTCCGTCCCGGCCGTCGATGACGCGGACCTTGAAGTCGACCAGGCGCATGGTGTCCAAATCCGGGAAAAAGCGATCCAGCGCCTTGCGCAGGGCGTTGTCCAATGCGCTGACGGGGCCTTGGCCCTCGGCCGCCGTGATTTCCGTGCGGCCGTCCACCGATATCTTGATTGTGGCGTGGGCGCTGCAGGGCAGGTCCTTGTCTTTTTCGATCGTGACCCTGAAGGATTCCAACTCGAAATGGGGCTTGAATTGTTCGGTGAATTTTTGAACCAGAATTTTGAACGATCCGTCGGCCACAT
>JBAPSB010000340.1:0-18272 GCA_049281435.1 Desulfobacterales bacterium
TCTCTCCGACGCGCACGTTTTACGGCCATGCGGGTTCCAAGAAATCGTCATTGAAATAGGGCGCCGGCGAGTCTTTGCGAGCCTCGTTTGCCACGGATTCCGAACACTGCCGATAAACTGTCAAAACTATAAGGAAGCGTCGCACCATGGAGGTTAGAGCTGTTACGAGACATGTCCGTATTTCTCCCCAGAAGGTTCGCTTTTTGGTCGATGCGGTCAAGGGCAAACCGGTGGAATTGGCTCTGAATACCCTCAAGTTCATGCCGATGAAGGCGGCCGGGCTGGTCGAGAAGACCATGCGCAGTGCCGTTGCCAACGCGAACCAGAACGCCGATATCGATGTCGACACCCTGGTGGTCAGCAATATCACCGCCGACCAGGGACCCACATTGAAGCGCTTTCGGGCGCGGGCGCGCGGGCGTGGTGCCCGAATTTTGAAGAGAACCAGTCACATCACCGTCATCCTGGCTGAGCAGTCGCTGCAATAGGCCGGAGGAGGAGAGAGCTTGGGCCAGAAAGTAAATCCAATCGGATTGAGATTAGGGATCGTCAAAACTTGGGAGTCGCGCTGGTACGCGGACAAGAATTACGCCGATTATATTCTGGAAGATTTTAAAATCAGGCGCTTCATCAAAAAGAAGCTGTTTCACGCCGGCGTCTCCAGGATCGAAATAGAACGATCATCCAAGCGGATCAGGCTCAGAATCTTTACTTCCCGGCCGGGCATCGTAATCGGCAAGAAGGGCTCGGAAATCTCGCTGCTCAAGCAGGACATCGAAAAAATGGTGACGCATGAAGTCCTGATCGACATTCAGGAAATCAGGAAACCCGAAATCGAAGCGCAACTCGTGGCTGAAAACATCGCGCTGCAGATCGAACGGCGGGTGGCTTTCAGGCGGGCCATGAAACGCGGCGTTTCGTCCGCCATGCGCTTCGGGGCCCAGGGGGTCAAGGTCATCTGCGGCGGACGGCTGGGGGGGGCCGAAATGGCCCGGCGCGAATGGTACCGGGAGGGTCGCGTGCCCCTGCATACCCTGCGGGCCGATATCGATTACGGTTTTACGGAAGCCCGCACCACCTATGGTGCCATCGGTGTCAAGGTCTTTATATTCAAGGGTGAGATCCTCAAGAAGGACAAGGTGGATTACGAGAATCAGTAAGCAAGCCGGCGGAGCGGCCGCAGGCGTTTTACGAAAGGCCCGGCCTTAAACCCGTCGCTGAACGGCACAACACCGACAACCAGGCCGGCACAGGAGTAAGTACCCATGCTCAGCCCCAAGAAGGTAAAATTCAGGAAACAGCAAAGAGGCCGGATGACGGGCCTCTCCCGCAGAGGCAGCCGTCTGAACTTCGGGCAGTTTGGCCTGCAGGCCGTCGACTGCGGTTGGGTTTCCGCCCGGCAGATCGAAGCCGCCCGAATCGCCATGACCCGCCACGTCAAAAGAGGCGCCCGGATCTGGATCCGCGTATTTCCCGACAAGCCTATAACCAAGAAACCGGCCGAAGTCCGCATGGGCAAAGGCAAGGGGGCCCCTGAAGGCTGGGTGGCGGTCGTGCGGCCCGGCCGTATACTCTACGAAATGGAAGGCGTCTCGCGCGAGATCGCCGAGGAGGCTTTCCGGCTCGCGGCCCACAAGCTTTCGATCAAAACGAAATTTGTGGAAAGGAGCGTCGTATCGTGAAAGCCGGTGAGGTCAAGGCATTGAGCCAGGAAGAGCGGCAGCGGAAACTGGTCGAACTGAAGCAGGAGTTGTTCAATCTTCGCTTTCAACATGCGACCGGTCAGCTGGAAAACCCACAGCGTCTCAAACAGATCAAACGGGATGTGGCCCGGGTGCAGACCATCATCCGGGAAGAAGAATTGTCAGCACTTGAAACCGAAGCCAGTTAGTGCTCCCCCCCATTAATTTTAGAGATAAGTTGTTAATGCTGCCATGAAAAAACGCGGAATAAAAAGACAAATGATCGGTACCGTTGTCAGTGACAAGATGGACAAGACCGTCGTGGTCCAGGCCGAAAGACTGGTCAAACACCGGCTGTACGATAAGTATATCCGGCGCCGCGCCAGGTTTTCTGCCCATGATGCCGAAAATTCGTGCCGGATCGGGGACAAGGTCCTGATCACCGAGTCCCGGCCGCTCAGCAAAGCCAAGCGGTGGCAGGTCAGCCAGATCCTGGAAAAGGCCGTTTGACGTTAAAGGGATTCGAGAGCAATGATTCAGACAGAAACGAGACTGACGGTGGCGGATAATTCCGGGGCAAAGGTGCTGAGCTGCATCAAAGTTCTGGGAGGCACCCGCCTGCGCTATGCCCGGATCGGCGATATCATCGTCGTAACGGTCAAGGAAGCCATTCCGAACGCAAAGGTCAAAAAAGGAGACGTCCTGAAAGCCGTGGTGGTGCGGACCAAGAAGGAGATCAGGCGGCCGGACGGGTCCTTCATCCGCTTTGACGATAATTCGGCCGTGCTCATATCGGCGAGCAGGGAACCGATCGGTACCCGTATATTCGGACCGGTGGCAAGAGAATTGCGAGCAAAGAAATTCATGAAGATTATTTCGCTGGCCCCGGAAGTCATTTAAAACAGGGCGCCGCCAGGTGGAGATGTCACCGATGAATACCAGCAAGATCAGATTAAAAAAAGACGACAAGGTCAAAGTCATTGCCGGCAAGGACAAGGGCAAGATCGGCAAGGTCCTGAAGGTGATCCGCAAGAAGAACAGGGTGCTGGTCGAAAACGTCAATATGGTCAAACGGCACGCCAAACCCTCCGCGCAGAACCGGCAGGGCGGCATCATCGAAGGCGAGGCCCCGATCCACTGGTCGAACCTGATGCTCATGTGCGGCAAGTGCATGACGCCGACCCGCATTAAAGTGCAGCGTCTCGATGACGGCAAGAAGGTGCGGGCCTGCAGCAAGTGCGACGAGATCATCGACAAGTAAGCGGAGGAAGGCAATGTCCCAGCTCAAAGAATATTATGTGGAAACGGTGGTTCCCCAGTTGATGGAGACCTTCAAATACCGCAATGTGATGCAGGTGCCCAAGCTCGAGAAGATCACCCTGAACATGGGGTTGGGGGAAGCGATCCACAATATCAAGATCCTCGACTCGGCCGTGGAAGAATTGCAGGCCATTGCCGGGCAGCGTCCGGTCGTCACCCGTGCCCGGCGATCGATCGCCACCTTCAAACTGCGCACCGGCATGCCGATCGGGTGCATGGTCAGCCTGCGCCACGAGCGCATGTACGATTTTTTCAACAAGCTGGTGAATGTTGCCTTGCCGCGGGTGCGTGATTTTCGCGGCCTTTCGACAAAGGCCATGGACGGCTTCGGCAATTACAGCCTCGGCGTCAAGGAGCAGCTGATATTTCCGGAGATCGATTACGACAAAATTGATAAGATAAAAGGGTTGAACGTGTCGATCGTCACCAGCGCCAAGACCGACGACGAAGGCCGGGAGTTGCTCCGGCTGTTAGGCATACCCTTCCGGAATTAACTTTTGTGGGTTTCGGAAACTGTTTTAAAAGGAGGATGGTTTGGCCAAGACGTCGCTCAAAATAAAAGCCTCGCGCAAACCGAAGTTCGAGGTCAGGGCATACAACCGCTGCCCGATTTGCGGTAGGCCGCGGGCCTACATCCGCAAGTTCGGCCTCTGCCGGATTTGTTTTCGTAATTTTGCATCCCAGGGAAAACTGCCGGGCGTCATCAAGTCGAGCTGGTAACGGCGATTCTGCTGTTTCGCGCGGCGGTTTGTCCGCCCCAAAATGGCGCTCGGCACCCGCGCGGCGAAAATAACCACATTAATTTGGAACAACGAGTCACCAGGTGAATTCAATGGGTGTTGCGGAGATTATACCATGACGATGAGCGATCCGATTGCCGACATGCTGACACGCATCAGGAATGCGGCCAAGGCCAGATTCAACAGTGTCGATATCCCCGGTTCGAACCTCAAGACCGAATTGGCCAAAATCATGAAGGAAGAAGGGTTCATCCGGAACTACAAGTTCATCAAGGACGGCAAACAGGGTATCCTGCGGGTTTACCTCAAGTACGGACCCGACCAGGAGAGCGTCATTTACGGCCTCAAACGCATCAGTAAGCCGAGCCGGCGCGTGTACCTGAACAGCGACAATATCAAATCGGTCATGAACGGGATGGGGGTCGCGATTTTGTCCACCTCCAAGGGCGTCATGACCGATAAACGGGCCCGGTCCGAAAAAATCGGCGGTGAACACATCTGCAATCTCTGGTAGCCCCCGTTTGGCGTTCGAGCGGTCAAGGTTCGGTGCCCGGCTGTCGCCGGCGGTGAACAGGAAGAAGGAGTCGATACATGTCGCGAGTCGGTAAAAAACCCATTGCGATACCCGCAAAAGTCAAGGTCACGTATGAAGGCGGAGAGTTGTCAGTTCAGGGGCAGAAGGGCAAACTGAGCCGACCGATTCATCCGGCGGTGACCATCAAAGTGCAGGACGGCGTGCTGTCGGTGGAGCCGCTGCAATCCGACAAGACCAGCCAGGCCCTGCAAGGCCTGACGCGCAGCCTGGTGATGAACATGGTCACCGGGGTCGACAGCGGATTTGCCCGCGTGCTCGAAATCAACGGCATCGGATACCGCGCCGAGGTCAAGGGGCAAAGCCTCATCCTCATGCTGGGATACTCGCATCCCATCAATTTTTCACTGCCCGACGGCATTTCGGCCGCCGTCGAACGCAACAATATAATCAAGCTCGAGGGAATTGACAAGGAGTTGCTCGGGCAGACCGCCGCGTCGATCAGACGCTTGCGCCCGCCCGAGCCCTACAAGGGCAAAGGCATCAAGTTCGCCGAAGAATACATCCGCCGCAAGGCCGGCAAGACCGGAACGAAGTAAATGAGCGCTCCGGGTCGAGGAATCGGGTTCCTCACGGTATCACGCGCCGGCGGCTACCACCCTATTCAGGAATTGAGACGATGGGTTCGTTGAATTTAAAAAAAGAAGCCCGGCTGAAACGGAAAAAGAGAATCAGGAAGAAAATTCTCGGCACGCCCGAGCGGCCCCGCCTGACGGTATTTCGAAGTGCGCGGCATATCTATGCCCAGGTGATCGACGATACGAGTGGCCGGACGCTGGCCGCGGCCTGCAGCCTCGAGAAGGCCGAGCAGGAGCGGTCCGAAAGCGGCCGGAAATCCGAGGTCGCCAATCGAATCGGCAAACTCGTCGCGGAACGCGCCGTCGCCAAGGGTGTCAAGCAGGTCGTGTTCGACCGCAACGGCTTTCTTTATCACGGCCGGGTCAAGGCGGTTTCGGAAGGTGCCCGCGCAGGCGGGCTTGAATTTTAGTGCAAATCCCCTTTTGCAGCCAATAAAGGAGGCGGGTCCTTGTACAAACAGAATACAGATGACTATCAGCTGATCGACAAGGTCGTTCACATCAACCGGGTTGCCAAGGTCGTCAAGGGCGGGCGCCGGTTCAGCTTCAGCGCCATAGTCGTGGTCGGCGACGGCAAGGGCAGCGTGGGATGCGGCCTGGGAAAGGCCGGCGAGGTTCCCGAGGCGATTCGAAAAGGCGTCGAGAAAGCCAAGAAGAACATGATCGAAGTGCCGCTGGTGGAAGGGACCCTGCCTTACGAAACCATCGGAAGGTTCGGTGCGGGCAAGGTTCTTTTGAAACCGGCCTCGGCGGGCACCGGGCTCATTGCCGGCGGTGCCGTGCGGGCGGTGCTCGAGGCGGCGGGCGTCCAGAACGTCCTCACCAAGTGCATGGGCTCCCACAATCCGCACAATGTCGTCAAGGCCACGATTGCCGGTCTCGAACAGCTTCAAAGCCGGGAACGGGTCGCCAGCCGCCGCGGCATCCGCGTGGAAGATCTTTAAGCCGCGGACGCCACATCCGCCGCGGGGGGGGCGTGCGGAGTTTGTTTCTGTATAAAAAAAAGGGTTTGGTTCGATGGCAGGAAAACTGAAGATCACCATGGTCAAGAGTATGATCGGCAGGCCCGAGAAACATCGGCGGGTCCTGCGCGGTCTGGGTCTTAACAAGCTCAACCGAAGCGTTTTGCGAAATGACACGCCGGCTATCAGGGGGATGGTCGCTACCGTATCGCATCTCGTGACGTCCGAGGAGGTGACCAATGAGGCTCAATGATCTGGCCCCGGCGCCTGGCGCCCGCAAGACCCGCAAACGCGTGGGCCGCGGTGTCGGCTCCGGATGGGGCAAGACGGCCGGTCGGGGTTCCAAAGGGCAGAACAGCCGCTCGGGCGGCGGGGTGCGGCCCGGTTACGAGGGCGGCCAGATGCCCATTCACCGCCGGCTGCCGAAACGCGGTTTTACAAATGTCTTCAAGAAAATTTACGCCATCGTCAATATTGACGACCTGACCAAAATGGAGAGCGGCAGCGTCATCGACGAGGCGGCCCTGGTTCGGGCCGGCCTGGTCAAAGGGCGACGCGACGGCATCAAGCTGTTGGGCCGGGGCGAGATCAGCATCCCCCTGACGGTTAAGGTCGACACGGTCAGCCAGAGCGCCCGGCAGAAAATCGAATCGGCGGGCGGCACGATAGAGGTCTCATCCCTATGATCGGCGGTTTTGGCAACATATTTAAAATTCCCGAACTCAAGCGCCGGATCCTGTACACGCTGGCGCTGCTGGTGGTTTATCGGGTGGGGGTACACGTACCGGTGCCGGGAATCGACAGCGTCGCCCTGGCGGAGATTTTCGCACGCGCCAAAGGAACGATCCTGGGGATCTTCAACATGTTTTCCGGCGGTGCGCTCGAAAAACTGTCCGTGTTCGCCCTGGGCATCATGCCCTACATCAGTGCCTCGATCATTCTGCAGTTGATGACGGTGGTGATTCCGCACCTGGAACAACTGAAGAAGGAAGGCGAGCAGGGACGCAAGAAGATCACCCAATACACCCGCTACGGGACGGTGGTCTTGAGCGTCATCCAGGGCTTCGGCATCAGTGTCGGGCTCGAACGGATGGGGGCCGTCATCGGCCCGGGGTGGGGCTTCCGGCTGATGTCGGTTCTGACGCTGACGGCCGGAACGGCCTTTATCATGTGGCTCGGCGAGCAGATTACCGAGCGCGGCATCGGCAACGGCATTTCGCTGATCATTTTTGCGGGCATCGTCGCCCGTATGCCCACCGCCATGAGCAACACTTTCCGCCTGGTGTCGACCGGGGCGATGAGCATTTTTCCGATCATCATCCTGCTGGTTTTGATGGTGGCCGTGATCGCGGTCATTATCTTCGTCGAGCAGGGGCAGCGGCGCATTCCCGTTCAATATGCCAAGCGCGTGGTCGGACGGCGCATGTACGGCGGTCAAAGCACGCACCTGCCGCTCAAGATCAACATGTCGGGGGTTATTCCGCCGATTTTCGCCTCCTCGATCATGATGTTTCCGGCAACGATCGCCAGCTTCATCACCGTGCCCTGGATACAGGATATCGTCTCGGCCCTGCGGCCCGGCAACGTCGTCTACGAGTTGTTATTCGTGGGCTTGATTTTCTTCTTCTGCTATTTTTACACCGCCGTTACGTTCAACCCTGTGGATGTGGCCGACAACATGAAAAAACAGGGGGGCTACATTCCCGGCATCCGGCCCGGCAAGCGGACGGCCGATTACATCGACAAGGTGCTGACACGGATCACTTTGGGCGGCGCCCTGTACGTATCGGCGGTGTGCGTGCTGCCGTCGATTCTTATCACGCATTTCAACGTCCCGTTTTATTTCGGCGGGACGGCGCTTCTGATTGTGGTCGGCGTGGCCATCGACACGGTGGCCCAGATGGAATCACACATGCTCAGCCGCCATTACGAGGGATTTTTAAAGAAGTCGGGTGCCAGGGTCAAGGGACGCCGCTAACAGAGGTCCGGTAACGGTCGCGGGTGGGTCAATAACGGGAGGGTCAATGGCCAAGGAAGAAGCCATAAAAGTCGAGGGTACGGTTTTAGAGACCCTGCCGAATGCGATGTTCAAGGTGGAACTCGATAACAAACACCAGGTTCTGGCCCACATCTCCGGCAAAATGAGGATGCATTTTATCAAAATCCTTCCCGGTGATCGGGTGACCGTCGAGTTGTCGCCCTATGATTTGAGCCGGGGACGAATTACCTATCGGTCGAAATGAAAAACGGCCCGGACCGTTTGAGTCCCTTCCGGGCGGCAAAAATGATCGGCGGCGTTGAGCCGGCATCTATCGTGAGACAAGGAGCGTTTCAATGAAAGTCAGAGCATCTGTCAAGAGAATTTGCCCGAAATGCAAGATCATCCGCAGAAGAGGGAGCGTTCGGGTGATCTGTGAAAATAAACGCCACAAACAGCGGCAAGGATAGAGGAGGCAGGATTTGGCCAGAATTGCTGGAGTCGATTTACCGAAACAAAAACGGGTTGAGATTGCGTTGACCTACATCTACGGGATCGGACGAAGCACCTCGACCGAAATTTTGGCGAAAACCGGCGTCGATCCGAACACCAGAAGCGATGACCTGACGGAATCCCAAATCAACGATATCAGAAAGGTCATCGACGGGGACTACAAGGTCGAAGGCGAACTCAGGTCCGATGTTGCCATGAATATCAAGCGGCTGATGGATCTTGGCTGCTATCGCGGTTTGCGGCACCGTAAGGGGCTGCCCGTCCGCGGACAGCGCACGAGCACCAATGCGCGGACGCGCAAGGGACCCAAACGTGCGGCGGTCAAAAAGAAGGGCGCCGCCAAGAAAAAATAATTTTCAGCCCGAAAAATACTTTTAGACTGACGAGGCGCATTGCATGGCGAAGAGAACCCGTACCAAAAAAAAAGAAAAAAAGAATATCCAGAACGGTGTCGTCCACATTCAATCCACCTTCAACAACACGATTATCACCATCACCGATCCGACCGGAAACGTGGTGGCATGGTCCAGTGCCGGCGCCCAGGGATTCAAAGGCTCACGTAAAAGCACGCCTTTTGCCGCCCAGATGGCGGCTTCGGATGCCGCCAAAAAGGCTATGGAGCACGGCATGAAGAATGTCGAGGTGTTTGTCAAGGGGCCGGGCCCCGGCCGCGAATCGGCATTGCGGTCGCTGCAGGCCACCGGGTTCAACGTCATCGTGATCAAGGATGTCACGCCGATTCCCCACAACGGCTGCCGACCGCCGAAGAGACGCCGCGTCTAAACGGTCGATCGCCAGGACCGCTGGAATGGGTCACATGCCGCCGGGCCGGTTATTTCCGCACTTCCCGCCTTCCGGCAGCAGGAAACCCTTTTATTAGCCATATAGGAGGATTCATCTTGGCACGCTACACAGGCTCTGTATGCCGGATCTGCCGGCGCGAGAATTTAAAACTCTATCTTAAAGGCGATCGGTGCTTCTCCGATAAATGCGCATTCGACCGCCGCAGCTACCCCCCCGGGGAACATGGCCAACGTCGCGGTCGCAAGATATCGGATTACGGCATTCAGCTCAGGGAGAAGCAAAAAGTAAAAAAGATGTTCGGCCTTTCCGAAAAGCAGTTCCACCTGTTTTTCGTACGCGCCGAACGCCAGAAGGGCGTGACGGGGACAAACCTGCTGATCGCGCTCGAACGGCGATTCGACAATGTCGTCTATCGCCTGGGGTTCGTCAACTCCCGTTCGCAGGGGCGGCATTTCGTCCGGCACAATCACTTTCTTGTCAACGGCAAAAAAGTCGACATCCCCTCTTATCTCGTCAAAGTCGGCGACGTCGTCGAGGTGCGTGAAAAAAGCCGCACGGTTCAGGCGATATCCGATTCGATGGACGGCGTGGTGCGGCGGGGGATTCCCCAGTGGCTGGAATTGGAAAAGGAAAATTTGAAAGGGGTCGTCAAAAATTTTCCGACACGCGAGGACCTGACGATGCCGATTCAGGAACAGCTCATCGTCGAACTCTATTCCAAGTAAGCGTCGCCGGCGAGATTTTGGAGCGGATCTGCGAAGGACAGATGAAATCGGGCTTGGTATTCCAAAATTCATACATAATGATACCAACACCTCAAAAAAAGGCTGGAGATTCAAAAAAATGTCACCGAATGAACTTATGTATGTAAACTGGCGCGATATGTTCAAGCCGGACAAGGTTCAGGTTACCAGCAAGCCTTCGTATGGCAAGTTCGTTTGTGAGCCGCTTGAGAGAGGGTTCGGAATCACGATCGGCAATGCGATGCGGCGGGTCATTTTGTCGTCCCTGCACGGCGCCGCCATTACCTCCGTGAAAATCGACGGCGTGATGCATGAGTTCAGCGTCGTGCCGGGCGTTCTCGAAGACGTTTCCGAAATCATTTTGAATCTCAAAGAGGTCCGTTTAAAAGTGAACGATGCCGGGCCCCACACCGTCAGAATCGAGGCCGACGGCGAAAAGAAGGTCACGGCCGGTGATATTCTCAGCGATGGCGGCAAGTGCGAAATTCTGAATTCGAATCACCATATCGCCACTCTCGGCGTGGACGCCAAACTCAATATGGTCATGACCGTCAAGGTCGGAAAAGGCTACACCCTGGCGGAAAACAACAAGGACGAGGATGCGCCGATCGGAACGATTCCGATTGATGCCGTATTTTCACCTGTCAAACGGGTCAACTACGTTGTCGGCAACGCCCGTGTCGGCCAAAAGACCGACTATGACAAACTGACGCTGGAAGTATGGACCGACGGCAGTATTCAACCGGAGAACTGCGTGGCCTACGCCGCCAAAATCCTGAAGGACCAGATGTCGATTTTCATCAATTTCGACGAGAATCAGGAGCCGAGTCTCGACCTCGATGCCGACGGTGACGAAAAGCCGCGTTGGAATGACAACCTCTACCGCACGGTCGACGAACTCGAGCTTTCCGTACGCAGCGCGAACTGCCTCAAAAACGCCGATATCCACAAAATCTATCAACTGGTGTCCAAAACGGAAGCCGAGATGCTGAAGACCAAAAACTTCGGGCGCAAGTCGCTGAACGAAATCAAGGAAGTTCTGGTCGACATGGGGCTTTCGTTAGGAATGAAACTGGACGGGTTCATGCCACCCGAAGAAATAACGGAAGAAGAGGAGTAGACGGTCCCCATGAGACACCGTAAAACCGGGCTTAAATTGAGCCGCACCGCCAGTCACAGAGATGCCATGTTCAGGAACATGGTGACCTCCCTGTTCAAACACCAACGCATCCGAACCACCGATGCCAAGGCCAAGGAACTCAGGCGCTGGGCCGACCATATCGTCACCCTGGCCAAGCGCGGGGATCTGCACGCCCGGCGGCTGGCGCTGGCCATCGTCAGGGAAAAAAACGTGGTGCACAAGCTGTTTGAAGAGGCCCAGAGCCGGTTTAGCGACGTTGCGGGTGGATACACGCGCGTGATCAAGATCGGCCGCAGAGTCGGCGATGCCGCCGCCGTGTCGATTATCGAACTCGTGGCGCCCGCCCTCGACGCCGCGAAGACGAAGAAGAAGAAAACAGGCAAGACCGGTGCGACCGTTCCTGCGGATAAAACCGTGACCGAGAAAGCGGTCGCCGCTGAGAATAAGGCTGACGCCCAGGCAGAACCGGCGCCGGCCGCGGAAGCTCCCCCGATGGAAGCCGAGCCCGAGGAGAGCATCGCGGCCCCGGCCGATGAAACGGCGGAACTCCCGGCGGCCGCCGAGACAGCGGAGATTGAAGACGCCGCGGAGGCGCCGGCCGCACCGCCGTCATCCGGCGAGAGTCAGCCGCCGGAGGCGGACAAGAAATAAAAAACCCGGCCCGGCCGCTGTTGCCGGAGACTTTTCGACACTGCCCGAACCCCAAGCCCTGTTTGAAGAAAACAGGGCTTTTTTTTATCCGGCGCCCGGTCACCATTCGACGGTCAAGATACGCGGCGCCCGGTGGGCGCGGTAAACGGTCTTTCAAAGGCCCTTTGCGGGGGCACGGCGGTGGTTGCCAATCGGAGTTTCGTTATCGTCGGGTGCTGAGGTCCTGATCCCCTGAAAAGGTATCCGGTGCAAGGTGGACGCGGTCGGTGCGGGAATTCTTGGCTTCGTAGAGGGCGGTGTCCGCTTTTTTCAACAGCGATTCGGGATCGAAGACGCCGTCGTCGTTCGCCGAGGCGATGCCGAAGCTGATCGAGATCGGCAACCGCGTCGCTCCCGATTCCAGGGGGTGCTCGGAGAAGTGCGCGCATACGCGGCGCATCAACTGCGCCGCGCTCTCTTTGGTGGTTTCGGGAAGGATGATGACAAACTCGTCCCCGGCGTAGCGGGCCACGATATCCGTGGCGCGGCTCATCCGGGCGAGGCCCTTGGCAAAATAAACGAGCAATTCATCGCCCCGATCGTGACCGTGGCGGTCATTGACGTCTTTGAAGTGATCCAGGTCCAGAAATACCAACGCCAGAAACCGCGGATAGCGCTGGGATCTTGCGAATTCGCGCGCTAAAACCGATTCCATGACGCGCCGGTTGAGCAGGCCTGTCAGCGGATCGTGATAGGCCAGGAACCGCAATTTTTCATGGGCGGTCACGTTGGACAGGCACAGCGACACCTTGACGGCCAGCTGCTCGAGCAGGCTCGTGTCCATGCCCGGGTGGAACCGGCGGCGTGAGATGTCGGCCTGGTTCAAGCTGCCGATAATTTTGCCGTCCAGCGAAATCGGAGCGATGGCCATCGATTGAACGGTAAAATTGCAACTCTGCGGCAGCAGGCGTTCGTAGGGTTTCAGGTCCCGGTTGACCAGCAGCGGGGTCATTAGCGATCCGACGAGCTGCTCGAAGACGTCTTTGGCGATCAGGTTCAAGCGGGCCTTGAGCCGGTCCGAGGATTCGATCTGCTGGATGAAATCGCTGATGTCACTTTTTTCGATCAGCGTCATCCAGGCGTAGGGCACCCTGAATTTCTGGCGGATTTCGGCCAGCAGGACCTCGAAAAGATCGGTGTAGTTCAGGATCGTCAGGACTCGTTTTTCGATTTCGAAGAAACGCCGCGCAATTTTCTCGTTGTGCTGCCAAATGTCGATAATGGATGTCAGGTCAGTCATGAATTGTCTATTTTTTCTATCGCTTCGCGGGCGGCCTCTATGACCTCCGGATTCTGTTCGGTGGCCAGCACCGACTGAAGACGGGTCCGGCTGCGGGACGATTTGAGTTCGCCGAGAATATACAGGATGTCACCTTTTACCGTCGCCACGGCCCGGGGATACCGTTCCCACAGGGGAGCGACCACCTGCTGCGCGAGAGAAAGGTTCTCGGCGGCCAGCTCTTCCATCGTGACCATGGCCGCCAGGCGGACGGTAAAGTTCTCCTCGATCAGCAGCTCGACAAAAGCCGGGAAGACACGCCCGCAGTCGAGCATCATCCGCGCCAGGTCATGGGCGCCGCCCGCCGTTACGAGGGCTTGCAGCGCCGCCTGGTCGAGCTTGCCCGGATCGCGGTTTTCGACCGCTTCGCAGATTTGAAGCAGGGACACCGCGCCGGTCCAGCGGTACTGACCGTCGAGAATCAGGGTGGGAACGGAGCGCACCTTGTTTTTTTCGGCCGCTTCCCTGAAAAGAACGCCATCGACGATCTCCAGCCGCAGTCCGGCGACGGCCAACGGCAGCGGAAGCACACGGCGCACCGCGGTCGGGCAGAACGTGCACGTCGGGGCGATGTAGAGCGTCAGCGCTGCCGGCGTCCGGATGTTCTGCAAGCGGCTGATGATCGCTTTTTCCACATCGGGGATCGTCTTCAGGCCGGCGAGCGCTTCGATAAACGGTGGCAATTCATTGTCTGAGGGGATGCCGCAATATGCCAGCTGCGGGCCGAGGAGAAGGGCCGGCAGGCTCGCGCGGGGCGCCTCTTCGTGACGGATCTTTATTTTTGCCACCAGTCGTGCGAGAAGATCGCCGAATTTTTCGATCTCTCCGCTGCGCGGATCACCCGACAGCCGCACGACGATCGTGACCTCGCGGTCGAAAACCTCGTTCAGCGATCGTATCTGTTCTTCTTCGGCAGGTGTCATATGCGCCGGTGTGCTTCTGGGTTAATTTCCGGTCGGTTTGCCAACGCCGGTCTTCTATCTGGGCGGGTCACCGAATTATTAACACGGAAACAGAATTTTGAAGAGAACATCCAACATAGAAAATCGAACGCTGAACGTCGGATAAGGTGGTCGCTTCGCTTCATCAGCCGATTGTTAAAATAACAATTTTCCTTATTCACCATTCGATGTTGAACGTTCGATGTTCGACGTTCATCTGTTCAGATTTTTCGGTCTTCGTGGCGCCATCGCGCCGGATAAATGTCTATAAATTATACCATAGCGGCCTAAAAACGTAAACCGGCCGCCGCCGGTCCTTGAACTGCAGCCGTTTCCGCAATACGGCGGTTCTTGACATCGGCCTTGAATTCATTCATTGAAGGCATCACGCCTGTCCTTCACATCATCGAAAGAAAGCGTGTCGACATGCCGGCTTCCAAATTAACCCGCCTGCCCGAGGCCGTTTCATCACTGGTGCCCGATGGCGCCGCCCTCGCCCTGGGGACCGCCCAGGAAATTTTGATTCCCTTTGCCGCCGGTCATGAAATCATCCGCCAGCGCAAGCGTGACTTGACCCTCATCGGTCCGATATCGGACATCCTGTTCGATCAGATTATCGGGGCCGGCTGCGTGAAGAGGGTCAGGGCGGCCTGGGTCGGCAATGTCATCACCGGCTCGGGCTACAATTTCAGGCGTGCGGTGGAGGCCGGGCACATCCGCGTGGAAGACCACTCCATCCTGACCCTGGTCACCGGGCTGACGGCCGGGAAAATGGGCATTCCGTTCATGCCGACCGCCACGGCGCTCGGCAGCGACCTCTACCGGACCAACCCCAGCTTGATGTCCATGGACTGTCCGTTCACCGGGCGAAAATTAACCGCCGTTCGGGCCATCAGGCCGGATGTGGCCATCATTCACGCGCAGCGGTCTGATGAATACGGCAATGCTCACGTGTGGGGCAACATGGGCATAACCCGTGAAGCCTGTCTGGCCAGCCGCTCGGTGATCATTACCGCCGAGGAGATTGTCGCTCCGGACGTCATCGACAGCGATCCCAACCGGGTCGTGACGCCCGGGTTTCGCGTTGCCGCGGTTGTTCACGCCCCATGGGGGGCGCACCCCTCACCGGCCCCGGGCCATTACAACCGGGACCACCGTGCGTTTCTCGAATATCGGCAGTCCAGCCGGACGATTGAAGGCTTCCGCGGTTGGCTGAAAAGATGGGTGGACGAGGTCCGGAATTCAACCGACTACCTGCAACTGCTGGGCGAAGACCGCCGGCGGGAACTGGCCCTTAAACAACACCTGTTCTCCGCAGCGGTGGATTATGGGTATTGAAAAACGGCTAAAGGCAGACGGCAAAAGGCAGAAGGCAAAAGGCAGAAGGCAAAAGGCGGGCGGCGGAAGGGCGGATGGCAGAAGGGCGGACGGCGGACGGCATACGGCAAAAGGCGGAAGGAAAGCGGAAGGTAAAAGGTGTATGGTCTATGGTGTATGGTCTGAGGTTTGCGGTACGAGGGGAAACGGTATTTGGTTTTAAGTTTTAGGTTCTAAGACAATCCTGACCCGGAAATAAACTTTTAAAACCAATCACAGAACCTGGATACATTAACGACAAGAATAGCTTGGAATAAATGATTGATGCCAACCCACTGCCGGACGATTTTACTCCGGCTGAATTGATGGTGACGGCCGCGGCACGGGAAATTGCGGACGGGGAGGTCATTTTTGTCGGCATGCGGCTGCCGTTGCTCGGGTTTCTGCTGGCCAAAAGCACGCATGCGCCCGATGCGGTCGGTATTTATGAACTGGGGATCATCAGGGATACCCCGGCCCCGGCCCCCATTCTCACCATGGGCGATCTGCCGAACCTGTTTCGGGCCCGGTGCTGTACCGATTCGGCCGATGTCATGGGGCTGCTGCAGCAGGGACAGGTCGATGCGAGCTTTATCGGCGGGGCTCAGCTGGACCGTTTCGGGAACCTGAACACCAGCTACATCGGTCCGGTCGCCGGGGACAAAACCCGCCTGCCGGGCAGCGGCGGGGCCTGCGACCTGGCCAGTTTGTCCCGGCGGCACATCATCATCATGGTTCATCAAAAGCGGCGGTTTGTCGATCGCGTGGATTACATCACCTCGCCCGGTTACGGGGACGGCGCCGGCTGGCGGGAAGCGGTGGGGTTGCCGCGGGGCGGGCCGTCCACCGTGATCACCACCCTTGGCATCCTGCGCTTCGACCCGGTCACCTGCGACATGCGGCTGGCATCTCTTCATCCCGGCGTCACGGTGGAGCAGGTGTGCGAGAACACCGGTTGGCCGCTGCAGACCACTGACAGCCTGGCCGTCACACCGGCACCCACCCGCAACGAATTGGAGATGCTGCGGCGATTCGACCCGCAGGGGTTCTGGACCGGGAAAACGAAAGGCTAAAGGCGAATTTTTCTTGACAAACAATCTTGTAGCTGAAATATAGCTTATAAATGTTCTTTGGGAAATGAATAGGGTTTAGAAACTGGAGGAATTGACTCTCAAAGGAGGCGTAGATGGCAGGTAAAAAAATCTCGGTTGCGGTACTCATCGGCTTCATCGGTTTAGTTCTCTGCTTCAGCCCGGCCCTGGCGGCCGGCCCTTCCCTGGATGCCTGGAAGCCGGCCTTCGATCCGTCCGGGGCGAAATACAAACTGGTGGTCTCTAATGTTTCTCACCCGGTTATAAAGGGCGTCTATACCGGGTTTGCCATCCGGGACGAGTTGTGGAAGCGTACCAACGGGCAGATGTTTCTGGATTTCAAGCCCTTTTCGATGCTGGGCGGCGAGGTCGAGGTCCTCAATCAACTCCAGATGGGCGCCATTCAGGGCATGGGCGTCAGCTCGGTGGCATCGACCAACCTCGGGCCGCGCTTCGGCGTGGTCAACCTGCCGTTTGTCATCGATTCTTTCGACAAGCTCGACAAGTTTGTCAACAGCGGCAAGCTTTTCGATCATTTCATGAACGCCATGGACCACCAGGGCATCATGGGGCTGGACATCACCGGCTATGGCAATTACGGCTGGGCCACTACCACCCCGGTGAAGTCGCTCCAGGATGCGAAAAAGATCAAGTTCCGTATCGCCGAGGCCGCGGTCAACCAGTTGACCTACAAGGCCTGGGGGCTCAACGCGGTGGTGATGCCCTGGCCGGATGTGCCGGTGGCCCTCAAGCAGGGTGTCATCGACGGCCTCGACCACACCCCGATGGTCTGCAACATCACCAAGAAATTCGAGGTGGCCAAGTATTTCACGCAGGTGAACTACGCCCAGGGCCTGTTCATCTGGATCTTCAACAAGGCCTGGTTCGAGAGCCTGCCGCCGGATCTCCAAAAGACCTTCACGGCCACCGTCCACGACGTTTGTGCTAAGATCCGCGAGGAAACCAAGCAGCAGGAAACCGATGAAATCGCCAAGGCCAAGGCGGACGGCATCGAATTTTTCAAACTCTCCGACACCGACATGAACACCCTCAAGACGGAAGCCAAAACTGTTTACAAGGAATTCGCGCCGGAGATCAATAAACTTTTTCCGGGTGACACCTACCGGCCGGCCGATTATCTGCAGGAAGTTCAAGCCTACATCGGCAGTGGAAAATAAGCCGTTTTTTTTAGAAAAAACGGGCATTCTGCAAACTCAGAAGGGGCTCTGGCGCGACCAGGGCCCCTTTTCATGATGGATGACAGGCTGGGGGGAATCTTTTTATGTTTCGAAAGCTTTTGGGCTTCCTGGACAAGGTTCTCACTTTTTTCGAAGAGTGGACCCTGTTTATCACCGTCATGGTGGCCCTCGGGTCGCTATTTGTCAACGTGGTCTTGCGCTATGGGTTCAATCATTCTCTGGCCTGGTCCGAAGAACTGGTGCGCGTGGTCATCATCGATACCACCTTCATCGGCTGCAGCGCCGCTGTCAAGAACCGGTCGATGATCAAGATCGATGCCTCGGTGCAACTGCTTCCCAAACTGAAGAACGCGCTGAGCCTGTTCAGCAATTTCACCATATTGATCTTCGGCGCCCTGATGATTTATTACGGCTGGTTGATGGCGGCCTTACAGGTCCGCACCCACCAGAAGACGATCATCCTGCAGATTCCGCTCGTCTATCTCTACGCCGTGCTGCCGCTGATGGGCGCGATGATGATCATACGGGTGGTTCAGGTGATGGTCCAGGACATCGACCAGATTCGATCGGAAAAAAACCGGCGATAGATCGTTTTAAGCGACCGTTTTATAGGCTTTAAGATAAAGATATTGGCAAGGATAGAGGGAGGAGGCTGTATATGTC
>JBAPSB010000341.1:0-11379 GCA_049281435.1 Desulfobacterales bacterium
TCAGTAGACTCTATTTTATCATAAAATTCAACAAATTAAAAACCCTATATGTTTTAGGCGTCAGAGGCGCCGCGGCGCTATGGTCCGGCACCGGTCATTTTGCAGCGGCCGGCGGGCTGATTGAGAGGATCGGCAAAAGGTGGTAAAATCAGGGAATGCTGAATCCGGTCGATCTCCGGGCTGAAGGGAAACAAGGGGGGGCTGACAATGGCCAGATATTTCGGTTATGCGGTGTGCGTCCTGGTGGCGCTACTTTTTCTCGAATGGTTTCAAATCATCGATGTGCCGTTTCTGGACATACCCGATTTCACGAGCGGGAAAAAGGTGCTGCTGGAAAAATCCGGCGATTCCCTGCGGCAGCGACTTGGCGACTGAGGAAAACCGAAGGGGCGGGGGGTCAGGGAACCACGGTCGTGTGTAACCGGTCCCCGCGCCGGATGATGATTCCTTTCTTCAAAAAATCGGCGATGATCTCCTCGTATTTTTGGCGGTAGGCCCCCTCGAAGTAAAGATCGATTGTCTCCTTGAACCAAATCGTCTCCATCAGGAAGTCAAAAAAACGCTCGGTTGCGACTGTTTTTTTCATCAGCAGGGTGTAAACGATGAGTTTCTTGAGAACGTCCTGCCCCGCTTTTCGAGGATCACCCAGGTAACCGGCCACGCGCTCGAGGCTGCGATCTATCGCTCCGTAAAAATCGTTGAAAAAGGGCCCATGGCCCGGATAAACGGTTTTGACTTCCAGTCGGGCCAGCCGCTGCAGAGATTTTCTCGTGGTGTAAGCTGCGGCGCTGCCCTCCACGCGGACCGTGTGAACGGCCAGATCATTCTCCCACAGCGTGTCGGAGGATAGCAGGAGGCCGTTTTCGCGCTGGTAGAGAACGATGCCGTCGGCGGCATGTCCGGGCGTGTGCAACACCTCGAAACGATGGGGGCCGACATAGATGACGTCACCGTCGGCGAGTGCGGCCGAGGGTGTGAAGAAATCGGCCGCCTGGCCGTAGTATCGCCACCAGGTCGACCAGTCGTCGCGGGTGTCGATGAAGATTTTGCCGATTTCATGGAGTACGATAGCGCACCCCGAGGCCTGCTGGACCAGGTGGTTTCCGCCGATGTGGTCGCAGTGGCAGTGGGTCGTGACAATCGTGCGCACCGCGGAGATATCTATGCCCAGATGGGCATAGATTCGGCGGGTGGTATCGATATCGCCCTTGTAGGCGGTGTCGATCAGAACGGGTGGGGGGCCGCGATAGACAAAATGGTTGGCATTCAGGTACCCGCGCTCGATAAAAAACAGGTCTTCCAGGATTTCTGTGATCTTCTCATCCATGTCGTAGAAGGGGCTGGCCGGCAGGTTCGGGTTTCTAAAAAGGCTTCTTCAGGTCACTAAATCACTCAGAAAGCCATGGTGTCCTCGACGATGAAAGCCGAGCTGCGCACGGCGATGCTCCCTTTCTCGACCCAGATCCGCACCATCAACACCGCATCGCCGTCCAGACTGACGACATTCGGCAACTCCTCGACATACGAAATATTTTTTTTCATGAATTCACAGAAGATCGTGTTGGTGCTGCAAGGGTCCAGGACCAGGACCACCCGGTGATCGTCGTAAGGGTGCTTCTGGGGCGATCCGGTGAAAGCCACGTGGGTTTTTCTCAATTCCTTTGGATTTTTCGGACGTTTGTAGGCCTGAATTTCAAACTTTTCGGCGGCCTTCAGGAAATTAGACCCACCCATGGTCGTGCCTCCTCGATGTTAGGGGTAAACAGGCTTCCGGCCGGCGCCGGCGTTGGCCGCATCAGCTTGCGCTTTCCGGCAGCAGGTCCCGCAGGGCCTGTTCGTCGACGATGCCGAGCTTGCGGGCCACTTTCGGCTTGAGAAGGGCGAAAACGCCGCGTGCCTCGGCGCACACCTCGTCTTCGGGGCCGTAGAGCAGCCCCTGCAGGATAGCCTCCCTCTCGTTTTTGATTTCGACGATCCGGCCGACGGCCCGCAGGGGCTGGCCGATGTAAACCGGTTTTCGGAAGTCGACCCGCATGGACTTGGTCAGAATGATCGTCTTGAGCAGGTGGATGGCGGCCCAGCTCATGATTTCGTCCAGGATGGTCGATGTCACCCCGCCGTGTACCAGGGTATTCCAGCCCCGCAGGTGATCGGGGACGCTCAGCCACGAAACGACCGAATCCTGATTGGCAAAAAACCGCATTTTGAGCCCCGCCGGATTGGCCGGCCCGCACGCAAAGCACAAGTGGTTGTCCTGGATGGGCAGGGCCGTGAAGCCCGGGGGGAGTGTTTTCATGGCGAGTGATGTCCCTTTAGAGCGGCGTGGCGTCTGTCACCGCGGCGCATGTTGAGGTTTTGCCGGTGTTATTCGGGTTTCTTGAAAAGCATCAGATAATTCACGGCCGGACTGCCGCCCAGTTTTTTCCTTTTGAGCACCGGGTTGTAATAGAGACCGGTCAGGTCCTGGTGCCGCAGTCCCGCATCGGCAGCCCAGCGGTCGAGTTCCGACGGTTTGACAAACCGGTGATAGGCATGCGTGCCCTTCTTGACGATTCCCAGAATGTATTCCGCCGCCACGATGGCCAGCAGAAACGATTTGAGTGTCCGGTTGAGCGTGGCGAAGAATACGGCGCCACCGGGCTTAACCAGTCGGCCGCAGGCCCGGACGATCGAGGGCGGATCGGGCACATGCTCCAGAAGCTCCATGCAGGTGGCTGCATCGTAGGCGCCGGGGGATGCGTCCGCCAGCTCCTCGGCGGTTGCTCGCCGATAGGCGATCTTCAGGCCGCCCGCTTCGGCATGCGCGCGCGCGGCCTTCAGGAGGGCTTCGCCGGCGTCGATCCCGGTGACCTCGGCCCCCAGCCGGGCCATGCCTTCCGCGAGAATTCCGCCGCCGCAGCCCACGTCGATGACCTGCGCACCGGCCAAGGGCACGTGGCCGTCAATGTAGGCCAGCCGCAGCGGGTTGATGTCGTGCAGCCCCTTGCATTTACCCCTTTTGTCCCACCAGGAAGCGGTCTGGGCCTCGAATTTGCGAATTTCAGCGCGGTCTATGTTGGGCATGCCGTCCATCACGGGTTTACAGGCGAGCCGTCTTCCCGGGTGGTTCGTGTGGATAGGGCCTTCAGGACCTTGGCTTCCGGGAGCACCACGAAGGCCCAGAGCTGCGACAGGAGCATGCCGGAGAGCATCAGGGTGCAACCGAGAAAGCCGCGGGCCGTCAGGCGCTCGTCCAGGATGATCCAGCCGCCGATCGCGGCGAAAACGGCTTCCAGGCTCAACAGGATGGCCGCATGCGCCGGATGGGCATGACGCTGGGCCACTACTTGCAGCGTGTAGGCCACCCCCACCGACAGGACGCCGCCATAGAGGAGCGGCACCGCCGCGCGCAGGATGCCCGCCACGGTGGTGGTTTCGACCACGGCCGCCGTCATCAGACTCAGGGCGGAACAGAGCGCGAACTGGGTGACGGCCAGTTTCAGCGAATCCATGCGCGGCGCCAACCAGCCGATGAGCAGCACATGCCCGGCCCAGAAGAAAGCGCCGATCAGCACCAGAAGATCGCCGACGGCAATCGTGAAACGGGCGGTGATGCTCAGCAGATAGAGGCCGACCGCCGCCAGCAGGACGCCGATCCACGTGCCGGCGTTGGATCGCTGCCGGAAGAAAAGGCCCAGGACCGGGACGATGACGACATACAGCCCGGTAATGAACCCGGCATTGCCGGCGGTCGTGTACACGAGACCCACCTGCTGCAGGGAGGCACCGGCAAACAGCACTACACCGGCCGACAAGCCGCCCCACAGGATGTTCTTTGCACCGCTGACGCTGCCGGGACCAGCCGGTGCCGCGATCCTGCGACCCTGGACCAGGATAAAAGGCACCAGAACCAGGCTGCCGAGCGCAAACCGGATGCCGTTGAAGGCAAACGGCCCGACAAAGTCCATGCCCAGTCGCTGCGCCACGAAGGCAAACCCCCAGATCGTGGCGGTGAGCAGCAGCAGGGCGTCGGATTTGAGTGTCGGCGACGGCATGGCAGAAATTCCATCAGGGGTGCACCGCTGCACGGCGGCGGTCTCGGCCGTTTGCGACTACATAACGAAGGCTATTACCATAGCTTCGCTTCGAGGCTCCGTCAAGCCGAAGATGGTAAGGGAACGGCGGATGGCGAACGGCGAAAGGCCAAAGGCCATTAATGACGGCGAACGGCGGATGGCGAAAGGCCGATGGCAATTAATGACGGCGAACGGCGGATGGCTGACGGCTCAAGGATCTAACCGGCAGATGAGCAGACCGACTGAAGGTTTCGCTTCCTGTATGCCTCACTGCATTTTAAAAGAGGACGCTGATCGGGACTGTCCTGTCTGAATCTGCAGACACCGACAGCGTCAACGGGCCAAACGGGCTCAACTGGCAAACTTCCTTCAGGCCAGCTCGCCGACGGCGGCTTCGACGGCTTGCAGCAGGTCGCCGCTGTGCATCAAGGTGCGCATGCAGGCGATGTCGCCGGCCAGGATCCGGTCGGCCTCCAGGTGGTCGATCCGGCGGCGAATCACGTCGTAGGCGGCCTGGCTGCCGCGGCCGGGTTTCAGGTTGGTGAAAAGATCGAGCGCCTGGGCGGCGCACAACAGTTCGATGGCGACCACATCGCGGGCATTGTCGACGATGGCGCGGCTTTTGCGGGCCGCGATGGTGCCCATCGAGACGTGGTCCTCCTTGTTGGCCGAGGTGGGGATGGAATCCACGCTGGCGGGATGGGAGAGGACCTTGTTTTCCGAAACCAGGGCGGCGGCGGTGTACTGGGCGATCATGAACCCCGAATTCAGTCCGCCGTCCTTGACCAGAAAGGCGGGCAGCCCGCTCAATTGAGGGTTGACCAGCCTTTCGATGCGCCGTTCGGAAATATTCGCCAACTCCGCCACGGCGATGCCGAGGAAATCGAGCGCGAGCCCCACCGGTTGGCCGTGAAAATTACCGCCCAGCAGAAAATCCTCCTGCTCGGCAAAGATCAGCGGGTTGTTGGTGGAGGAGTTCATTTCGGTTTCGATGACCCTTTCGACATAGGCCAGGGCATCCTTGGTGGCGCCGTGGACCTGCGGGGAGCACCGCAGGGTGTAGGCGTCCTGGACACGGAAGCAGTCCTTGTGCGAAGTAATGATCTCGCTGTCCTGAACGATGCGCTCCATGTTTTCGGCGGCCGCGGCCTGTCCGGGGTGCGGGCGGGCGCGGTGAATGCGCGGGTTGAACTCGGTGCGGCTGCCCATCAGCACTTCGAGGCTCATGGCGGCGGCGACGTCGATCAGCCGCGACAGCTGCCGGGCGTCGTAAAGCGCCAGGGCGCCGACAGCGGTCATGACCTGGGTGCCGTTGACCAGCGCCAGGCCTTCGGCCGCTTCGAGCCGCAGCGGCTGCAGGCCGCATCTCTTCAGGGCCTCGGCCCCCGGTATGCGCTCACCCGCGAAGAACGCCTCGCCTTTGCCGAGCAGAACCAGGGCCAGGTGCGCCAGCGGGGCCAGGTCGCCGCTGGCACCCACCGACCCTTTTTCCGGTACAACCGGGCAGACGCCGCCGTTGAGCAGTGCGACCAGGTGCCGGACGGTCTCGAGGCGGATGCCCGAATGGCCCCGCGCCATGTCCTGGATACGCAGGAGCATCACGGCCCGGACGGTCTCTTCGTCAAACGGGGCGCCCACCCCGGCGGCATGGCTCATGAGGATGTTTTTCTGAAGCCGGCGGGTGTCCTGGCGCGAGATGGCCACGTCGCTGAGCGCGCCGAAACCGGTGGTGACCCCGTAAATCGTCCGGCCCTCGGCCACCCAGCGGTCGATCAGCCGGCGGGCGGCATCGATGCGGGCCGCCGCACCGGCGCCCAAATCGATGCGGCGGCCTTTGCGCGCCACCGCCGCCAGGTCGGTCAGGGTCAAGGCTTCGTTTCCGATTTGCAGCGGTTCCATATCGATCGTAAATGCTCTTAAATCAGTTGTGTCAGTTAGGTCAGGTAAAGGATATCATCGATTTCATCTGAACCACGTCCATTTTTTTTCGCTGTACGAGGCCGCATCCAGCCCGGCCGGGATTTGCGGCGAGGCATACATAGGTTAGCCGCAGCCGGAAACCCGCTGCAACCGGCAGCCCAGCGAAAAAAAGACCATTTATGGATGGACACTGATAGTACAGCTGTCGCCAAAACTCAATCCCGCCGTCAGCCTTGATTTTTCGGTGCCGGTTGGCATATTAAATAAATAAGGATCACCGATCGGCTCTCATCTGCCAGGAAACGCCCTCATGATCGACAACCGCCACATCGCCGCAGCCATGACCGTCCGCCTGGATCAGGTTTTCGGCGACCTGCCCGCCCGGCCGGCGTTTGTCGAGGGCATCCGGCGGGCCCCCAATAGGCCTTTGACACTCTCGCGCCCGGACACCGAACTCGCCCTGAAAAACGCGCTGCGCTACGTTCCCGAAAAATGGCATCCCGTTCTGGCCCCGGAGTTCCTGGACGAGCTTCTGACGCGCGGGCGGGTTTACGGCTACCGCTTCCGGCCGCGTGGCCGCATCCGGGGGCGGCCGGTCGATTCTTATGAGGGGCGCTGCATCGAGGGCCGCGCCTTTCAGGTCATGATCGACAACAACCTGGATTTCGATGTCGCCCTCTATCCCTGCGAACTCGTGACCTACGGCGAGACCGGCCAGGTCTGCCAGAACTGGATGCAGTACCGGCTGATCAAACGCTATCTGGAAATCCTGACCCGCAGACAGACGCTGGTGGTGGCCTCGGGTCACCCGCTCGGCCTGTTCGCCTCACCGGCGAGCGCCCCGCGCGTGATCATCACCAACGCGCTGATGGTGGGGGCTTTCGACGACATGGAGAACTGGCACCGCGCCATGGCCCTGGGAGTGGCCAACTACGGGCAGATGACGGCCGGCGGCTGGATGTACATCGGCCCGCAGGGGATCGTGCACGGCACCTACAGCACCATCCTGAACGCCGGTCGATTGAAGCTGGGCCTGGCGCCGGAAGAAAACCTGGCCGGATGCCTGTTCGTCTCCTCCGGCCTGGGGGGCATGAGCGGCGCCCAGGGCAAGGCGGTCGAGATCGCCGGCGGCGTCGGTCTCATCGCCGAGGTCGACCGGTCCCGGATCGACACCCGCCGCGACCAGGGCTGGGTGAGCGCCGTCCGCGACGATCCTGAAGAAGCTTTTGTTCTGGCCGAAGAATGTCAGCGGAAACGCCGCGCAATGGCGATCGCCTTCCACGGCAACATCGTCGACCTGCTCGAGCACGCGGTCCGGCGCGGCACCGCCATCGACCTGCTCTCCGACCAGACCTCGTGTCACGCGGCCTACGAGGGCGGGTACTGCCCTAAAGGAGTGACGTTCGAGGCGCGCACGGACATGCTCCGCACGGATCCGCTGGAGTTCAGGCGGCTTGTGGATCTTTCCCTTAAACGCCACTTCGAACTGGTCCGCACTCTGGCTGAGCGTGGGGCTTACTTCTTCGATTACGGCAACAGTTTCATGAAAGCGGTCTTCGACGCCGGCGTCACGGCCATCTGCAAGAATGGTCAAGACCCGCTCGACGGATTTGTATTCCCGTCTTACGTCGAGGACATCATGGGGCCGCTTTTATTCGATTTCGGGTACGGGCCCTTTCGGTGGGTGTGCCTGAGCGGCAGGAAAGAAGACCTGCGCAAAACCGATCGGGCGGCTCTGAACGGCATCGATCCGCATCGGCGGTTCCAGGACCGCGACAACTATGTCTGGATCAGGGACGCGGCCCGGCACCGGCTGGTGGTCGGCACCCAGGCCCGGATTCTCTACCTGGATGCGGTCGGCCGAGCGACGGTTGCGCTCGAGTTCAACCGGATGGTGCGCGCGAAGGAAATCGGACCGGTGATGCTCGGTCGCGATCATCACGACACCGGCGGCACCGATTCACCGTATCGGGAAACGGCCAACATCAAAGACGGCAGCAACATCATGGCCGACATGGCCACGCAGTGCTTCGCGGGCAACGCCGCGCGGGGCATGAGCCTGGTGGCGCTGCACAACGGCGGCGGGGTCGGCATCGGCAAGGCCATAAACGGCGGCTTCGGTCTGGTATTGGACGGCAGTGTGCGCGTCGACGGCATCATCCGCCGCGCAATTTCCTGGGATGTGATGGGCGGGGTGGCGCGCAGGGCCTGGGCGCGCAATGAAAACGCCATCGCCACCGGGATTCTCCACAACGCCCGCCACCGGAGGACCGATCACATCACCCTGCCGTTTCTGGCCGACGACGAGGCGGTTGCAAGGCTGGTGCGGGAGGCCCTGGAGGATGGTCGGTGACGATCCGGGCGTGAAAGGTTCAGTTCTGAAGTACAATTTCGAGGAAAATCAAAAATCCAACGCCGAACATCGAACGCTGAACGTCGACTAAGGAGGTCGCGTCGCTCCACCAGCCGAATATTTAAATGACAATTTTCCTTACTCTCCAGTCGATGGTGAAGGTTCGATGTTGAAGGGTCGATGGTCGACGGTCATCTGTTTTTCATGCCCCGTGGCGACCCAAGTGGGCTGAAGAACCAACCGATTACGACCGCCACGCAAAAGGAGGCGGACCGGACATGGAAAAGATTATCGAGTGCGTGCCGAATTTCAGCGAGGGCCGCAACCCTGAGACCATCGCCAGAATAACCGCGCCCTTCGAGCACCGGAGCGGCGTCCGTTTGCTCGACGTCCAGCGCGACGAAGATCACAACCGCCTGGTGGTGACGGTCATCGGGGCGCCCGCGGCCTTGCAAGATGCCGTGATGGCAGCGATGGGCGCGGCGATCGCGGCCATCGACCTGCGCCGGCACACGGGTCAGCACCCGCGCATGGGCGCGGTGGACGTGGTGCCGTTCATACCGGTCAAAGGTGTCAGCATGGACGAAGCCGTCGAGGTGTCGAGGACGGTGGCGGCCCGGGCGGCCCGGGAGTTCAACCTGCCGGTTTTCCTCTACGAGGCCGCGGCCAGCCGCCCGGCGCGCCGCAACCTGGCCGCGATCCGCAAGGGACAGTTCGAGGGGATGGCCGCAAAAATAAAAACGGCCGAATGGGCGCCCGACTTCGGTCCTTCTGAAATCCATCCGAGCGCCGGCGTGACGGCTATCGGCGCGCGCATGCCGCTGGTGGCCTTCAACGTCAACCTCGACACCGACCGGCTCGACATTGCCCAGGCCATTGCCCGGCAGGTGCGGCACATCACTGGCGGGCTGCGCTACTGCAAGGCCATGGGCGTGCGTCTGGAAGAGCGCGGCATCGTGCAGGTGTCGATGAACATGACCGATTACACCCAAACGGCTCTCTACCGGGCATTTGAGCTGATCCGGATCGAGGCCCGCCGTTACGGGGTCGGTGTCATCGGCAGTGAAATCGTCGGCCTGGTGCCGATGGCGGCGCTGGTCGATGCGGCGGCCTACTACCTCGGATTGGAGAATTTTACGGCGGAGCAGGTACTGGAGACGAGGCTCGATGGTTGAAACACGAAACTGGAAACCCGAGACTTGAAGCCTATAGAGCCTATAGAAGGGGTACACATTTAATTAAAAGAGGAATCAATCATGAAACTTTTTGCCGGAGGAATCACGCTGTGTGTTATTCTGGCAGTTGCTATGACTTCTGCGGGTCGGGGCGGGGAGGAAGCGGCGGCTGTCGTGGCCGCCGAAGGCTGGGTCAAGCTGGTCGACGATGGGCGGTATGCCGAAAGCTGGAAGGAGGCCGCCGAATATTTCAGGGGCATAGTCAAACAGAATCAGTGGGAAGAAGCGATACAGGAAGTCAGGATGCCGTTGGGTGCGGTCATTTCCAGAAGGCAGACCGCCGCGGAGTTCGCCACCGCCCTTCCCGGTGCTCCCGATGGTGAGTATGTCGTTATCCAGTTTGCGACCTCCTTCGAGAACAGGAACGCTGCGGTCGAGACGATTACACCCATGATGGATAAAGACGGTCAGTGGCGCGTTTCAGGCTATTTCATAAAATAGACACATGCACACCGGAAACATCATCATCCAGAATGCCGCGCAGGTGGTGACCTGCAGCGGGTTTGCGGCCAAGCGCGGCCGGGAGATGGCCGAGCTGCACGTGATCGAAGACGGCGCAATCATTGCCGAGAACGGCCGCATCCGGGCCGTCGGGCGTACGGCCGATATCTTGGAGGGGGTGGATGCCGCCGGCTTCAAGGTGATCGATGCCGCGGGCAAGGCCGTTTTGCCCGGCTTCGTCGATTCCCACACCCATTTTATCTTCGGCGGCTACCGCGCCCGGGAATTTGCCTGGCGTGTGCGCGGCGACAGCTACATGGAGATCATGCGGCGCGGCGGCGGCATCAACAGCACGGTTGCCGCCACCCGCGGCGCCGGCCTGGACGAGTTGGTCGCTTCCGGCCGCCGCCGGCTCGATGCCATGCTGTCCTTCGGCGTGACGACGGTGGAGGGCAAGAGCGGCTACGGGCTCGACCGTGACACCGAGGTCCGTCAGTTAGACGCCATGCGGGTTCTTTCCGGCCGGCACCCGCTCGATATCGTCCCGACTTTCCTGGGCGCTCACGCGGTGCCGCCCGAGTACGCCGGCCGGGCGGATGCTTACATCGATTTCATGACGGCAGAAGTTTTGCCGGTAGTGGCCGAAAGCGGCCTGGCCGAATTCTGCGATGTTTTCTGCGAAGAAAACGTCTTTTCGATCGACCAGTCCCGGCGCCTGCTGCTCGCGGCGCGCCAACTGGGATTGAAGTTGAAGCTCCACGCCGACGAGATCGTGCCACTGGGCGGCGCGGAACTGGCGGCCGAACTCGGGGCCGTTTCCGCCGATCATCTTCTGCAGGCTTCCGCGCGCGGCATCGCGGACATCGCTCATGCCGGCGTCGTCGCCACGCTGCTTCCCGGCACGGCCTTCGGCCTGAAGGCGCCCTTTGCCCGGGCGCGGTCCATGATCGAGGCGGGCTGCGCCGTGGCACTGGCCACGGACTTCAACCCCGGCAGCTGTTTCAGCGAATCGATTCCGCTGGTCTTCGCCCTGGCCGTTCTCAATATGGGGATCGGCATCGAAGAGGCGTTGACGGCGCTGACCATCAACGGGGCCGCCGCCCTCGACCGGGCCGAGACCATCGGCAGCATCGATGCCGGCAAGCAGGCCGATCTCGTCATCCTGGAATTTCCGTCTTACACGTACATCCCCTACCACATTGGCGTCAGCACCGTCGAAACGGTGATCAAAAAGGGCGTGATCGTTTTCGACAAAACCCGCCCCGAGGAGCGCACCCATGTATGCTGATCTTTCGATAAAAGACTACCTGGAACAAGCGGGTTCGGCCGCGGCGGTGCCCGGCGGCGGCAGCGTGGCTGCGCTGGGGGCCGCATC
>JBAPSB010000342.1:0-4430 GCA_049281435.1 Desulfobacterales bacterium
ACGTCGGGCCGTTCCAGCACCTTGACGTACTGGCGCACGTAAGGCGCCAGGCTTTCGAGGTAGCGCCGCTGTCCCTCGGCGAACAAGATATCGAACGCCAGGGTCGATTTGCCGGAGCCGGACACCCCGGTCAGCACCACGAGCTGATTGTGCGGAATGGATAGATCGAGGTCTTTGAGATTGTGTTCGCGCGCCCCTTTCAGGGAGATCGTCTGCGCCGGGTTTCGAGACCCGAAATCGGCTCGCGTTTCACCGATCCGGGGCAGGACGGTTCCGGTCTCGAGCCGCCCGCCGCCGGTCAGATAGCGCTGCAGGTATTCTCCGGTATGGGAGGTGCGATGGGCCGCCACCTTTTCCGGGGAGCCGGTCGCCACGACCCGGCCGCCGCCATCGCCGCCTTCCGGTCCCAGGTCGATGACCCAGTCCGCGGTTTTGATCACATCCATGTTGTGCTCGATCACAAGCACTGTGTTGCCTTCGTCCACCAGCCGCCGCAGGGCTTTGAGCAACGTGGCGATGTCCTCGAAATGCAGGCCCGTGGTCGGTTCGTCGAAGATGAACAGCCGCCCCGTGCCGGCATCGTGTTTGAGGTAGCGCGACAGCTTGAGGCGTTGGGCTTCTCCGCCGGAAAACGTGTTGATGGGCTGGCCGAGCCGGATGTATCCCAGGCCGACGTCGACCAGAGGGACAAGCGCTTCGCGAATGGCGGCGTGGCGCTTCGACGGTCGATTGAAAAACGCCAGCGCCTCCGCAACGGTCATCGAAAGAATGTCATCGATGCCGCGGCCGCGATAGGTGACGGCCAGGATTTCGGGCTTGAACCGCCGGCCGTTGCACTGCGGGCAGGAGATAAACACGTCGGACAGAAACTGCATTTCCACTTTTTCGTAGCCGTCCCCCTTGCAGGTCTCGCAGCGTCCGCCCTCGACGTTGAATGAAAAATGCCGCGGCTCGAAGCCCTGCCGGCGGGCGGCATCCGTGTCGGCCAGCAGGTGGCGGATGGGGTCGAAAGCTTTAGTGTAGGTCAACACGTTGGCGCGCGGCGTGCGCCCGATGGGGCGTTGATCCACCAGGATGACCTCGGTGAGGTGCTCGAGACCGGAGATGGACCGGTGCGCGCCGGGGCGGTCTTCGGCCGCTCCCAGATACCGGCGGGCGGCGCGGTAGAGGACCTCCTCGGCCAGCGTCGATTTGCCGGAGCCGGAAACCCCGGTCAGGCACACGAACAGATCCAGCGGAATGCGGGCATCGATGGATTTCAGGTTGTTGGCCGCGGCGCCGCGGATGGTGATCCAGCGGTTGCGCTGCGGGCGGCGGCGCTTCTCCGGCATGGGGATTTGTCGCAGGCCCCGCAGATACTCTCCGGTCAGCGAATCGTGGATCCCGGCGGTGGGGCCGAAATACATGATCTGACCGCCGTGTTCACCCGCCTGCGGACCAAGATCGATCAAATAATCGCTCTCGCGGATAATTTCCGGATCGTGCTCGACTACGACCACCGTGTTGGCGTGATCGCGCAGGTCTTTGAGGATCCGTGCCAGGCGATGGGTGTCGCGCGGGTGCAGGCCGATGCTCGGCTCGTCCAGAATGTAGAGGGTGTTGACCAGGGCGGCGCCCAGCGACGAGGCCAGGGCGACCCGCTGCACCTCGCCGCCGGAAAGCGTCCGTGACTGGCGATCGAGGGTCAGATAGGCCAAGCCGACGTCTTGGAGGTATTTGAGACGGTTGGTGACCTCTTCCAGGATCAGGCGCCCGGCCTCGTCGCCCTCGGGCAGCTGCAGTGCATCGAAAAAGGCGGCCGCGGCGGTCACGTTCATGGCATAGACCTGGGCGATGGTGCGGTCGGCCAGGCGGTAAAGAAGGGTCTGGGCCGTAAAGCGCGCGCCGCCGCAGGCCGGGCAGGCCTCGTAGCTGCGGTAGCGCGAGAGAAACACGCGCACCGGCATCTTGTAGGTTTTGGTCTCCAGCCATTTGAAGAAGCCTCTGATGCCGTAGTAGTCCGCGGTGCCCTCGATGATGGCGTGCCTCTGGGTCTGGTTCAGCCGCTCGAAGGGGGTGTCGATCGCGATCCGGTTCTGTCGGCAAAAATCGATCAGCTCTTCGTATTCGTGCCGCGGGTTTGAGCGGTTGCCCCAGGGCTTTACGGCCCCCGCGGCGATGGAAAGGCTTGCATCCGGAATTACCAGGTCGAGGTCGATGTCGATCGTGCGGCCGAAGCCGCGGCAGGTCTCACAGGCGCCGATGGGACTGTTGAAGGAAAACAGGTTGGGCTGGGGCGGCGCATAGCGCGTGCCGCAGTAGGCGCACTCGAGCGTGCTGCTGAAGGACAGGTGCTGCCGGCGGTCAATCCAGACATCCATCCGCCCGGCGCCGAACCGAAACGACGACTCGGCCGAATCGATGATGCGGTTGCGGTCTTGCGGTCGCAGCAGAAGGCGATCGGCCAGGACCGGCAGAACATCCGCGCCCTCTTCCGGCGTCCACTGCGCGGTTTCTTTAATGTCGCGCCCGTCGAAACAGCGATCGAAGCCGATCCGCGCCAGCTCGGCGCGGAGGCTTGCGGCCGGCACGCCCGCGACGGGATACGGAAAGGTCAGAATCACTTCGGAGCCTGGCGGATGCGACCGCACGAGCGTCCAGACGTTTTCCGGGGTCTCGGCCAGGACCGGCCGCCCGCACCCCTGGCAGTGCAGCTGTCCGAAACGGGCGAAAAGAAGCTTCACGTAGTCCGTGATTTCGGTCATGGTGCCGACGGTCGAGCGTGACGTGCGCACCGGGTCCTTGCGGTCGATGGCGATCGCCGGCGGAATGCCCTCGATTTTGTCCACCAGCGGCCGGTCCATGCGGTCCATGAACTGGCGGGCATAGGGCGAAAACGTCTCCACGTACCGCCGCTGGCCTTCGGCGTAGAGGGTGTCGAGCGCCAGGGAAGATTTGCCCGAGCCGCTGACGCCGGTGACGACCGTGATGCGGTTGAGCGGGATCTGCAAATTCAGGTTCTTCAGGTTGTTCTGACGCGCGCCCTGGATGCGGATAGACTTGTCATTTATCATCGACTACACACAAAACAGCGCCTTGAATCGGCGCTGTCGTCCTTTTCTCAATTTGATTTCAAATAATAATCATTCGCGGCGGGGAATAAAGGGCCGCAGGCGGCTTTGAGGTGATTTCCGTTCGGAAGGGGTCTTTTCAGTGACCAAAACGTTAACTACGAGGAGTGATTGGCGTGTGCCAATATGGTCGGCGCCTGCGCCCGGTAGAAGCCGGTGCGAAGCGCGTCTGAAACTCGCCGTCAACGGGCTCTAAGCCCGAACCCGGTATTCCGGGGTCAGCGTCGGTTAACCCTTTGAACGTTGACCCCGGAACGCGGAACCGAATTACTTCCGGATGCTGCGCGGCAGCAGCATCTGGTGCTGCGGACAGATCGAGCGCGGGTTCTGGTAGGCGGCGCCGGCAAAAGCCATCAAGTAGCGGCGGATTTCGGTCAGGTAGGCGACCTCGTCCACGAACCCCTTGCGGGCGCAGTAAACCGGGCGCGAGTTGTCGTAGTACTCCTGGACCATCTTGTTCATGTTATCGATGACCTGGTCCAGCGGACGGCCGGCGTCTTTTTCCTTGACCAGCCGGCGTGAAAAGCTGGCGGCGGCGGCGGTTTCGCCGTGCATGACGTAGATTTCGGTGGTGGCGATTCCGAGGGTGAAGGCATTGTGGCGGTTGGCGGTCGGGCCGCCCATGACGTAGTGGGCCGCGGCGGTGCCCTTGCGCAGGACCACCAGCATCATCGGCACCTCGGTCTGCTGGATGGAGTAGATCAGGGATTGCCCCAGGCCGAGCAGTTCGGCTTTTTCGGCGATGTCGCCGACGTCGATACCGGAGGTGTCCTGCAGCCAGACGATCGGCACGCGGTCGCGGCCGCAGAGGGTGACGAACTCGTTCATCTTGATCAGGCCCTGGCGATAGAGCTTGCCGCCGATGCCCGCATAGGGCGCATATTCCGGATAGTCTTCGCCCAGATAGCCCTGGCGGTTACCGATGAAACCCACCAGAAAGCCGTCCACCTTGCACAGGCCGGTGTAGACCTCGGGCCCGTAGCCCGGCCGGTATTCCATGTGCTCGCTGCCGTCGACCAGGCGCGCGATGACCTCGTCGAAAGCATACATCTGCTTCTGGTTGAAGGGGATCAGGCTGTAGAGATCCTCGGCCGCGAAACGCGGCGGCTTGGGGTCGGCCACCCGGAAAAATTTGGGGTTGTAGGCCGGCATGTCGTGCATGTAGTCCTTGATGCCGTCGAGCACCTGTGTCTCGTCGTCGTAAACATAGCGGAAAAAACCGGTTTGATCGTGGTGAATCGCGGTCGAGCCGGGCGGGTCTTCCTTGTACTGCTTGGCGGCCTTGATCAGCTGCTCGGCGCCGGCCAGATCGAAGGCGCC
>JBAPSB010000343.1:0-9901 GCA_049281435.1 Desulfobacterales bacterium
GCCACCCGTCGGTTCCGCAACGGAAAGGCCAGGTTGTCGAAGACACTCATGGTGTCGTAAAGAACGGGAAACTGAAAGACCTGGGCGATATTGCGTTTTTCCGGCGGTAGGTTCGTCACGTCCCGGCCGTCGTAGAACACCCGCCCGCTGCTGGGTGTCAACAGCCCGGAAATAACGTTCAGCAATGTCGTTTTACCGCAGCCCGATGGACCCAGCAAGGCATAAGCACCCCCGTCATCCCAGCTGTTGTCGATGCGTTTCAGGGCATAGTCGGATTCCTGCTCAGGCCGTGCGCCGTAGCTGTGGGAAATTTCGTGCATTTCGATGCGGGCCATGTTGACTCCTGTCGCCGGTCGCAGACGGTATTTTTCGGCCTATTGCGTTTGCGTTCGGAAATGGCACGGTATATCCGGTGGATCACTGTCGATTTGACCGGCTCCCGGCCGGCGAAGCGACCAGTTGGCCGGCTTCGTCATAGACGAACAAGTTGGCCGGATCGACATAAATGGCAATCTCCTGGCCGATCTTGCGGCTGTGAATCCCGGTTTCGTGGACGACCAGCGGCGTGCCGGCATGGCGG
The DNA here is from genome assembly GCA_049281435.1 of Desulfobacterales bacterium. Classification (GTDB taxonomy): domain Bacteria; phylum Desulfobacterota; class Desulfobacteria; order Desulfobacterales; family SG8-13; genus JARFQH01. Next base: position 581 of record JBAPSB010000343.1, read on the forward strand.
ACATGGATGAACGTTTCGGAGCCGTTGATCTCCGAGAGTTCGACGACGGCTTTTATTTCAACATCCCGGTCTCCTGTTTTAGAGAGAAAAAGATGATGCGCCCGCACGCCGAACAAGCAGCTGCCTTCCGGCAGTCCCTGCATGTGATCCAGCAGGGGCACCCGAACGTTTCGACCCGCTTCGGCGACATTTCCTTTGACCCTGGCGCCGATATAGTTGATGGGCGGATCGCTGAAAACCTCGGCCACCCGCAATGTCGCCGGACTGTGATACACACCGGTGGTCGCCCCGGTCTGAAGAATGCGGCCCTCGTCGAGGACGACGATGTGGCCGCCGAGCATCAAGGCCTCGGTCGGCTCGGTGGTCGTGTAGACGACAATGGCTTCCCGCTCTCTAAAAATATCCTGAAGCTCTTCACGCAGTTCTTCGCGCAATTTGTAATCCAGGTTTGCCAGGGGTTCATCCAGCAGGAGCAGGTTGGCATTTTTCACCAGGGACCGGGCGATGGCAATGCGCTGCTGCTGGCCACCGGAAAGCTCGGCCGGCAGGCGGTCGAGGAGGCCGTCGATCCTGAGCATGGCGGCGGTATCGCGCACGCGCCGATCGATCTCTTTTTTGTCCATGTCAGCCAGTTTCAAAGGCGAGGCGATATTTTTATAGACGTTGAGAGAAGGGTAGTTGATGAATTGCTGGTAGACCATGGCGACGTTGCGCTTGCGCACGGAAATGCCGGTGACATCCTGCCCGTCCACCAGGATTCTGCCGCGGGTCGGCCGATCGAGACCGGCCATGATCCGAAGCAGGGAGGTCTTGCCGGCCAGGGTGCGGCCCAGGATGACATTGCGGGACCCGGGTTCGAACGCGAGGTCGATGCCCGCGAGGTGGGTGTCGCGGCCGACAATCTTGTCGATCCCTTCAAGGGCTAAGCCCATGAGCGGTCTCCCCTAAGTCAAACGGAATTCAGGCATCGAAACAGGGTTCTGCCTGCTATTGCGCACACGATCTGCCATAGCACCGCCATTTTATTTTCACAAGCGAAAATAAAACCGTTATTTTTCCGGTTTCTTTACCTTCGTTTGCCCGGCGTCAGGCACCGGCGGCAGCGGGGCGGATACCACATGCAGTGCGACATCCGCCGCATTCAACACCTCCAGGAGTGCCGGGGGCGGCTGCCGGTCTGTAAACAGGGCATCGATCTCATCGATACTGCCCAACCTCACCATGGCATTGCGCCCGAACTTGGTGTGATCGGTTGCCAGGAAGATCCGCCGTGAATTATCGATGATGGCGCGCGAGACGCGCACTTCGCGGTAGTCGAAATCGAGCAGCGTGCCGTCCCCATCGATGCCGCTGATGCCAATAATTCCGAAATCGACGCGAAACTGCTGGATAAAGTCGATTGTGAGCGGGCCGATGATGCCACCATCACGCTGTCTTACCAGTCCCCCGGCTACAATGACCTCGAAGTTTTCGTATCCGCTTAATATGGAGGCAACATTCAAGTTGTTGGTGATCACCTTGAGTCGCCGATGGTCGCACAAAGCTTTGGCGATTTCCTCGGTCGTGGTTCCGATATTAATAAAAAGGGACGCATTGTTGGGGATTTTCTCCGCGACCATTGCGGCAATTTGTTGCTTTTCTTTGAGGCATAACACTTTTCGCTGCGTGTAGGCCACGTTTTCGGTGCTGGAGGAAACGCCGGCGCCGCCATGATAACGGTGGATCACCCCTTCGGCGCGCAGGGTGTTGATGTCACGGCGAATCGTCTGCGGTGTCACGCTGAAGGCCTGTGACAGAGATGCGATTGTCACAAACCCCCGGCTTTGAACCAGGTCGCGAATTTTTTCGTGCCGTTGGCGCATCGGCGCCGTCTTCTTACCCGGGGCCTCTTTCCTCCGCCGAGAATCCCGATGGTCACCACATTCCGCCGAATCGCTTCGTCCGCTGCTGGTTTTCATTGGTCCTCCATTCAATCGGGCGGGACGGGTAAAATTTTCGTTTTAGAAAAAATACTGAAATAAAAATTCGATAACGAAAATATGTCGTGACAGGGGTTTCCGATTTGTGTTACGGCAGGCAGTAGAAGCATGCGTGCAATTAACTGCCGTTTCATTGATTTAGCAGCCTGACGGCATTTTCACAAGTGAAAACAAATGCCTCGGTCAAAAACGAAAGGCCTCAAGACCGGTGTACTCATCATCGGGGCCGGCGTTACGGGCTGTGGTCTGGCCCGTGACCTGAGTCTGCGCGGGATTCCCTGCATCCTGGTCGAACGGGCGGATGTCAATGCCGGTGCGTCCGGTGGCAATCATGGTTTGCTCCATTCCGGCGCCCGTTATGTTGCTTCCGATCCGGCGGCGGCAGCGGAATGCCAAACCGAAAACCGGTTGCTCAAAATGGTGGCGCCGCAGTGCATCGAGAATACCGGCGGACTATTTGTTGCCGTAGACGGCGATGATGAGAACTATGTGGCCGATTTTCCCGGTTTGTGCGAACGGTTCGGTATTGACGCCGAGCCGTTGGACGCAGCGGAAGCCCGCGCCGCTGAACCGGCCTTGTCGGAAAAGATTATTGCCGCCTTCAAGGTAAACGACGCCGCCATCGACCCGTTTAAACTCAGCCTGGAAAACATTGCGCATGCCCGGCACCATGGCGCGATGTTTCTGCTCAGTCACCAGGCGGTCGCCTTCGACTGCCGCAATCATCGCGTCCAGGCGGTTCACCTGGCCGATTCCAAGACCGGCCTCCGCACCACAATCGAAGTCGATTTCGTTGTCAATGCTTCCGGGGCCTGGGCTGGTGAAGTGGCGGCCTTGGCCGGTGTTCAACTGCCCATGATCTATTCAAAGGGCAGTCTGCTGGTGACGCAGAGCCGCATGGCCGGACAGGTCATTAACCGGCTGCGACGGCCAACCGACGGTGATATTCTCGTGCCGGGCGGGACGGTATCCATCCTCGGCACCACCTCCGTGCGCATCGAATCACCATCCGATTTTCGGCCGACCGTGGAAGAGGTGGACCAAATCATCTCAGAAGGCGCCGTGTTGATTCCCGCCTTGGAGAACACCCGCTTCATTCGCGCTTATTCCGGCATACGGCCGTTGCGCGATGCCCCGGCCGCGGATGATGATCGTACCGTCAGTCGTGGATTTGCCCTGATCGATCATGCCGCGGACGGCCTCGATAATTTTGCCACCATTACCGGCGGAAAACTGACCACTTACCGGTTGATGGCTGAAAAGACGGCCGATTTCATCTGCTGCCGATTCGGCACGCCGCGTCCCTGCCGGACAAAAACCGACCCCCTGCCGGTGACTTCCGAAGGGCGCTGGACCGAGCCGGGTTTAGCACCCAGAGTTTGGTTGCGGAATCGCAACCCCGAGGACATTATCCTGTGCGACTGCGAAATGATACCACGGAGCGTGGTCGACAGCATCGTTAAGGACATCTGCAACCAGGGCGTTCAGCCGAACCTCAAATCGATCGGGTTGCGCAGCCGGATCGGGAAAGGCCCCTGCCAGGGAGCCTTCTGCAGTGCCCGTGTGACGGCGCATCTTTACGATCAAGGACGGCTGGAGGCCCGACACGGCATCGCGGGCCTGAAAAACTTTCTCGATGCGCGCTGGCGGGGACAAAAGCCCCTGATGTGGGGCAGCCCGCTCATTCAGGCTGAACTTCAGGAGGCCATGTACTGCGGGCTTCTCGGGCTTGAGCTCGAAGACGTGTCCTGAGGCCGACGGGTGTCACGGCACACAGGCAAAGAATGGCTCAATCGGAAACCATCCATTGTGAACTGATGGTGATCGGTGCCGGAATGGCCGGAATGGCCGCGGCCCTTTTCGCTGCCCGCCGCCATGTTTCCACGGTCCAGGTCGGGTTGCCCGCCGAAATCATATACGCCAGCGGCTTGATTGACCTGCTGGGGGTTCACCCGATCGAGAACGGTCGACGCTGGCGGAACCCCTGGTCAGCCATAGCCGCGGTATCCAAGTCGTGTCCGAATCATCCTTTTGCCCGTCTGTCTCCAAGTGATATCCGAGCCGCCCTGGATGAGTTCATCGGCTTTCTGGCAACCGCCGGGTTGCCCTATCGGCGCTACAAGGATCGCAATGCGGATGTCGTCACACCGATCGGAAGCATCAAGCAAACCTATGCCATGCCCGAAAGCATGTGGGCGGGAGTGACGGCCTGGCACCGTAAGCGCCCCTGTCTGATTATCGATTTTCATGGCATGAAAGGCTTCAGCGCGCGGCAGGTCCAGTCTGTTCTGAAGGACAGATGGCCCGCTCTGCGTGCCGCCCGCTTGACCTTTCCCGATCTGCCGCCCGAACTCTACCCTGAACGAATGGCCCACGCACTGGAGCTGAGCCGTACCCGCGAGTTGTTGGCGGCTGCGGTAAGGCCGCAACTCAAGGACGCAACAATGTTGGGGCTACCGGCGATTTGTGGTACCTACCAGACGGCAAGCGTTGTGGCTGACCTGCAAAAGAGGATTGGGGTTCCGGTGTTCGAGATTCCCACATTGCCGCCGGCCGTCGCCGGGTTGCGCCTGAAGAACGCTTTTGACCGATTGCTTCCGTCCCTTGGGGTCGTCAGCCTGCATAACAAAAAAGTGATCCGGGTCGATAGAGATGCTCGCGGGTGTTTCAACTTCGACATCGGGTCTACCGAAAAAGAGATCACCGTCCAGGCGCAAGCGGCGATACTAGCCAGCGGCCGGTTTATCGGCCAGGGGCTGGCCGCCGATCGCCAACGCATCCGCGAAACGGTTTTCGATCTGACCGTATCTCAGCCGTTCAACCGGTGCGGCTGGCACCGGGAGCATTTTCTGGATCTCAAGGGTCACGATGTCAATCGCGCCGGCCTGGAAATCGACGAAAAGTTCCGACCCCTGGCAGCTGACACCGGCCCGGCCTATGAAAATCTCTATGCCGCTGGATCCATTTTGGCGCATTGCGATTGGATGCGAATGAAATGCGGGTCGGGTCTCGCCATTGCCTCGGCCTATGGCGCCGTCAACGCCTATTTGAAACAGCGTTGAGCCGGTCCGCCTAAAATAATGCCAAATACCAAAATACAAATAAATTGCGGACTCACGGTCAACTCGCCGCAACCGGAGAAGGGGGGTTAAAACGATGACCAAATATATCGGTGCGCTTGATCTTGGAACCACGAGCAATCGGTTTATGGTCTTTGACCGGCGGGGCCGGATCATCGGCATTGACCAGATGGAACACGCCCAGATTTTTCCTCAACCGGGCTGGGTGGAGCACGATCCACTGGAGATCTGGCGCAATTCTCAGTCCGTCATTAAAGGGGCCCTGGGGAAAACCGGAATCAGCGGCGCGGATCTGGCTGCCATCGGCATCACCAATCAGCGTGAAACGGTCGTGCTGTGGGACAAAAAATCCGGCCGGCCCTTTTACAACGCGATCGTCTGGCAATGCACCCGCACGGATGACATCTGCCGCCGGCTGGCAGCCGAGCACGGGCAGGACCGGTTCCGGGAAAAGACCGGACTTCCCGTCGCCACCTATTTTTCAGGACCCAAGGCCCGCTGGATCCTGGACGAGGTTCCGGAGGCCCGCGCGGCGGCCGATAAAGGCACCGCCCTTTTCGGTACCATCGAGTCTTGGATCATCTGGTGGCTGACCGGCGGGCCTGACGGTGGGGCGCACGTGACCGACGTCACCAATGCCAGCCGAACGCTCATGATGAATTTGACCACCCTCGATTGGGACGAGGAAATTCTGAACGTGCTGGGCATTCCGCGCCGGATCCTGCCGCGCATCGTGCCGTCCAGCGACCGGGATACCTGGGGGCATACCGCCAAAGACGGTGCCTTGAACGCCACCATTCCGGTTTGCGGCGCTCTGGGCGATCAACAGGCCGCCCTGGTGGGGCAGGCGTGTTTCGAGGTCGGCGAGGCCAAGAACACTTACGGTACCGGATGCTTCCTGCTGCTCAATACCGGCAGCACCCCCGTGGTTTCCCGGCACGGTCTTTTAACGACTGTCGGCTACCAGGTCCGCGGAGAGAAACCGGTTTACTGCCTCGAAGGATCGATTGCCATGGCCGGTGCCCTGGTGCAATGGCTGCGGGACAACCTCGGCTTGATTGCCGCGGCAGCGGACATCGAACCGCTGGCACGCACGGTGCCGGACAATGGCGGCGCCTATATCGTGCCGGCCTTTTCGGGGTTGTTCGCCCCTTACTGGCGCTCGGATGCGCGCGGGGTCATCGCGGGGTTGACCCGCTTCGTGAACAGGGCTCACCTGGCGCGCGCCGTTTTAGAGGCCAGCGCCTACCAGACCCTCGAAATCGTCGAGGCCATGAACAAAGACGCGGGCGTGGCCCTCAGCAGCCTCAAAGTCGACGGCGGGATGGTGGCTAACGAGCTGCTCATGCAGTTTCAGGCGGACATCCTCGGCGTTCCGGTCATCCGGCCGGCCATTGCCGAGACGACGGCCCTGGGGGCGGCTTATGCGGCTGGGGTTGCGGTTGGCTACTGGGCCGGGACCGACGAACTGCGGCACAACTGGACGGTCGACAGGACCTGGCAGCCGCAAATGGATCCGGCCGAACGCCAAAAGGGGATCGGGCAGTGGAAAAAGGCCGTGACACGAACGTTCAACTGGGTGGAATAATGCATTTTGAATTCGGTACGGCGAACCGCATCATCTTCGGTGCCGGTGCGACCGAACGCGTGGGCCGGCTGGCCGCCGACCTGGGGCGGCGCGCTCTGGTGGTCTGCGGCCGGTCACCCGAGCGGGCCGAAGTGCTGGAGCAAAAGCTCAAGATACACGACCTTACCGTCCGCCGTTTCAGCGTTGGCGGCGAGCCGGACCTTGAACGGTTGGCGGAAGGGCTGTCCAGGGCGCGAGGCAATGGTACCGAGGTGGTTATCGGTTTCGGCGGCGGCAGCGTCATCGATACCGCCAAGGCTCTGGCGGCGATGATTAATAATCCCGGTGATGTGATGGACTATCTGGAAGTCATCGGCCGCGGCCGGCCGCTGGCAAATGCTCCGGCCCCCTGTATCGCCGTTCCGACCACAGCCGGCACCGGGGCCGAGGTCACCTGCAACGCCGTCTTGAAGTCGGCCGAACACGGCGTGAAGGTCAGCCTGCGCAGCCCCCTGATGTTCCCGCGCTTCGCGGTCGTCGATCCCGAACTGACGCTCTCGCTGCCGCCGCCGGTTACGGCCGCCACGGGAATGGACGCCCTGACGCAGCTTATCGAGGCCTACGTGTCGAAGAAATCGAATCCCCTGACCGACAGTTTGTGTCGCGATGGCATAAAGAGGATCGCCCGTTCTCTGCGAACGGTCTTTTCCCGGCCGGACGATATCAGCGCACGCAGCGACATGTCCCTGGGCAGCCTATTCAGCGGTTTGGCATTGGCCAACGCCGGGCTCGGCGCGGTACACGGCATGGCGGGTCCGTTGGGCGGCTTGTGCGACGCGCCCCACGGCGTCATTTGCGCAAACCTGCTGCCGGGTGTCGTGAAAGCCAACGTGCAGGCCTTGCGGGATCGGGAACCGGCATCGGCGGCCCTGGGCCGCTATCAAAAGGTAAGCCGCTGGTTGACCGGCTCCCGGTCGGCCACCGTGACCGGCGGCATCGATTGGCTTTACCGGCTGGTCGGGGAATTGCACATCCCACGTTTGAGCGATTACGGGTTGCAGCCCAGCGACACCACGCGCTTGGCGGCGCAGTCCCTGAAGGCCAGCAGTATGCGGACCAACCCGGTTGCGCTGACCATCGCGGAACTGGAAGAGCTCCTGTTCGACATCTTCGCCTTGAAGACATAAAAAAGGATGCAGGCCCATGGAAAAAGGCCTGCATCCGTCATGCTGAACGCACGTGTCAACCGGTAGTCGAGTCCCACCGGGGCAAAGATTGCAAATAAAGGCCGGCTTCACCTTAATTTTATCTGGCTTGCGCGGTGGGCGGATCCTATGTGCGAAACCGTTCCATACCGGTTTGGCAGAAGCCGATTAATAGCCGCTGCCGACGATCTCGCCATCTTTTGTTTTTCTGACGTAGGCGTTCTTCTCCGCGCCCTTCCATTCGTACTTTACCCAGGTACCCTTCGGGGTGGCCTTGGTCACTGCCTCGAAGGCCGGCATGGCGGCTTCCTTGAGGTTTTTCCCTTCCAGTGAGGGGTGAACCAGGACGCTGCCGTCTTCTTTGATAATATACACATAATTGGGTTTGTTGTTGGCGGCGTCCTTGAAATCAGCGGCCGTTTTGCCGTGGTCGATGGCCATCACGATGTCGTTGACCTGTTTCTCGATGGCCGCCTTGTCGGCCGCGAAGACGCCAACGGCCAGCGTGAGACCCATAACCACGACCACCATCATCAGTGCATACTTCTTCATAACCTCCTCCTTCCCTTGTGTTGTTGTTTGCCAAACCACTGCGGCGTTGTGCCGCAGGGCCGGCCCGCATTTCGGTCGTCACGTCCGTAGAGACGATGAAATGGCAAAAAAACTCGATATCAAAGGAGCCGCAAGGTCCGGTCCATTGCGGGTTCAATGGTCGGCAAGGCATTATGGCAGATGGTAAAAAATGTCGCTGATGGAGCGACTGCCGCTGGAGCGGAAAGATGTCCCCGGCCCTGCCGCTGGAAGAAATTTAAAGAGCCCAACGATGCCTGGTCGAAACACCACTCTTTGTCCAAATCAATTGGTTTCTTATATGGCACTAAAAAGTTTGAGCGTCAACAGGTAAATGGGTCTTTGAAAAAATCTGAATCCGCTTCAGGCGGCAGTTTGACCAGCAGTACGCTGGCGTCGGTCTGCGACAGCACCTGCATCGGCAAGCTGCCGAGCATGCGCCGATACACGTCGTGGCGCAGACTGGCGCCCATGACGATAACGGAGTCGCTACCGGCGGCTTCGACAATCAATTGGGCCGGATCGTCTCCCTCGAGCAGGTGCAGGCGTCCGTTCTTGTCGCAATTTTCCAACCAGTTGCGGGCGTGCTGGAGGCATTCGGCGGCCGCCTGCGCGGTTTCCTCGCTGTCATGCGGCTTTTTCACGCAGATCAAATCGACTTGGTTTCGAATGGCGCGCAACAGAAGTTTCAGGAGCGGGAACTGGCGCCGGGCCGAAGCGGAGCCGTCGGCACAAACCACAAAACGGCTGTCCGGACCACCGTCGCGGACCACCAGAACCGACGTGTGCAGGTCTAACGCCAGCTTGCGGGTCGTGTTGCCGGCCACCAGCCGCCGCAGTCCGGTGCGCCGGGGCGGGGAGACGACCAGCAGGTCGTGGCCGTTCTGGTCGACTTCGCGGTTGAGCGACTCGATGAAGGG
>JBAPSB010000344.1:0-4485 GCA_049281435.1 Desulfobacterales bacterium
GCGACCGGGACCTGGCCATTGTCTACCAGAATGAAACCCACCGTCTCAGCCGGCGGGCGGAAGTACAGATCAAAGAGATGTCGAAGATGTATCTGGATATCATCAGCGAAATCGTGGAGAACGGTCAGGCCGAGGGCTCCATCCGCAAGGACCTGTACCTGGGGCTGGTGAAGCGGTTTATCATCGGCGCGGTCGACGAGGTGATCAACACCTGGCTTCACTCCGGCCGTCAATATGACCTGGTGTCGATGGCAGACCCGCTGGTCGATCTTTTTTTTCACGGCATCGCCACCGGGGATAACAGCGGGACGCGCTGAAGGATAATTTTTCCTGCCAGGCCGCGGGCCCCTTTGCCCGGCGTCCAAACGGTATCTGGTCGAAAGGTCATCTGCTGCCACGATATGTCATCGGGCGCCTCACGGAAACATTTTAAACCACAAGGAGATTCAGTTCATGGCACAACAAATCGCGGATCGGCGGGATGTCGACTTTCTTCTGCATGAGGTGCTGGGTGTCGAAAAGATCAGCCGGCACGACAAATTCGAGGATTTTAACCGCAAGACGATCGATTTGATCATCACCGAAGCCCGCAACTTGGCGCTCAAGGAAATTCTACCGACCCAGGTCATCGGCGACCGGCAGGGGGTGTGTTTTGAAAACGGGGCCGTGACGGTGCCCGAGGAATTCAAGAAGATTTACGAGATGTACCGCGAAGGCGAGTGGGTCGCGATGACCGAAAGCATCGAGTGGGGCGGTCAGGGCATGCCCCAGACGGTGGCGCTGGCGGCCAGCGAGTATTTTATCGGCGCGAACCTGGCGTTTATGATGTACCCGGGCCTGACCCACGGCGCCGGCCGGCTGGTCGAGACCTTCGGCACCCCCCAGCAGAAGGAGCTTTTCGTCAAGAAACTCTACACCGGCCAGTGGTGCGGCACCATGCTGCTGACCGAACCCGAGGCCGGCTCCGATGTGGGCGCCTTGACCACGACCGCCAGGAAAAACGATGACGGCACGTATTCCATCACCGGCAACAAGATCTTCATATCGGGCGGCGAGCACGACCTGGTCGAAAACATCGTTCACCCGGTGCTGGCCCGCATCGAAGGCGCTCCGCCGGGCACCGGCGGCATTTCCCTGTTTGTCGTGCCCAAGATATGGGTCAACGACGACGGGAGCCTCGGCGACTTCAACGATGTGGTCTGCACCGGGGTGGAAGAAAAAATGGGGATTCATGGCAACGCCACGTGTTCCATGGCCCTGGGCGGCAAGGGCCAGTGCCGGGGCACGCTCCTGGGGCAGGAGAACAAGGGCATGCGGGCCATGTTCCTGATGATGAACGAGGCCCGGCTGCTGGTCGGGATGCAGGGATTCTGCTGCGCCAGCTCCGCCTATCTGAATGCCCTTCAGTATGCGCGCCAGCGGATTCAGGGCCGCCACCTGCTCAAGATGCGCGACGACAGCGCCCCCGCGGTTCCCATCATTCAGCATCCGGATGTCCGGCGGCAGCTGCTCACCATGAAAGCCTATGTCGACGGAATGCGCAGCCTGCTCTACTTGGTCGGGAATTTGGGCGACCGCAAGGAAGCCAGCGACGATGAAAAGGAGAAAGCGCGCCTGCAGGGAATGATCGATTTACTGATTCCGGTGGCCAAGGGGTATGTGACCGACCGGTCGTTCGAGGTGTGCAGCCAGGGGCTTCAGGTTTACGGCGGCTACGGGTACATTCGGGAATACCCGATGGAACAGCTGCTGCGCGACTGCCGGATCACGATGATCTACGAGGGCACCAACGGCATTCAGGCCATGGACCTGCTGGGCCGCAAGCTGGGATTGAACAAAGGCCAGCCGATCATGGACCTGCTGGGCGAAATTCAGAAGACCCTGGCGCGGGGCAAGGAAGCCGAGCGTCTCAAGGGCCTGGCCGAAAGGATCGAAAAGGCCGTCAACCGGCTGGGCGAGACGGCCCTGCATCTGGGCCAGAGCGCCATGTCGCCCCAGGTCCTGAACGCCTTTTCCTTTGCGCACCCGTTCATGGATGTCTGCGGTGACGTCATTCTGGCCTGGATGCACCTGTGGCGCGCCGCGGTGGCCGTCGCGGCCCTGGAAAAAGGTGCCAAAAAGAAGGATGCGGCCTTTTACGAGGGCCAGGTGAAGAGCGCCGAGTTTTTCGTCCACACCATCTTGCCGGTGACTCACGGGAAGATGAAAGCCATCCTCGAGACCAACGGGGCGGCGGTGGAGATACCCGATGAGGCTTTCGGCGGTTAGTTTGTGTTCAGAAACGGGCTGATCGACGGCTTCTCGAATCGATCAGCCCTCACCCCGGCCCGCAACCCGACGTTGATTTTTCCCCTCGCAACCCGCCACCAACGGCCAATTACCAACGACTCATAATCGATCGGTCACCCACAAGGGGCGCCCCTACTTCTGCATCGCATAAACACAAAACACAAAACACTAAACACTAAACATACCCGCAACCATCCCCTAAAAGCCAAATACCAACGACTCAGTGTCGATCGGGCACCCACAAGGAGCGCCCCTGCGGCTGCATCGCTCAAACACCAAATACAAAACACCAAATACAAAACACAAAACACCAAACACACCCGTAACTCGCATCCCGCACCCTGTAGCCCGTTCCCCCTCACTCCTTCCCCATCTTCTGCCGCAATTCCTTTTTCAACACCTTGCCCACGTTGGACTTGGGCAGCTCGGTGCGGAATTCGACCTCCGTCGGCCATTTGAATTTGGCCAGTTTTTCGCGGCAAAAAGCGATCATTTCCTCCTGCGTAGCGGTTTTTCCCTCCTTGAGGACGATGAACACCTTGACCGCCTCGCCGCGCGTCGGATGGGGAATCCCGATCGCCGTGGCTTCCTTCACGTCGGGATGCTCAAAGTACACTTCTTCGATATCGCGCGGGTAAACATTGTAGCCCCCGGAGATGATCATGTCCTTCTTGCGGTCGACGATATAAAAGTACCCCTCTTCGTCCATCAGCGCGATATCGCCGGTGTGAAGCCACCCGTCGACGAGGGTTTCGGCCGTGGCGCCGGGGTTGTTCCAGTACCCGGCCATGACCTGGGGGCCTTTGACCATCAGTTCGCCCGTCTCGCCAACCGCCAGAACGCTGCGACCGTCGGTCAGGTCGACGATCCGGCTGTCGGTGTCGGGGATCGGCAGGCCGATGCTGCCGGGCTTACGTTTGCCGCCGGCAAATGGGTTGACGTGGGTGACCGGGGAACTCTCCGTCAGGCCGTAGCCCTCGACGATGACCGCCCCGGTGCGCTTCTCGAAGTCGTGGATGACTTCGACCGGCAGGGGGGCGCTGCCGGAGAAGCAGCCCTTGATCGAGGTCAGCGGGGTCCGGTCGATGCTGGGGTGATGGAGGATGCCGATGTACATGGTCGGGACCAGCGGCGCGAAGGTTGGCTTGTACTTGCTGATGGCTTCCAGCAGTTGCGCGGGTTGCGGTTTTGGAACCAGAACATTTTCCCAGCCCATGTAAATGGCGAAATTCATGGACGTGGTCAGGCCGAAGACGTGGAAGAAGGGCAGGGCGCCGAGCATGACTTCCTCGCCGGCCGTGAAGGTCGGAAACCAGGCGCGGCACTGCTGCACGTTTTTACTGAGGTTGGCATGGGTCAGCATCACGCCTTTCGACCGCCCGGTCGTGCCGCCGGTGTACTGATACATGGCCACATCCTCGAAACCAAGCGACACCGAAGGGGGGTAGGGCTGGTGAGCGGCCAGGACCGCCTTCCACTTGAAAACCTCGTCGGCCGGTTTGACATCCGCCGCCAGTTTTTTCTTTTTGGCCACTAGCGGAAAGAGCCAGTTCTTGGGGAAGGGCAGGTAGTCGCCGATCGAGGTGATCACGATGTGTTTGATGCGGGTTTTGGGCCGCAGGTCGATCATGCGGTTTCCGAGCAGATCGAGCGTGATCAGAAGTTTGGCGCCCGAATCGTTGAACTGGTGCTCGAGTTCGCGGTCCGAATAAAGCGGATTGTTCATCACCGCAATGGCCCCGATTTTAAGGGCCGCATAGTAGGCGGCAACGCATGGGATCGTGTTCGGCAGCAGCAGGGCCACCCGGTCGCCGGGGCCCACGCCGAAAGCGGACAGGGCGGCGGCAAACCGGTCCACCATGTCCTTGAGTTGCCTGAACCGGATCCGGTAGCCTTGAAAGTTAAGGGCAAAGCGATCCGGGAAGCGGTCGGCCGAGCGGTCCAGGAAGGCCGGCAGGCAAATGTCCTCGTATTCGGCGCATTCCGGGACCCCATTTTCGTAACTGGTCAGCCAGGGTTTGTCCTGACCCGCGGGTGGTTTCGTCACGGCAGTCTCCTTTTTAGTTGTTAAACCGTCGCGGCCATGTTAAAAAATTTTTTACTGTGCGGCAGCAGTTTGTGAATTCGCCGGATAGCGTTTTTGTGTGCGGAAATATTTAATTGAACCTTTAAATCCATGCCCTCAGGGCATGGTCA
>JBAPSB010000345.1:0-5765 GCA_049281435.1 Desulfobacterales bacterium
GCCGATACCGATGAACCGCAAGGGGCCGTTTTCGTCGTGCTTTCCACGCAGCACGCCGAAAACCCCATCCGCAGGATCAGTCGCAGGGATTTCAGGCTTTACACGGACGCAGAGAAGGCGGTGGCGACAATCGCGGATCTGTTTGAATGAGGATCGCTTTCGTTACTTGCGTAGAAGATGAATGCCGAACATCGAACGCTCACCGTCGAAGGATAATACGACCTTTGGAGGGGCGAAAAATTTTTCGCCCCTACGTCACCCCACCGTCTTTCCGAAGGCCTTTTTCCCCAGCGCGCGGTTACGCGGCTTGAAGGTGTTGTCATCGATTTCCTTGCGGACCACCTTCTGAAACAAATTGAACATCTTGATTTCCTGTGACTGATCGGCATAAAAGGTGTCCCAGGCGCAGTCCAGAAGCTCCTGCAGCTTGTCGGGGGTCATGTGCCGGGGGGTGTAGACGACCTTGTCGGCCGAGTAGTCGTCCCAGTCAAAGGAAAATATCCGGTTCTCGCGTTTCAGTTCATCGAAGGCCTTCGTGTGGGGGAACGGGGTCAGGACCGTGAATTCGGCCAAATCGAGATCGATGTCCATCAGAAAATCGATCAGCCGCCGGATGCCGTCCTCGGTGTGGTCGTCGAGCCCCAGTAATATGGTGCCCTCGACCGCGATGCCGTGATCGTGGTAGCGTTTTATCCGCTCACGGATATAGTCCGAGGTGTCGAACACGGCCTGGTAGACGTACCAGGCCCCGGCCCGGGCCGCCAGGTCGAGGACTTCGGGCCGGTCTTCGATCGGGTGGCTGCACCATTTCTTCTTGAGCGGAATCATTTCCCGGAAAAGCGCCTTCTCCCACGCGGTGTCCTGGGCCAGGGAGTTGTCGACGATAAAGAGGCGGTTGTTGTCGATGGCGGCCATCTCGGCGACCGCCTTTTCGATCGGCCGCGGCCGGAACTTGCGGCCCCCCAGGTAGGCCACGGCGCAGGGATAGCAGTGATACCGGCACCCCCGCGAGGCATGCACCAGGTCGAACATCTGAACCCCGCGGTAGTTGTAGAATTCCTTTTTCAGAAGATCGCGCCGGGCCGGGCCGACCGATTCGATCGGCGGCTGGTCCTGCAGATAATCGTAGACCGGCTTCAGTTTGCCGTGGCGCAAATCGGTGAACACCGTCTGCATGCGGCCCTCGGCCTCGCCGATAAAGACCGCGTCGGCGTGGGCCAGCGTCTCCTCGGCATGCAGCATGGTCGCAATGCCCCCGCAGATGACCTTGATTCCCCGGCGGCGATAGCGATCGGCGATCGCCCAGCCCCGCTTGACCTGAAGCGTCAGCATCATCGATATGGCGACGACGTCCACCGGGTCGTCGAAATTGATCGGCTCCACATTCTCGTCGATAAACTCGACCTCTATGTCCTCCGGCAGGGCGGCGGCAAACACGACCGGGCCATGCGGCGGCAAATGGAATTCGGTCTGCCGGCCCAGTTTGGGCCATTTGGGATAGATCAAGCGCAGTTTCATATCGGTACCATCGTTTCGGGAAGTCAGGGGTCCGTCTCGCCCCCCTTCGTTTGTTCTTATATTCTACCGTTCTATTATTCTGTCAATCTTACTTTCTACTTTAAGGCTCCAGCGGCACGGCTTCGAGGAGCGTCATGACGAGTTTATAGCGCTGTTGACCGCGGGCGGTCAGCTCCAGGGTTTTCGGCATCCAGCCCTCGTCGGGTAGACCGACCGGGATTTTTACAATCCGCACCAGGCGCTGTTTGCGGTCGTAGCGCCGCACTTCGCAGGCACCGGCAGCCCGAGAGACGATATCGACGCGGCCGCCGCCTGAATCATGGTAGCGGCACACGGCGGAGCCGTCGCCCAGGGTTCCGCACTCTGCGGGCGGTCCGGCAGGCGCGAAAAAAATCAGGCGGATGTCTTCCATGAGACCCTCGGCGAAACCGGGGGCATCAAACGGCGGCAAGGCGCGGTGAATCGTCAGTTTCCGGTCGACTTCAGCGTCGAACACCACCAACCCTTCCACGCTCATGATGACGCTGCGGTGGCTCCGGAGGCGCGACGACAGGATGGTCAGGCCCGTCATGACTCCGCGCCGGCCCCCCGGCAGGTCGGCTTCGATTAAATGAAGCAGCTGCCACTTTCCGGCCGGAAACACGTGGGCGCACGCGGCGGTCGCCGCGGCCGGTTCGGCTGACGGCACGATGGCCGGCAGGCGGGCGCAGGAAAAAAAGAGCAGCATCCCCGTCAGGACGAGCAGGCGGCCGGTCACGAGATCTTCCTGAACAGGGCCGCGTCCAGGGGCTGGTTGAGAACCGCATTGGTAAAGACGAGCCTGGTGAACGAATCGTCGCTTTCATAGATGACGACCGAATCGATGATGCCGGGGCGCTCTGAAAGCACGAGGTCGATGTGGTGAATCATCCGGGCAAAGGCCTCTTCCTTCGGGACCAGAACGATTATGGGACCGGGCTCCAGGCGGGCCGCGAACAGCGGATTCTCATCGAACCGGCCGCCGAGCCACTGGGAGATCTGTTCCAGAACGATCTGCATGGCCTGCAGGCCGGCACCCGACTCCTTTGTCAGGCCGCTGCCGGTTTCGATCCAGCGTTCCGTCTGGTTGTCGTGCATCAGCAGGATGTTGCGCACAGGCGTCCGGTATTCCCAGCGCAGGCTGGCCGGCGGTTGAAAATAGAAGACGCCTGTTGAAATGAGCGGACGGGCCAGAATCCGCATGTGCTTTTCCTGGACGAAATCGGCGCTGAGCGAGGTGACCGAGCCGGCGGCCGATCTCAGTTCTTCCCAGTTCGATCCCCAGCCGATCGTCAGCCAGGCCGCTGACAGGACGACAACGGTTTGGAGGCAATGGACGATTTTCGATTGGCACCGAGGGTTTCGGCTGCCTTTGAAAAGAGGGGAGTTTGTCATAAAACCGCCGGTTTTCCGGTCAACACATGCCGCCGTTGACGGCGATGACCTGCCCGGTGACATACGACGCATCCTCGGAGCAGAGAAATCGAACCACCCGCGCGACTTCCTCCGGTTGCCCGATCCGGGCCATCGGGATCAGGGCCTTTATGTTCTTCAACGGGAACTCCTTGATCATGTCGGTATCGATCAGGCCCGGCGCCACGATGTTGACGCGCACGCCCAGGCGGCCGACTTCGGCCGCAACCGTTCGGGCGGCGCCGATCAGGCCGGCCTTGGCGGCGGCATAGTTGGCCTGGCCGCGGTTGATCATCAGCGCGGAAACAGAGGCGATCGCAACGATGGCCCCTTGCTTCTGCACGACCATTTTTTCCAGGACCGGCCGGGTGATGTTGTAAAAACCGTTCAGGCTGGTGTCGATGACCGAGTGCCACTTCCGGCGCGACATCATCACGAAAAGTTCGTCGGCCGTGATGCCGGCGTTGTGCACCAGTGCGGCGATGGAGCCGTGGTCCGCAATGATGCGGCCGACGGCGGACTGCACGGCCTCGAAATCGGTGACGTCGAACCCCATGATTTCCCCCGCGCCACCCGCCGCCGCCACCATTGCGAGCGTCTTTTCGGCACCGGCCTTGTCGGAGCGGTAGTTGACGATTGGATAATAGCCGCAGCGGGCCAGTTCAATGCAGATGGCGCGGCCGATGCCTTTGCTGGCACCGGTCACGATGGCCGGTTGCTTGGGTTGATTTATTGTCATGAATCCTCTTCAGGCCCATCAAGATACAGCATCTTTCGGGCCGGGCCGGTGTTCTCGTTCAAACCCGCTGCGGCCTTGGCCTGAACCAAAATCTGCTATTTCTTGATGGGCAGTAGTTACTTTCCGATCGGAGCCACTGATGAAACAGTGGCGGGACACGCTCCGATTGACGCTGTTCAATCCATTCGGCGGCGCATCCGGATCCCCGGACCTGCGCAGCGCGCCCGGCTTCAGGCGGTTTCTATGCCGGCTGGTCCGAGCGCAGCAGCTGCAGCGTTATTTCGGCGATGGTGGTCGACTCCCACGCGACGCTGCCGTAGATGTCGCGAAAGCCCTCGAATTCCATCCGGTTTTGGGTGCGGGTGATCAAATTGGTGCCGGGCAAAATGGCATCCACCGCCAGGCGGGCCTGACGGATACCGACGATCCAGCCTTTCTTGTCGGCGGTCGGGCCGAATTGTTTTTCGCGGATCCAACCGTTGTGAATTCCGGCCGTCTGGGCTACCAGTTCGATCAGGACGATGGCGCCCACTTTTCGGCCGTCGAAGAACGGCCATTTCTCCGTGACGAGCGCAGCGGTGACGGCCCCCGTGTCGTCGACCGCGATGATCTCGTCCACCAGCAGCATTTGCTCACGGTGGGGCAAGATATTTTCGGGGCTCAAAACCGGCAGGATCATCGGACATCCGCTTTTAAAGAGAAAAAAAGATTGAAAAGAAGGCGTTTTTTCAATAGGGTACTGAGTTCACGCGCTATCTGACGATGTGTTTCCGGCCTTTGGTGGTCGCCTTCTTTGCGCACTTTCGGCGTCAAACAGGGCGAGAGGTTACAATAATAACGCGGTCGTGTAAAGGCAGAGCCGCACGGGCGGCCCTGAACCGGGAAGTCCGATCATCGGGATGCGACGCGATCGGCAGTTCTTCTTTCAGACGACACGACGCTTTTTTTTCATTTTGGCGTCGATCGGCTTGAATAACTGCACGGTGCACCGGCGACCACCCCCGCACCATTCCCCGTTTTCGTCGAGCCTGCGAATCGTTGCGGGCGCTGTAAAACAAACCTTCATGAATAATTGAGCGTGGGTAATCGCGAATGAACGCCAGCCGCATGGACCAACTGATCGGTGAACTCCAAGTCAAAATGGTCGATCTGCTTGACCTGACGAACATCCGGCCCGAGGATATCGACGCAAACGGGCCGCTTATCGGCGGCAAACTGGAACTCGATTCGATCGACGTGCTGGAACTGGTCATCATGATCGAAAAAGACTACGGTATCCGCATCGAGACTCGCGAACTGGGTGAAAAAGTCTTTGCGAGCCTGGCCACCATGGCGGCCTACATTGCCGATAACGTTCCCGACCCGCCGAAATGAGCGGTGTGCGGATCTTCATAGCCGGCATGGGAGTCGTCAGCCCGCTGGGATCCGGGGTCGAGGCAACCCGGGCCGCCCTTGCCGCGGGAGGATGCCATCTCGGGCCGCTGAGCCTTTTTGACACCCCCGGCAATCCGCCGTTGCCGGTCGGCCAGGTCCGGCTGGCCCTGGATGACCCCCACCTGCCCCGGACCCACCAGTTGGCGCGCATTGCCGCCGACCAAGCCCTGGCGGGAACCCGCGCGGCGCCCGATGCGGTCATCGTGGGCACCACCACCGGCGGAATGCGGACCACCGAGGAACTGCTGAAAAGCGGCGTCGCCGACCCGGCCGCCTACCGGTGGCATGCCGCCGGTTCCGTGGCCGAGGACATTGCCGATCGCACCGGATGCGCCGGCATTGTCATGACCGTGTCCACCGCCTGTTCGTCGGGGGCGGTTGCTCTGAAAATCGCGCTGGAGCTGCTGCGGACCCAAAAGGCCCGCCGGGTCCTCGCCGGCGGGGCCGACGGCCTGTGCCGCCTGACATACCATGGGTTCAACGCGCTCAAACTTATCGACCCGCAGGGCGCCCGGCCTTTCGGCGCTGGCCGGCGCGGCATGTCCGTGGCCGAAGGGGCGGCCATGCTGCTGCTGGTCGCCGACGATTCCCGCCAGGCGCTGGCCGAACTTCTCGGGGCCGGCCTTTCCTGTGACGCGTATCA
>JBAPSB010000346.1:0-3052 GCA_049281435.1 Desulfobacterales bacterium
GTTATCGGTCGGCGGCGTATGATTATACGGCCTCCTCCCTCTATCCTTGCCAAAATCACTATCTTGAAGCCTTGTTACAGCCATGACGTGCTTTTAGCCCGTCGCATTCCGCGAAAGTGTGGTATAGGCTTTAAGATAAAGCTTTTTGGCGGTGTTAGCGGCCGTTGGCGTATCACAAATACAGCCGCCTCTCTTAATTTGAACTGGAAACTTGAAACTCAGAATTGCGACTTGCAGCTCGGGGTTCGCAACGCGTAACTCGCAACTCGCAACCCGCAACCCACCAGCGAGGTGCCCGGTGGCCATCGAACAGAAACTCGATTTGTTGACCCGTATTTATGCCCTTTACGATACGTTTGCCAGAGGCCTGAAAGTGGCCTGCCGCAAATACTGCGCCCAGTGCTGCACCCTCAATGTCAGTCTCACCACGCTCGAGGGCTACCACCTGGTGCGCGGTCTTGAACCGGAGCGGCTGGCCGTGCTGTGCGGCGGCCTCGCGCCGGCCCGCACGCAGCCGTCTTTTCGGCCGCGGTTGACCACCAACCGGATAGCGGCGCTTTGCCGGGAAGGACGGGAGATTCCCGAAGAGGCCTACGGCACCTCCGGCGACAGTTGCCCGCTCCTTCATGACGCCATTTGCCGCGTTTACCCGCTACGCCCGTTCGGCTGCCGCTGCTTTGTTTCCAGGGTTGCCTGCCGCGCGTCGGGCAGTGCCGAAGTGCCCGATTTCGTGCTGACCGTCAATACCGTGTTCATTCAAACGATCGAACACCTGGATGCCGCCGGCTGCACCGGCAATTTGACCGATGTCCTGCTGTGCCTGCAAGCAGAGGAAAATCAACACGCCTACCGGCAGGATCGTCTGGACTGCAGCGCCGGCGGCCTGATCGGCAACCACCATCTGACAGCGCTGATGGTGCCGCCGGAACACCGCAACCGTCTGCAACCGATTCTCGGCGCCCTGCGCAAACTAGCGGGCGGGCCCTCGTGACGAATCAGCCGGCGCCGGAAATCCGCCGGCTGGTATCTCCCCTTCTTGGATCCACGTGTCTGTCTTTTTACTACAGTCCAAGCAGGCGCGCCGCATTGCCGCCGCTAATCCGGTCAATGTCGGCCGGCGACAGTCCGGCCTGCACGAATTCTTCGCGGTAGCGCGACGGCGGGAGCAGGGGGTAGTCGCTGCCGAAGAGTATTTTTTCGGGGCCGGCCAGCTGCGCGGCCACCGTGTAAATTCGGGTGTCGTAGAGATACGGTGAGGCCGCCGTGTCGTAGTAAACATTCTTGAGGGTTTCAGTGACCTCCTTTTTCAAGAGGCCGTAAAAGAAAATCCCGCCCCCCCAGTGACCGAGAACAATCGTGTTGTCCGGGAACCGCCGAACCAGTTCGTAAATCTGAAGCAGGGTATTGGGCGATTTTCCGGGGTAGATGTGGCCCACCGGTTCGTTGGTGTGGATGAGCACCGGCAGCTGGTTTTCACGGCAAAGGCGCATGACCGGTGCGAGGTGGTCGAGGGCCGCCGCGTCGATGCCGCACTGGTAGAAGGCCAGCTCCCCGATGCCCGAGAGCCCGCTGTCGATGCAGCGCCGGGCTTCGGTCGCCGCCTGCGGATGACACGGTTCGAAGCAGCCGAAACCGATCAGGCGGTCCGGAAAGCGCCGGACGGCCGCGCAGATATAATCGTTGTGGCGCTGAAAGGTATCCGCGGACCTCCAGGGGAATCCGAAAACAACCGCTTTGTCGACGCCCTGGCGGTCCATGGTCGCCATCAATTCCGCCGCGCCGATCATTTTCGCCTTTGGGGACCGGTACAGCAGGTCGAATTCGGGTTCCGCCGGGAAATAGGCCCGACGGGCAGCCCGGATATCGGGCGGGAAGATGTGGGTATGAAAATCGATGATCATGCGCGCCGTTTTCGGTTGGGGTGAAATTCCGCGGCAGCCCGCGACGCCATCTCACCCATCGAAAGGGCACGGTGTCACCGCGGGTGTTCAACCAACAGATCTTTCTATTGACGCCCCATCAAGAGTTTGAGCAGATTCGATGAAATGGGTCGGTCAATCCTGTGCCGCTCCATGAAACAGTTGTTCGGTTTTGTATGTCTTTATTCTCCGGAAAGTCAACCCGCAATGCGTCAAGCTGGCCGTGCTGCATGAAGACAGAGCGTCACGTGGTCCTGGTGGAACCTGAAATTCATTGGAATACCGGAAACATCGGCCGCAGCTGCCTGGCAGCCGGCGCTGCACTGCACCTGATCGAACCCCTTGGTTTCTCAGTCGCCGGTCGCGAGGTGAAACGGGCGGGGCTCGATTACTGGCCCAAAGTCAACCTGCACGTCTGGAAGACGTTCGATCATTTTGTCCGCCATCTGAACCCGCACGACACCGAGATGGCGCTGCTGACCAAATCGGGTGAAAAGGATTTCTGGTCGCTGCCGAAGCCGCAGCGGCTCTTTCTGGTCTTCGGCTCGGAGACCCGCGGCCTGCCGCACGGGATCCTGGCCCGCTACCGGCTCTCAACCTACCACATTCCGATCAGCGCCGACATCCGCAGCCTGAATCTTTCGACGGCGGTGGGAATTGCCCTCTACGAGAGCCTGCGCCACTGCGCGCCGGTTCACGCCTGGCCTCCGAACGCCGTCACGCACGGCGACTGAATCGCAGCCCGGTTTTTCGGGCAATGATGCCGGACCCTCGGTTAATGCCAGAATCCTCGACAGGGGCATCCTGTTATTTCTCGTCCTGAAAAAAATGACGCAGACAAACCTTTAATTTCTGTTTGACACGCCAAACGATCTGTAGTTAAAAAGACAGCGAGTCGGATCGATACGCGTTGGCCCGGTCGGCGCCAATGCCCCTGCCCTCAGTCACTGCCTCACCACCTGAATTCTTTCGACGCCGGCTAGGGATGAGGACCGCCGAGGGTCTGCGTCCCTTTGTTCTGTCCCTGTAGGCTTCAAAATAAAGCTTTTGGCCGTGGCTTCGGTCGTTTGCGTATCACGATACAGCCGCCTTCCTCCGGCTTTGCCAAAAACTTTATCTTAAAGCCTTCACGG
>JBAPSB010000347.1:0-2297 GCA_049281435.1 Desulfobacterales bacterium
TTTATCGGCAGTGTTCGGCACCCGGGGCGGGCACCGCCGGCAACGACCCGCCGGCGCTCTACTTCAAGGACGATTTCTTGGAGCCCGCATGGCCGTAAAACGTGCGCGTCGGAGAGAACTCCCCGACCTTGTGCCCGACCATGTTCTCGGAAATGAAAACGGGAATGAATTTTTTGCCGTTATGAACCGCCAGGGTGATACCGACCATTTCCGGCACGATGGTCGAGCGCCGGGACCATGTTTTGATCACCCGGTTGCTGCGGCTCTTTTGAGCCTCGTCGACCTTTTTCATCAGTTTCGTCTCGACATACGGACCTTTTTTCAACGAGCGTGGCATCTTCTCTCCTGTTCAACATCCGGCCTGACAAGTAGCGGGCGTTAAAAAAAGCCCGTTCTGATTTCTTTTCCTCGAAGTGTCACTGCCGCGGCGTGCGGGTAATTTTTTACTTCTTCGAGCGCCGCTTGACGATCAACCGGTTACTGGGTTTCGTGCGCTTGCGGGTCTTGAAGCCCTTGGTGGGCATGCCCCACGGGCTGCACGGATGGCGCCCGCCCGAGGACCGGCCTTCGCCGCCGCCCATCGGGTGATCGACCGGGTTCATGGCCACGCCGCGCACGTGCGGCCGGCGCCCCAGCCAGCGCTTGCGGCCGGCTTTGCCGATCGAGATGTTTTCGTGCTCGACGTTGCCGAGCTGTCCGATGGTGGCCAGGCAGTTCAACAAAACCATGCGCACTTCGCTGGAAGGCAATTTGATCAGCGCGTACCGATCCTCTTTGGCCATCAACTGGGCAAATGTGCCGGCGCTGCGCACGATCTGCCCGCCGTTGCCCGCCCGCAATTCGATATTGTGAATATGCGTACCGAGCGGAATATTGCTCAGCGGCAGGGCGTTGCCAGGTTTGATATCGGCCTCGGGACCGGCCTCGACCGTGTCGCCGACCTTCAGATTGAGCGGTGCGAGGATATAGCGTTTCTCGCCGTCGACATAGTGCAGCAGGGCGATGCGGCAACTGCGGTTCGGGTCGTATTCGATGGTGGCCACGCGGGCCGGTATGCCGATCTTGTCGCGTTTGAAATCGATCAGACGGTAATGTTTCTTGTGCCCGCCGCCACGGTGACGACAGGTGATGCGTCCCATGACGTTGCGCCCGCCGCTCTTGGTGAGCGGACGCAGCAGGCTCTTTTCGGGAACCGTCGTGGTGATTTCCTCGAACGACGAGTAGCCTTGAAAACGGCGTCCGGGCGAGGTCGGTTTTACTTTTTTGATTGCCATGCCATGCTCCTGACCGGATAAAGCGTCAAAAATCCCATCCGATGGTTACACACCTTCGAAAAATTCAATCCGTTCGCCCGGCCGCAGGGTCACGATCGCCTTCTTCCAGTCGCGTCGTTTTCCCAAAACCCGCCCCCGGCGCTTGAATTTACCCCGGACCTGCATCGTGCGCACCGTGTCGACCCGGACCTTGAAAATGCCCTCGATCGCCCGCATGATCTCGATGCGGTTGGCCTTGCGGTCCACCTCGAAGGTCACCTGGTTGGCCGTTTCCTTCTGGGTGCTGGTTTTTTCGGTAACAATCGGCCTCTTTATGATGTCGTATGGCAGCGTCATGCCAGCAGCCTCCCTTCGATATCGTTTATGGCGGGCTCCAGCAGGACCAGGTTCTTGTATTTGAGAATATCGTACACGTTGAGTCCTTCAGTCCTCAGGACCTTGATTTGCGGAACGTTGCGGCAGGACAACTCGAGCGTGTCGTTTTTCTTGTCGGTCACGATCAGGGCGTTATCGAGCTTGAGGGCCTGAACGATCGCAACGAAATCCTTGGTCTTCACCCGCTCCAGCTCCAGCTTGTCGAGCACCACCAGTTCATTTTCCAGCAATTTGCTGGAGAGCGCCATTTTCAACGCCAATTTCCGGACCTTCTTGGAAACCTTGAATGCGAAAGAGCGGGGATGCGGGCCGAAGACCACGCCGCCGCCGCGCAGCAGCGGCGATTTTATATCGCCGCGCCGGGCCCTGCCGGTGCCCTTTTGGCGATAGAGTTTGCGGGTGCTGCCGCGCACTTCTCCGCGCCGCTTGGTCGCGGCGGATCCCGAGCGACGGGCGGCCAGCTGCGCCGTCACGACCTCGTGTAAAACGCTCGATTTGGGCGCAACATTGAAAAGTGCTTCCGGGAGTTCCCGTTCCGAAACTTTTTCGCCTTTGCAGTTCACTACATCAATTGCTGCCATTGTCATCCCCACTTGTTATCAAGGGTCCGGAAACGGACTTTAACACGAAAATAGACTGTGGGTTGAG
>JBAPSB010000348.1:0-13374 GCA_049281435.1 Desulfobacterales bacterium
ACCCGCACCCCGGCCCACCATAGCCGAAAACGGCTTTTAGACAAAGCCCTTTCGCAAGTCCATCCCTTCGGAAGAAAGAAATCTATTGAATTGAAGCACTTTTGAATGGTATAAGAGAGTGTTACCCTCATCAAACAGACCGCTGCCCCTATTTTGTCAGGACGCTCTGCACATGAGTTTTTCACTTTCGAAACAAACGATTCCCTCGGGCGGATACTGGGTAGGACGCTCTGGGCCGATCCAGCTGCAGGCTTTTCTCGGGACCTGTGTGGGCGTTGCCGTGTTCGACGCCGTCAGCGGCATCGGCGGCATGATTCACCTGCTGCTGCCTGAACCGGCCGGCAGCGCCGGAGAGCGGGCCGACACCCGCTACGCCACGACCGGCATGCCCTTTTTTCTCGCGGCCCTCGCCGAAGCCGGTGCCGTTCGGGGACAACTGACGGCGGTGATCGCCGGCGGCGCGCTGGTCGGTCCCCTGAGCGCCGCCGACCTGGACCTCAACATCGGCGGCCGCACGGCCGAGGTGGTCGAGTCGATCCTGAAGGCCGAGGGAATTCTGATCGTGCACTCGGAAACCGGCGGGTTCTTCACCTGCAGCCTGCGCCTCGACCTGGAAAACTGGTCGTATCGCATCGAACCCCTGGGACAGGAAAAGAGCCTGGCCGGCAAACCCGGGCGCCTGCCCGACCCCGCGGAAATCCAGCTGACCACCGAGAGGATCAAGCCGATACCGCAGGTAGCCCTGAAAATCCTGCACATGCTCGATGCGGGCGCCGAGGACATCCGACCGATCGCCGAGCAGATCAAGAAAGACCAGGTTCTCAGCGCCCGAACCCTTCAGCTCTGCAATTCGGCGATGTTCGCCAAGAAGAACAGGATCGATTCGCTGGACCATGCCCTGGTTTTTCTCGGTGAGAACCTGTTTGTCAAAATGATCATATCGGCCGCGGTCAATGAATATTTTTCCGCCGCCGGCAACGGCTATTCGCTATGCCGCGGCGGCCTGTTTCACCACGCCGTCGGTACGGCCCTGACCGCCGAGAAAATCGCCCATTTCACCGGTAAGGCGCCCGTGTCGACGGCTTATACGGCCGGGCTGCTGCACGATATCGGCAAGGTGGTGCTCGATCAGTTCGTGGCCGACGCCTTTCCGCTCTTTTACCGGAAGATGAATTGCGAGGAGGCTTACTCGCTCGGGCTCGAAAGGGAGGTCTTCGGCATCGACCATGCCGCCATCGGCCTTACCCTGGCTGAAATGTGGGCTTTCCCGGAATCCCTGGCCACCGTCATCGCCCATCACCACGAACCCGAAAAATCGTCGCGGCACTGCGAACTAACGCATATCGTCTTTCTGGCCGATCTTCTCATGGCCCGGTTCAATACCGGTCTCGAACTGGAAGGCATGAGCAGCGGAGCGATCGATGCGCGGCTGCAGCATGTCGGCCTGGGGCCCGGTAATCTCGCCCAGATCGTCGATCTCATCCCGCAGAGCCTGTTCGAATCCGAAACCGAAAGCGCCCCGGTGCCCGGTGGATGAGATATCCACGCGCAGCCGCCGCCAAAAGATCATGAAACTCAACCAGGATCAAAAAGAGGGGTTGCGGAACCTGCCCGGCGTCGACCACGTCCTCGAACTGGCCAAGTCCGACCCGTATTTTGCAGACGTTCCCCGTTCGGTCCTCACCCGTTGCATCCGATCGTGTCTGGACGAGCGCCGGCAACAGATCATTGTGCAGAATCCGGCCCGCACCGCGGAGCTTGTGGCCGAGCCGGCGATCGTGACCGGCGTCAAGGATCTCGTCCGGCGGGCGCTGGCGCTGAACCTGCGGACGGTCGTCAACGCCACCGGCATCGTCATCCACACCAATCTCGGCCGCTCGCTGCTGGCGGACGTCGCCATCGAGCATCTCTGCGCGATCGGCCGCCGCTATTCGAATCTCGAGTTCGATCTCGCCGCGGGCCGTCGCGGGTCGCGCTATGCCAACGTCGAGGATCTTATCCGTGAAATCAGCGGCGCCGAATCGGCCATGGTGGTCAACAACAACGCCGGGGCGGTCCTGCTGGCGCTGGAGACCCTGGCCGCCGGCAAAAAGGTCATCGTCTCGCGCGGCGAACTGGTCGAAATCGGCGGGTCCTTCCGCATCCCGGATGTCATGGCCAAGAGCGGGGGCATCCTGTGCGAAGTCGGCACCACCAACCGCACGCATCTAAAAGATTACGAGAATGCGATCGACGAACAGACCGCCCTGCTGCTCAAAGTCCATCAAAGCAATTACAGCATCGTCGGCTTTTCATCCGAGGTCCCGCTCAAGGACCTCGTCACCCTGGGGAACCGATGCCGCATTGCGGTCATGGAGGACCTGGGCAGCGGCACCTTCGTCGACTTCTCCCGCTACGGCCTGCTGAAGGAACCGACGGTGCAGGAATCGGTGGCCACCGGGGCCGACATCATCACCTTCAGCGGGGACAAGCTTCTGGGCGGGCCCCAGGCCGGCTTGATTATCGGTAAAAAACCGTTCATCGAGCGCATCAAAAAAAATCCGATCACCCGCGCGCTGCGGATCGACAAGCTGACGCTGGCCGCGCTCGAGAGCACCTTGAGACTGTATCGGGATGAAGACAAGGCGGTGCAGGCGATTCCCACCCGGCGCATGATGCTGCAACCGATTGAAGCCTTGTCGGAAAAGGCCGTGCGCCTGAAGAAAATGCTGGACGCCGCTGCGCAAAACCGGATGACGGTCGAAGCGCTGGATGTCGTCTCGAAACCCGGCGGCGGCACCCTGCCGCTGCTGGAACTGCCCAGCAAGGGCCTGGGAGTGCGAATCGCGGGCCTTTCCGCCAATGCCATCGAAAAAAGCCTGCGCCTGAATTCACCCCCGATCATCGGCAGAATTGAAGATGACCGGTACATCATGGACATGCGGACCCTGCAGGACGACCAACTGGAGATTGTCCGCAGCGCCTTCGACACTCTGCTGACGTAAAGGAACGACGATGACCCCGGAACCGAATCGACTGAGCCGCGATGCCCGCGCCACCCGCAACTTTCTGCTGTCCAAGGCCCGCTCCGAGGCCGTGCCCCGCGCGGCCGGCACCAACGAAGCGGACAAAACAGCCGAAACCCTGCGCCGGGCCTATCCCCATCTTCTCAGCGGCAAATCCCTTCTGGTCCGCGCCATGAGCCGTCTGGAAGAGGTTTCTGAGTTCGCGGCCGCGGTGGTTCAAATCGACGCCACCGACGGCGAGCCGACCGTGCAAACGACGCTGGCCCGCGCCCTGGAAACGGTTTGCCCACCGACGTGCGGCTTGTGGGGACTGCTCGACTCAACCACCTTTGGGTGCTTTCTGCCCGGCTGCACCTCTACCACGGCGATCGCGCCGATAGAGGCGATCGAAAAATCGGTGGCGGAGGCGGCCGGTGCGACCGTCACGGTCGGCATGGCCTTTTTCCCGGCCCTCGATTTCCCCAAGGAGGCCATCCTCGAAAATGCCCGCAAGGCCCTCGAGCACGCCAAGTTTTTCGGGCCCGGCAGCCGGGTGGCCTTCGACGCCATCAGCCTCAACATCAGCGGCGACAGCCTCTACGACCAGGGCGAGTACCAGAAGGCCATCGACGAATACGAAACGGCGCTCAGGCTCGACCCGGCCAATGCGAACCTGCACAACAGCCTGGGTGTCTGTTACGGCGTGACCGGCGAATTCGCGCAGGCCATGACCCGGTTCAAAGAGGCGATGGCCCTGGATGCCGACGAAGCCCTGGCCCACTACAATGCCGGCCTGGTGCACCTGTTGCTGGACGAAAGGGACAAAGCCCGTGCGCACCTGCTCGAAGTCGACAACCGGCCGCACAACCTCTTCGAGGTCAGGTTGCAGCTGGGCAAACTCTACCTCGGAGACGGCCAGCCCTGCCAGGCCCGGATCTACCTCGAAAACGCCGCCGCCATGTGGCCGCAGTCGAGCACCGTCCACTGCCTGCTGGGCGAATGCTATGCCGCCCTGGACTTAACCGCGGACGCGGTTGCGGCCTACAAGAAATCGCTGCGGCTCAATGCCAATGACCCCGCCGCCCTCTCCGGGCTGGGCTGGCTGTATCATGCGATGGGCCAGAGCACCGATATCGCCACACTGTACTGCCGTCACAGCACCGCAATCGCTCCGCAAAACGGTCTGTTCCACCATCGCCTCGGCTGCCTGTATCTGAAGCAAGACCAACTGGCGGAAGCCCGGGACGAATTTCGCACGGCCGAGGCCCTGGGCTGTGATTCCGCGGCGCAACTCGCCGAGGTGCAGAACCGCCTGCTGGACATCGCCTCCTGAAGCCATGGAAACCCTTATCCGTTCCATCCTGGCCGAAAGCCTGGCGGTCAAAGACCGTTCCGTAAAGGAAAACCTGGGCCGCCTCGAAACCGCCGGCCGTCGCCTGGCCGACTGCCTGGCAGCGGGCGGCAAAGTGCTTATTTTCGGAAACGGCGGCAGTGCGGCCGACGCCCAGCACATCGCGGCCGAATTCGTCAATCGTTTCAGCATCGAGCGCCCGCCCCTGGCGGCGATCGCCCTGACAACCGACACGTCGATTCTCACCAGCATCGCCAACGACTATTGCTTTGACGACATCTTCTCCAAACAGCTCGACGCCCTGGGCCGAAAAGGCGATGTCGCCTGGGGCATCAGCACCAGCGGCAACTCGGCCAATGTCCTGAAAGCCATTGCAACGGCCGGAGAAAAGAAGATGGCGACTATCGCCATGACCGGCCGCGGCGGCCGCCTGGCGGCAATGGCCGATGTGTCGCTGACCGTGACCTCCGATGCGACCGCGCGCATCCAGGAAACCCACCTGATCATGGCGCACATCCTCTGTGAGCTGGTGGAGCGCCTCCTCTTTCCGCAGCAGTTTCAAGAAAAACCGCCGTTCACAACGCCCCCCTGAATCTGGCCGCACGGGCTTCAGGCAAAAAACCCCTGCCGTCTTTTCCGCGTGGTCACGCAGTTCGCCGGCGCCGCGCCCGCCGGAAAATACCAGATGATAGATATTTACAAAGGCGTGCTGCCGTTTATCGCCCTGCAAGCCATCGGCGTTTTGATCTGCATCCTCTTTCCATCGATCATCACCTATGTTCCCGGCATTATTTTCAAGTGACGGCAAGGGGATAAGAAGCTCTAGCGGCTGTCCTGCCGGAACGGGCATAAAAAAGGCGGCGGGGACCGGGTCGGGGGATTGATTAAGGCGTAGCACAGGTGATGCCGTCCGGCCGGCGGATGACTCTGACAAACTGCCCCGGTGGCGCCCTGTTATTCTACAACCAGGGTCCCCACGGCGACACTTTGTCCGACCGGCAGGCCCAGGCTGAGGCCGGAGGCATCGGGTATTTCAACCTGGTAACGAAATTTCCCTTTTTTCACGAACGTCAGGCTGGCGGTTCCGCCGCGCGGCAGGAAGCCGGTTGTAAAGAAGGTATCTTTTTCGGCGAAGCCCGAAGGCGATTGGGTCGCCGACCGGCAGGCTGCGGCGTCTTGCCGGAAGATGATCCGTGCCGGCGGCCCCTGGACCCAGTTGATCCAGACAACGCAGGTGTCAGGGGGGATGGCCACCTCGACCGGCGTGAGCTGGATCTGATTGCCCGCAGCGCTATTTTCACCGAAGATCCTGACCAACTGGCACTCGGCCGCCGACAGCCGGCCCAAATGCGGCAGCACTCCCAGCAATATCAACAGCCCGGCCAGAGCACCCCCATACCGCAGATAATGTCCCCGCATCCTGTTTCCTTTCTTTCTAAAGGTACCTAAAGGTATCTATAGGTTCCAAGATAAAGATTTTGGCAAGGCCGGAGGGCGGCGGCTGTAAGGTTGACACGCCACCGACCGATCACACCGCCAAAATTTTTATCTTGAAGCCTGTCGCCAACCGATTGTGCCCCGGCACCGGGCTCTTCCTCTCTGGACGAACAATTGTTACTTTCTTATAGTATGGTCAGCCGCGTTGCCGCAAGGGGCAAGCGCTGCGAAAAATCCCCCGGGCGCGGCGCGACAATTCATCCGATAGCTGTTTACACGATATTTTTGTTGTTCTATAAGGTCTTGGGGCGGTATTTTTAAACTGTTTTATATCGTCTTGAGCGTTATTTTTTTTGCGAGACCACACCGATCGCGCTGGCTCCTACCGGCTGCGCGGCGTTTTCGGCACACATCACCCCTATCGGGAATTACGGGCCTGATGGCGGCGTGAGAAAGGGCTTTTCATGGTTAAACGGGCATGTGCATTTCGAGCGGGCCGCCTGATATCCCTCGGGACCCGGCGTCTCGCTCGAAAGACGCGGTGGGTATTTTTTATCATCGTGTTCGCAGCGGGCACCCTCGATGTTTTTGCGGCCCCCAAACCCCCGGCTGAGCCCTCTTTTAAATTCGATGCGGTGGTGGCCAAGGCCAAAGACCTGGCCGCGCAACCGTTTCAGGATCCACACGGCAGTGTTCCGGACTTCTTGCTCAAGGCGACCTACGATCAGTGGCGCGACATCCGTTTTCAGACCGACAAATCGCTGTGGCGAGCGGAGAACCTGCCGTTCGAGGTCCAGTTCTTCCATTTGGGTTTTTTTTACGACCGCCCCGTCAAAATCAACGCCGTCGATGCCCAGGGCGTCGAACCGGTCTTGTTTTCGACGGACCTGTTCAACTACGGCGCCAACGATTTCAAGGCCAAGCTGCCGGACAATCTGGGCTTTGCCGGCTTCCGGCTGCACTATCCGATCAACCGCAAGGAGTATCGGGACGAAGTGGCCGTCTTTTTGGGCGCCAGTTATTTCCGGGCCGTCGGCAAGAACATGGGCTACGGCCTGTCGGCCAGGGGCCTGGCCATCGATACGGCCCTGGATTCGGGCGAGGAGTTTCCTTATTTCAAGGAATACTGGCTGGTCAAACCCTCGCCCAAAGCCAAGGAGATCGTCATCTACGCCTTGCTGGACAGCGTGAGCCTGGCCGGCGCCTATAAATTCACCGTACGCCCCGGCGAGGCAACCCTGATCAAAGTCGAGACGATGCTCTTCCGGCGCAAAGAGGTGGGAAAGCTCGGCATCGCGCCCCTGACCAGCATGTTTCTCTATGCGGAAAACACGAACCAGCGCCCCGGCGATGATTTCCGGCCCGAGATCCACGATTCAGATGGTCTTCTGATTGCCGACGGCAGCGGGGAAATCCTGTGGCGCCCGCTGGTGAACCCGAAGCGGCTGCGGGACAACTCCTTCCAGCTCAACAACCCCAAGGGCTTCGGCCTGCTGCAACGCGACCTCGAATTCGATCACTACCAGGACCTGGAGGCCCGTTTCGACAAGCGGCCCAGCGTCTGGATCGCACCGGTCGGCGAGTGGGGCAAGGGCCGGGTCGAGCTGATCCAGATTCCCTCCGGCAGCGAAATCGACGATAACATCGTCTCCTTCTGGGTGCCGGCCTCGCTGCCCGAACTGAAGGAGCCGATAGCCTTCGCCTACGACATGAGCTGGTATTTTCCCGCCGCTGACCCCAATGCGGGGGGCTATGTGTCAGCGACGCGCACGGGCGTGGG
This sequence comes from Desulfobacterales bacterium, assembly GCA_049281435.1. GTDB lineage: Bacteria > Desulfobacterota > Desulfobacteria > Desulfobacterales > SG8-13 > JARFQH01. Next base: position 7,553 of record JBAPSB010000348.1, read on the forward strand.
GCGGGACAAGGACATGCGGCTGTTTGTCATCGATTTCAAGGGCGGAACCCTGGACAAGCTGCCCGCCGAACTGCCGGTCGAAACCCCGCTCGAGGCGATGGTGACCGTCGGGGAAGGAGTAACGCTTGTCGAAAAACAGATCGTCAAGAATGAACCGAACGGCGGTTGGCGGCTCGTTTTTCAGCTCAAATCCGCCAACGAGGGACCCCTCGATAAAGTTCTGCCCATACCGAAAAATCAACCGTCGCCGGAGATGCGCGCTTTTTTGAAGAAAGGCCAGGATGTGTTGACCGAAACCTGGAGCTATATTCTTTCGCCTTGAGGTGGCGGTTTTGAAATCCCGACCGGTCCTGCCGGAAATCATAGCGCCTGCGGCTGCCGCAGCGGTCGACGCCGCGGCAGCGGATATCTATTCCCGATCACCCAACGGCTGCAGCAACTGGCAAGATGCCCGCGACAGGGTGCTGCTGTATCTGCGATCGCTTGACCTGCCGCCGATTTTAGGACTCTCGGTCGCTCTCGAAGTGCTGTGCCGCGCCGTGAAAAAATGCGAACAGGCAACTGAATTTCATCCCGGCCAGGCGGCCATGCTGGCCCTGCGGGAAGTGCTGACCGAGCAGCATCTCGATCCGCAAGCCCGGGAGCTGTGGGACCGCGACAGAATTGCCTGCCCAGCCGAGCCGGCTGTTGCAACCGATGCAGCCGCAGAAATGTCGCGCCCCCCGGTGGTGCGCGCCTCAACCTTGCCGGTGACCCCCCCTCTCGCCCGCGGTTTCATGCTGACGGAATTAATCGATCGAAAGCCGGTGCGTTCCTTTCTCGGGCGGATCTTAGGGCGCCGAACGGCGTCCGGCCGGCCGGTTTTGAAAAAACCGCCGCCGGTGTCCCCCAAAGGGCTCGCCGGCGGCCGACGGCCGGAGGCCGGGGATGAACCGAAAGCCGATTAAAAAGTTCTGGGAAAAGGAAGCCGGGCGGCGGCGTTTCCTGCTGCTGGTTCTCATCCTGAGCACCACGGCGATCGCCAGCGGCTACATGGCCAATGTGCTGCCGCACATGGGCCGCACCGGGCTCGAAATCACCCTCGTCATTTTCTTCGCCATGCTCTTTGCCTGGATATCGATCGGCTTCTGGACGTCGTTCATCGGTTTTATAATCCTCATGCGGCGCTACAATCGGTTCACCGTCAACCGGCCTTCCGCCGCGGATGGCATCGGAATCGATAAAGGCGCCCGCACCGCCATCCTGATGCCGATCTACAACGAAGACGTCAAGCGGGTCATTGCCGGTCTGCGGGCAACCTATGCCTCGGTTGCCGCGACCGGTCAACTGGCGTCCTTCGATTTTTTTATACTCAGCGATTCCACGAATCCCGACCGCTGGGTGGAGGAGGAGGCCGCCTGGGCCGACCTGGGTCGGGACGTCGATGGCTTCGGCCGTATTTTTTACCGCCACCGGCGACCGAATATCAAGCGCAAGAGCGGCAACATCGCCGATTTTTGCCGCCGCTGGGGCCGCGCCTACCGCTACATGATCGTCTTCGATGCCGACAGCATCATGAGCGGCGCCACCCTGTTACGCCTCGTCAGGCTCATGGAGCAAAATCCCGATATCGGCATCCTGCAGACGGCCCCGGTGGCGGTCGGTCGCGAGACCCTGATCGCCCGCGTGCAGCAGTTCGCCAATCACGTCTACGGGCCGATGTTCGCCGCCGGACTGCACTACTGGCAGCTGGGCGATGCCCAGTATTGGGGCCACAATGCCATTATCCGGATCGACCCCTTCATGCAGCACTGCGCCCTGCCGCAGCTGCCCGGCAAGCCGCCGCTGGGCGGCCACATCCTGAGCCATGACTTCGTCGAGGCCGCTCTCATGCGCCGGGCCGGCTGGGAGGTGTGGCTGGCCTACGACCTAAGCGGCAGCTTCGAGGAGGCCCCGCCGACCCTGCTCGACGGGTTGACCCGCGACCGGCGCTGGTGCCAGGGCAACATGCAGCACTTGCGGCTGCTGTTGACGCGCGGCATATTCCCGGCCCACCGCGCCCTTTTTCTGAACGGCGCCATGTCGTACATATCGGCCATCCTCTGGTTCCTGTTTCTGAACCTGAGCACCTTCGAGGCGCTGGCCCAGGCGATCTTCGAGCCCCAATACTTTCCGGCCCACCCCACCCTCTTTCCCCACTGGCCGGTCTGGAATCCGGGCTGGGCGCTGACGCTGCTGGCCTCGACCGGATTCATCCTTTTCCTGCCCAAGCTGCTGAGCTTTTTTTTCATCGTCCTCAAACAGAAGCGCACCAGTCTCTACGGGGGCTTCTTCAGGCTTTTTTTCAGCATCGGCGCCGAAGTGGTCTTCTCCACTTTTTTCGCACCAATCCGCATGTGGTTTCACAGCAAGTTCGTTTTTTTGATATTGATGGGCCAAAAAGTCGGCTGGAACGCCCAGCCGCGGGATGACCGCGGTACCCCGTGGCGCGAGGCCTTGCGGTTCCACTACGGCGCCATGTTGCTGGCGCTCGTTTGGGGGGGTGTGGTTTTCACCATCAACCGCTCCTTTTTCTGGTGGCTCACCCCCATTCTGATCCCCCTGGTCCTGTCGGCGCCGCTCTCGGTGTGGTCGGGAAGGGCCGGTGTCGGGCGGGCGTTTCGAAGATACGGCTTGTTTCTCGTCCCCGAAGAAACCGACCCGCCGCCGGAGCTGATAGCGCTCAAGGCCTATTTATCCGCAGACGACATGCCCGCCAACACCCTTGGGATCGAAAAAAAAGAGGGATTTATCCGGGCGGTCGTCGATCCGAAAATAAACCGCCTGCACCTTGCGATTCAGCGCCGGCCGCGGCGCCTCGCGCCCGCAATTGCCGAACGCCGCCGCCGGCTCGTCCACAAAGCCGTCACCGCAGGGCCCTGCGGGCTGAGCGACCTGGAAAAAAAGGAACTTCTGATCGATCCGGCCAGCCTGGCGAAACTGCATGAGCTGGTCTGGGAAAGCCCCGAAAAGATTTTTTCCGGCCGCTGGCGGGTTTCCACGCCCTGACACCTGTCCGGTCGCCGTCGTGGCGAATGGGATGGGTAACTCAGTTGTGTCCCGATAGAGGGGAAGTGGGTCAGATGGGTCGGTCAGGTCGGTGAAAGGATGTTATCGATCTTATCGAATGAACGCCAAAATCTTTTTGACAGCGTGATGCGTACAAACGATGCGCCGGAGACCGGATGGGTGGTTGCCGGAGGTGGCTAACGGTCTGCAGAGGCGAAAAATTTTTCTCCCCTAAAGGAATACTGGGCCGGACCCGATGTCGATACCGCATTACCCGCAGGGGCACGGCATGCCGTGCCCCTGCCGCGCGAAACCGTTCATCCGGGCAAGGCATCACCCTTTGGGTTGCGGGTTGCGGGATACGGGTCGCAGGGTTCCAGTTTCAACTGCGAGGTTTATATTTTTCGCACATTTTTTTTATCACCACGCCCGATAATCAGCCGCTACCCGGCCGGCGTGTGCGCGGCTCCCGAAAGCCACATCACCAGAAACAGCACGGCCCCCTGGATGATCCAGCCGATGAGACAAACGCCGATCGCGCGCCCGTTGGACGTGTAGTCGAGGGCCTGCCGGACCGCGATGACCATCGCGACCAGTTGCCAGACACCGGCAATAAAGAAAACAATCCCGCCGATTCCCGGCAGAAAGCCCAGGATGCGAATCACCCCCGGCGAACTGGAGAAGCCGGTCGTGCGCAGCAGCTCGCCGACATCGGCGCGGGTTTGCGGCTCGGGCAGCCACTTCGTCCCGATATAGTAGGCCAGCAGGGCCCAGACGTACCACCCCAAAAGAGCGCCCAGCGTACCGGCCACGATACCCCCGAGACCCATGTGGCCGATATTGCCGATACCCGCCGCCACGCTGGAAATAACGACCACCGTCATGGCCTGGCCCATCGTGGTGCGGTCGGCTTCGACTTCCTCGTAAAGAGCGGGGTCCAGCTTGGCGGCCCGCAGCATGCGCTCGAGTAACAGATTCATACGCTTCTCCTCTCGTGGTCCTTGCCGATGTAGGCGTTACGATAAAGGTCTTGGCTGTGTCAGCGGTTATAGGCACATGCACCGCCGCCACCTCCCGCTCTTTTTGCCAGAATCCATAGTCTTGCGCCTGGTGACGGCTGAGGTTCTTCATGATTATGCGCCTTACTTCCTACCGCATACCATCGCGTGCGTAAACACGCAATAAAAAACAGGTTGCGGCCCGTTGCTTGATCAGCGGATTCACAATCTATGGGCTTTAAGATAAAGTTTTCAACATCTCTGTCCTGGTGCAAACTTATTTTGACATCACGATGTTTGATTAATAGAGTGCCTCTAATTCGCCACCATATTTTTTCATTCGCTTGCGAATAAATATTCATTTTTCTGACTGAGTTCATATAAAGCAATTCATTTGTCCATAGATGTCGTTTTCTTACCAAATCTCTCCGGTTACGAAATCAACAGGGGTAAATCATGGGGTTGGATAAATACCGTTGGCAAGGAAAACTCAAATTCGATGAAATCGATTTCATGGAGCTATTCGACGACTTCGACCAGGGTGTTCTGATGACCGATATGGATGGCATGATGGTGTACTACAATGAGACCCAGGCCAAGATCGACAATCTACACCCCGGTGAAGCCCTCGGCAAGAAGATCACCGACGTCTACGAATACGATAACGATTCGAGCACCTGCATGCGGTGCATCAAGCACGGCCGGCCAATCATCAACTACGCCCTGTCCTATCGGTCCAAGAAGGCCAACGTGGGCAATACCATCCACAGCGTGTTTCCCCTTTACAACCGCGATAAAAAGATGATCGGAACAATTTGCTTCGTAAAGGACTACAACATCCTCGAGCGAAGCATCCCGTCGTTTTTGATGCCGAAAAATAACGAAATCTTTGCCGAAGGAACCCAATTCACCTTTGCCAACATCATCGGCTCGACCCCGGAGTTTATCCATGCCTTAAAAACCGCCAAAATGGCAGCCAATTCACCCTCGCATGTACTTCTCTGCGGGGAAACGGGGGTCGGCAAAGAACTCTTCGCCCAGTCCATCCACAATTTTTATTACCGCAAGAAACGGCACTATATCGCCATTAACTGCGCCGCCATTCCCGAAACCCTCATCGAAGGGATTCTCTTCGGCACCTCCAAAGGGGCCTACACCGGGGCCATTGACCGGGCCGGGCTGTTCGAAAAGGCCAACAAGGGCACCATCTTTCTGGACGAAATCAACTCTCTGCCGATAGGCCTTCAAGGCAAACTCTTGCGGGTGCTCCAGGAAAACGAAGTCCGCCGGGTCGGCTCTCTTGAAAATATCAAGGTCGAACTCAAGATTATGAGTTCCATGAACATCGATCCGCAAGAGGCGGTGCGCCGCGGGATCATCCGCATGGATCTGTTCTATCGCCTGGCGGTTATTTCCATCAAGATACCGCCGCTTCGGGAACGCAAACTGGACCTCGAAGAGCTGGTGCGACACTTTCTTCTAAAATATAACCTCGCACTGGATAAAAACCTGATCGGTGTTTCCAGTCAGGTGATGGATCTATTCTGGAACTACGATTGGCCCGGCAACGTCCGGGAGTTGGAAAACGTGATCGAGGGCGCTGTGAACCTGGTCAGCCCCAATGAAAAACTCATTAAACTAAAGCACCTCAATTTCCACCTCGACCAGTTGGCCCGCTTTCAACACGCCTCCGATAGCCGACCAGCCCTGCCTTTCTTGTCTCCCGACCCGAGCGAGGATTTTCCGCAAACCGGACCCAAACCCACCCCGCCCGCCGCTTCCAACCCGCCCCAAATC
>JBAPSB010000349.1:0-2671 GCA_049281435.1 Desulfobacterales bacterium
GCGTCGTTGTGACTGCGGCCACGGGCGCTTCGGCCGGCTCGGGCGGCGACGGATGCGCAGCCACTGCCGGATGCATTTTACCCGGCGGGGTTACGGCCGCGTCGGATTTGGCTCTGAGCCGGGCGGCAGGAGCCTCAGCCGGCATCGGCCGGGCGGTCGGTTCCGGTTTGCCCGGGGCGGTATCGGCCTTGGGTGCGGGCGTGCCGACAACTGCACCCGGTGCATCGAACCGGTGTTCCGGCGGTATCTGAATCTTTTTCCGTACCACCGCCGGTGTTGCCAGCGCCAGTGCCTCTCGGTCGCAGATTCCGGCCCCCGCCACAAGAAAGGACACCATAGTCAGTGTAATAATGCCGCGCAGTGTGTTCATAGCTGATCGTTTCTGCTTTTTAGAAAAGGGTTATTTTTTCTTTCGGCCCGATTTTTTCTGCGGCGCCGGCTTGTTCTCGATGAACTTGTACGTCACGGCGGTGCAGGATGTGGTCAGGGACAGATTGCCCTTGACCGGTTTCATGGAAACGTCGCGGATATTGACGACGCGCGACAGCCTGGCGACCCGGTCGAAAAAGGTGGCGATATTGTGGAAATTGCCATTTACCTGCATCACGACGGGAATCTCGGCGTAAAACTCTTTCGGCACCTCGCCCTTGGGCTGGAAAAGAAGAAACTCCAGTCCGGAATCCTTGCCGGAATCCGAAATACTGGTCAGGAGCGACGGAATCTCTTCTTTTTCGGGCAGCGATTTCATCACGATCTTGAACTGGTCTTCGGCATCCTTCATCTTCTGCTGAAACTTTTTCAGGTCCTTGGCATTGGCCTTGGCCGTCTGAAGTTCCTTGTCCAGCCGCGCCAGTTCTTTTTCGAGCTTACCGATGGTTTCGTACTTCGGCATGTAGAAAAAGAAGACGGCCACACCGATGAAGACCAGAAAAATGCCGGTACTGATCAGGATCCGATAGAGTTTCGACAGTTTTTCGATCTTGTCGACAACGGGTTCAAAGGCGTCGAGCGAGAGAGCGTTTTTTTTCATGATTATGTTCTTTTCTTTTGCTCTTTTTTCGGTTCGTTGAGTTCGGCCTTACCGCAGGTGATGGAAAACTTTTTCAGCCCCGAGCCTTTGACCACGTGTTTCTGAATGGTTTGCAGGCGCACGGAACCGAACAGCCCGGTGCCTTCCAGGCGGGTCATGAAGTCGGCCACGGTCTTGTTGTCCAGGGCGATGCCGTCGATCTTCACGTCGCGGGATCTGTCGTCGAAGGACGTAAACCACATCCGGTTGGCGATGATTTTTCCCGACATGTTTTCGAGCAGCTCGACCGGTTCGAACCGGTTGGTTTCCAGCTTGCGGATGACCTCGGTTTTCTTTTCCAGAATGGCCAGCTTGGTCTTGATCTCCTCGATCTGCCTGGTGATCAGCTGAAACTTGGCGACTTCCTTCTTCGTGGTGTCCACGTTGGTCTCGAGGTCCTTGATCTGTCCACCCAAGTGGATATTGTAGTAGATTAGGACGGCCGACATCAAAAAAAAGGAAAGAAAGAAGACCGATATCTGGCGGCGAATGTTCTCTTTTTTCCGGGCGGCCCGAAAGGGCAATAGGTTGATGCGTATCATTTGTCGTCAATCTTCCTTATTGCCAGACCCATTGTGATCGCGGCCTGGGGTGCAATTTGAGCGATGTATGCCGGGTCGAAGCTGCTGTCCAATACCAGGTTCCCGAAGGGGTTGATGGTCGTCACCTCCGATGAGGTTTCGGATGCCAGCAGCTGGCGGAAATCAGCGATGTTGCCGCCGCCGCCGCTGAGCATGATGCGCTTGATCTGATCTTCCGGGTAGGTTGAGTAGAAAAAGTCGATCGCCCGCCGGATTTCCGTGCACCAGTCCGAAACGACCCCGATACCGATTTCCTTCAGGTCTTCGGGGGAAATTTTTTCGGTCTGGCCGCCGAGCTTGATGGCTTCGGATTCATCAAAGGAGCAGTTCACCAGGGAGATGATCTTCTGGTTGATCTGGCCGCAGCCCAGGGAGACATCCCGCATGAAAACCGAGTGGTTGCCCTTGAGAATGTTGAGCGATGTCTTGCTCGCGCCGATGTCGATCAGGGCGATATTTTCATCTTTAACTTCATGGTTTATTTCGAAAATGTTCTGAAGTGCAAACGCTTCGACGTCGATGATGCAGGGGTTCAATCCGGCCAGATTCACGAGCTTGATGTAATCATTGACCATTTCTTTCTTGGCGGCCACCAGGAAAACGTTCATCTGGTTCGGATTGTTTTCGTTCGGGCCGAGAATCTGGAAGTCGAGATTCACGTCGCTGATGTCGAAAGGAATGTACTGTTCGGCCTCGAAGTGGATGGTGTCCTGCAGCTGGTTCTCGCCCATCGTCTGAACGTTGATTTTCTTGACGATGACCGAGTAACCGCCGATCGACACGGCGACATTTTTCTCGCGGATGTTGTAGGTTTTGAACAGTTCCTTGATTTTTTCGGCAACCTCTTCCGGTTCGTTGATGGCGCCGTCTTCGATAAGACCCGGGGCAATGTCGACCATACCGAAACGTTTGAGGGTCCGACCCTTTGTGGTGTCGGCGATTTCGGCCGCCTTGATCGTTCGGGAGCCGATGTCCAATCCGACGAGATGGTCTTTTTTTCCGAATAGCATAGGAGCTCTCT
>JBAPSB010000350.1:0-2325 GCA_049281435.1 Desulfobacterales bacterium
GTTTAGAACCCCTTGAACGGGTTCGGACCGAGTTCTTCAATCGAGGCCACGAAATCATTGATGATCTGCGGAATCTTGTCGTACTCATCAATTGCCAGGGTAAACTGCGCCACGCGTTCATTTTCCAGCGCCAGGCTGGCCAGGGCATCACCGATCTTCTTGATGCGGATCTCGGCCAGTTCGCTGCCCTTGATGAAATGGCACTGGTAATCGTCGCCGTGCTTGCAGCCCAGCAAAAAGACGCCGTCCATGCCCTGGGACAGGGCATCCTTAATCCAGATGACGTTCATCGAGCCCAGGCAGCGGATCGGAATGAAGCGCACCTCGGCCGAATAGGACAACCGGTTCAACCCGGCGATGTCGAGTGCCGGATAGGCATCGTTTTCACACACCAGGCATAGAACCCGCATGGGCGGCTCTTCGTAATCATCCTCGGAGGGCACGCCGATCGCCTTGACCATCGACCCGATGCTGTCGATGTTGTAATCGGCAAAACCGATGATCCGTTCCGGACAGGCGCCCATACAGGTGCCGCAGCGCCGGCATCGGGCCGGATTGGGTTTCGGGGTGCCCTTGGCGTCGTCGTCCAGAGCGCCGAACGGGCATTCTTCGGTGCAGCGTTTGCACTGGGTGCAGCGCTGAAAGAAAAAATCCGGGAAGGTCATGTCACCCGAGCGGGGATGCACGGCCACCCCGCGGTTGACCGATTCGATACACTGGATCGCCTTCAGGGCCGATCCGGCGGCATCTTCCATGGCATCTTCGACGGTCATGGCCCGCCGTATGGCGCCGGCGGCATAGATGCCGGTGCGCTGCGTCTCGTAGGGGAAGCAGATGTAGTTCGAGTCGACATAGCCGTCGAACAGGCCGATGTCCCTGAAGGCCGGTCCCTGGCGGTAGGCCAGGTTGACCACCGGATCGTCCTTGGTGGCCGGCACCATGCCGGCGGCCAGCACCACCATGTCGGCCTTGACCTTGACTTTTTCACCCAAAAGCGTGTCTTCGGCCTCAACGGCCAGCCCGTCGCCGTTTTTGGTCACGCCGACAATGGTCCCCTTGCTCATGAAGATGCCGGGGTCCTGCTGCGCGGTCTTGTAAAAATTTTCGGACAGACCCGGGGTGCGCATGTGCTGGTAAAAAATATAGGCCTTGCCGCTGTCCGGGTAATCTTCGCGAACGTACTGGGCCTGTTTCAACGCCACCAGGCTGGTCACCGCGCCGGCGTATGGAAAATCGCTGTCGTCTTCCTTGCCGGGGCTCTGGATGAAGACTACCGACTGCGCCGCTTTGCCGTCCGAGGGGCGGGTCACCTTGCCCGCCTTGGCGATGGCTTCAAACTGCTCGTTGGTCACGACATCCGGTAAATCGACACCCAGCCGGGCGTAAAGTTCGCCTTCGATCTTGGCCGCGCGCCAGCCGGCCGCCAGGATGACGGCGCCGAATTTTTCGCCGGACGGATCGAGTGTCAGGATGTCGTTCTTGCCCTTGTTGTACTCCATGTAGCGTTCGTGGAGCTGTTCGGCATTGAGTTCCTTGCCGCTGTCGTCGACGCGCATTTCTTCCGGCAGCGGATAGGGAACGTCGAACTCGATTTTCTCGCCCGGCTTCTTTAACGTGGCCGTCAGGTTGCCCGGCTCGCCGGCCAGCCTCGCCAAGATCGTACCGGTTTTGATCGTGATCTTCGGATGGTCCTGGGCCGCCTGAATTTTTTCGGCGATGACCGGCGGGCTGAGTTTCTCATAGGGCGTGCCCAGCGGCAGCTGCTTGCGCCAGTTGAGGGCGTGGCCGCCCAGCTGGTTTTCCTTTTCGACGATCGTCACCTCGTAGCCGGCGTTGGCGGCATCCAGCGCCGCCGACAAACCGGTGATGCCGCCCCCGATCACCAGGATCCGGCGGCTGAGGGCTTCGACCTTGTAAGGCTCGGGCAGGTTGACTTTCTTGATGCGGGCCATGCTCATTTTAAGATAGTCATCGGCCAGCATCTGAACGCGGTCGAAGTGGACGCCGTCTTCTTTCTGATCTTCGGCCAACTTCGGGAACTCGGACCGCGGGTGGGACCAGACCACCTGTTCGCGCAGGTTCACGCGATCGACAATGCAGCCGTCGAAGCGGAAGACATCGAAGTTGACGCGTCGGGAACACGCTGCGATGACGAGCGAATTGATGCCTTTTTCCGCGATGTCCTTCTTGAGCAGCTCGACGCCGGCCTTGCCGCAGAACATCTCGTGCGTCTGAGCCGGAAATCCTTCCTCACCGGCCACTTCCTTAAGGGCATCGATGTCGAGCGATTCCCCGATACCGCAGCCCGTGCAGATATAAACACCG
>JBAPSB010000351.1:0-3000 GCA_049281435.1 Desulfobacterales bacterium
CCCCTCTCGATGTCAAACGACCCATCCGGTCTTGGTTACCTCCCCACAGGACAGGAAAGTTCACAGTTACGGCAGTATTTGATAACTTTGACCGGTTCATCGAAACCTTCGACGATTTGCTTCTGGGCCACGTCGTTGTCCAGCTCCATCTGAATGTTGCACGTTGGACGGGAATAGACGCCGCTTCGTCCCGGGAGCCGGTTTTGACCGTAGTCTTCCGTTTTATAGATCTGGTTGCTGAAGGCGTCTTGGGGGCAGGCCCGCCGGCAGGGCGCATCGCAGCCTTCGCACGGGTCGAAGCCAAGGGGACCGGTCGAGGGAACAGCGACATCCAGCGTGAGGGCGCGCAGCCTTACACGGGGACCATACTCCGGGGTTACCAGGATATTGTTCTTACCGATACACCCCAAGCCGGCCAGAACCGATGAATCCTTTAGGAATGTGCCGCCCTTTTCAATGTGGTAAGGAAGATGAAAGGTTTTTATGTCATAATTTTGCGGTATCCAGCTGCACATCTGCTGCACTATTTTGGCTAAGATGCGGTTGCCGGGCGGATCCACACGACCGAACCACCAATCCAATTCCGGTTTGACAGCCGGGTGTTCGACCGCGATCACCAGGACGCTTTTGGCACCGTCAGGCCAGGCCACTTCCCCGGGTTTCAGACCCGAGGCGCTCTTCCGGCTACCGATACCGTCACCGGTGGCAGGCATTTTCGGGGCAAAGGTGAAAGACGGTGCGGTTTTTAAATCATCCACGAGGGCAAAACCTGCCAGCGTTGCCCCCAGTTCTCTGGCCATTTTAAGGATGGCGGATGAAGCCTTCAATATCGTGCTGGTTTTCATTTTCAGTCCTTTTCGTCAAAGAGATCCTTTCCCACTCAAAAAAGGTCACTGCCTCAGGCCGATTTCTTGATTTTATCCTGAGGCAAGGCAATCGTTTTGTTCTGCAGCAATTCGGAATAGTCTTCCCGGATCCATTTCATGAAAGACACAACCATCAGGATGAGCACCGGCATCAATGGCAGGGCCACAATGATGGATGAGAGCTGCACCGCCTTCAACGCGCCGGTGGACAGCAATCCCACGGCAAACAAGCCCAGAATGATACCCCACATGGTCCGGTTCCAACGCGGCGGCTCCTCGGTTCCAGAGATCACCCGCGTGACCTGGGAAGACAGCGTGTAGGCCGCGGAGTTGAGGGTCGTGGCCAGGAAGATGAAACACAGCAAAGTGAATACGGGAATAAAGAGGTATTTCGACCCGGGGATGGAGTCAAGAATGGCGACGATGGTTACATCGTTGGACCATCCGGACTGCTTCAGTATGCCATACACATCCAGGGTCCCGGATGTCTGCACGTGGATCGCGTAGCCGCCCCAGATGGCGAAAAAGACCCAACATCCCAGGCTGCCGTAAACCAGTTCACCGAAGATCACCTGCCGAATGGTTCTTCCCCGGGAGATACGGGCCACAAACAGACCCATCATAGGGGCATAGGCGACCCACCAGGCCCAGTAAAATACCGTCCAGCCTTCCGGGAACCCGCCGTTGCTGATGGGGTCCGTCCAGAGGCTCAGTTTGATAAAGTCACTGAACATGAGGCCCAGGCTGTTGCACCAGAGGTTTAGGATAAAGGTTGTCGGGCCGATGATGAAGACATAAGCCAGTAGAAAATAAGCAATGTAGGTATTCAGGTCTGCCAGTTTGGCGATACCGGATTTCAAACCCGCCCAGACAGTGAAGGTGAACAGGGCGGTCCAGATGGAAAGGATAACCAGCTGCAGGCCAAATGACGCGGGCAAGCCGGTCATTTTGCTCACCAGGCTGGTCACCAGCGGAACTGCCAGGCCCAGAGACGTCCCGACCCCACCGATCATGGCGAAAATGACGACCGTATCGATCAATTTACCGAAGAAGCCATCGGCATGGGCGCCAATGACACCGCGGCAGGCGGCACTGAGCCGCAAAGCCGGAATCTTCTTGACATGAATGGCGTAAGCGATAGGAAAGGTGGGCAGGGCGTAAATGGCCCATGGCGTAATGCCCCAATGAAATTGGCCATACATGCCGGCCAGCTCGCCGATCATTCCTTTCTGACTATTGGGGTCGATATGCAGGATACTGGCGTTCATGTAATAGACCGGCTCGATGAAGGCCCAGTATACGATGGCGATCCCGATGCCGGCGCAAAAGATCATGGCCGCCCAGGTGTAGGTGGAAAATTCCGGTTCGTCTTCGGGAGTCCCAAGCTTGATTGACCCCCACCGACTGAAACCCAGCCAGATCAGGAAGGCGACGCAAAACAAGCCGAACAGTAGATACAGCCATTTGAAGTTGTGGGTGATAAACGCAAAAATAGCGTCTACCGCAGCTTTTCCTTCCACGGGAAAGAGGGCGAGCAACAGGCCGATCAAAGCCGTTACGATTACCCCGGGCCACATTAATGCATAGTTGATTGATGATGTTTTTCCCGCCATGGTGTCCTCCTTTTCGCTGTTTAAGATTGAGGTTCGGGCAATATGATTCGGGGTTAAACCGCTCAAAAGGTTGCTCGAACCCGGTGGTTGATCGAGTGATGCGGCGCAGGCATCGATCGAGGTCTTCAGCAAAGGGCGTGCCGTTGGCCGGAAACGGCCCTGGCCCTGGAGGGCGGATTTACCATTTGAGAGTTAACTTGCTTGAATTATATTGAATATATTTTGAGTAGAAGATGGCAGGCGTCGATCACGTTTAAAAACAAAAGACAATCACGTCAAAATCGTAAAAATAATTTTACACAATAAGCAAATAAATTTTACCGCCGGTGGCGGTGAACTCTTGCAGTGGCGAAGATTCGAGGAAGGCTTGATCAGTCCGAAAATCCGCGCGGTTATTTGGGCCGGAGTCCGTGTTTTTTTACCTTGTAGCTCAGCAACTGGCGGGAGATACCCAGCTTTCTGGCGGCTTCGGCCAGGTTATCATCTGATTCGGCCAGGGCCTTATGAATATTATCGACCTC
>JBAPSB010000352.1:0-4725 GCA_049281435.1 Desulfobacterales bacterium
CCGCCGGGCCCGCCGGCCGCCGGGTGCGGCCGATCGCCGTTGGTGTCATCCGCGGCCGCAATGAGGACATCGCGGCCGGCGGCCGCCAGGATGCGGGCCACTTCGTCCGCGCAGCCTCCACTGCCGATGATCAAGCTCGGGCCGGTCAAAAGAACACCTCCCCTCTGAAGTCGACGCATCCCGCGCTAAGCATCACGGGCGCCCCGCAGATAAACAGCCGCGGCCTGGGCCGCGTGATCACCGGCGGCCACCGATTCGGCGATGCTCATCGGTCCGCACACCGTCCCGGCGGCAAACACACCGGCGGCTGCCTGCGGTTGGCCGTTGGCCGCTGCCGGAACGAAACCGGCGGGGCCGATCGGCAGACCGGTCATGGCCGCCAGGTCTCCGGTATCCTCGGCCGGGGTGATGCCGACCGAGAGAACCAGCATGTCGAACGGTTCTTCGAGGCTCTGCCGGCCCTGGCTGTCGTAGTAAACGACCGTCAGGGAGTCGTCCCGGGCCTGGAAAACGTCGCCGGGCAGGGCGCGGATCATGCGAAAATCCTGGCGGATCTCCTCATAGACGCCCTGAAACTGTTCGCCGAAGGTCTGGATATCGATGTAGAAAAAGGTCATTTCGGTGGCGGGCCGTCGCATCTTGATCAGGCGGGCCATGCGCAGGGCCGACGCGCAGCAGACCTTCGAACACCACAGGTGGCCGAGGCTGGCATCCCGGCTGCCGACACACTGGACGAAAGCCATGCGCGCCGGTGCGGCGCCGTCCGACGGCCGCAAGGGCACGCTGTGAGCCCGCAGCATTTTTTCGAGATCCAGATTGGTGACGACATTGGCAAAGCGCTTGTAGCCGTAGGGCTTGTTTTCGGGATCAAACGGCTTGAACCCGCAGGCCAGAATCACGGCCGCGGCCGTGCGGGTCTGGCTCACAGGCTGCCCGTCGCCGGCGGTGCCGCCGATGAGCGTTTCGAACCCCTGCGCCCGTGACATCCGCTCGACCCGGCTGCCGGTCAGTACCTCTATGTTGGGGTCCACAGTCGCCCGGCTGATTTTTTCCATCACCACGCAGGCGCCGCACTTGACGCAGGCCGCGGTCGCCTTGCAGGCATACTGGGCCGCATAGCCTCCCAGGCCGGCTCGCTTTTCGACCAGGACCGACCGGATGCCCAGCTGCGACAGGCCCAGGGCCGCCGAAAGACCGGCAACGCCGCCGCCGATGATCAAGACTTCTTCTCTTGCCGCCATCACATCACTTCTCCTGCAGATGAGCCGAGCGCCGGGGCCCGAAAAGGTTAGGTTCCGAGACGACGCTTGTAATCGGAAACGATGGCGGCGACCCGCCGCGTCATGTCCTCGGCCAGCGATTCGGCCGCCGCGGTCGAGATCGTGGCGACGTCCGCGGCGAGGTTCTGCGCCGTTTCCTCGTCGATGCCGGTGGTCTTGTCGATCAGGAAGGTGTCGATCTCCCCCTCCTCTAGAAGCAGGCCGCAGGCGCCGACGGCGCCGACAAATTCCTCGTCGACGAAAATCGGCACAACGATCTTGACCAGGCCGGCATCGCATTCCTCGATCGCCGCCTGACGGGTCTGCATGGCCTGGACGGCGATGTTCATGTGCGCCACCGCGCAGATGAAGCTCTGGCCCTTGTCGGTCGCCTTGATGGCCGGGCACAGCCGGTTGACCCAGGCCTTGAAGTCCGAAATGCGCACCCCGGAGGTGTCGAAGACATTGACATCGACTCCATAGCGGTTGTGGAGGTCTTTTTCAAGCGCGATCCATTCTTCAAGCGGTAAAATATCAATGGGTTTCATTACTGCTCCTTCGTCAGGTTGGCCGGTTGAGCCCGTTGAGTCCGTTGAGCCGGTTGAGCCCGTTTAGCCGGTTGAGCCTGTTAGTCCGGCCGGGCGGCGGGATTTAATCCATAGGGGCACGGCATGCCGTGCCCCTTAAATTCTCGATGATCGATGCGACAGTTACTATTAATCCTGTTTGCGGATGGCATCCAGCCACTCGGCCAGACGGCGCAGCCCTTCAGCGGTCGACACCGCCGGATGGTAGCCCAGGTCCCGGCGGGCGGCGCCGATGTCGAACCAGTGGGCCGTCGCCAGTTCCTCGGCCACGAACCGGGTCAGCGGCGGCTCGTTTTCCAGCCGCAAGAGCCGGTAAACGGTTTCCAGCAGGAATCCCAGCCGGCGGGCCGTCCGCCGGGACATTTTTTTTTGCACCGGCGGCCGGCCGGCGGCGTTAAGGATCGCGTTGATCATCTCCCAGAGATAAATCGGCTCCCCCTGGCTGATGAAGTAGATGCGACCCGACAGCTCGGGCCGGGCCATCAGGCACTTGGCCGCCGCGATGTGGGCGGCGGCGGCGTTGTCGATGTAGACCGTGTCGACCCGGTTATGGCCGTCGCCGATCTGGCGCAGGTGCCGGGCGCGCCCGATGATGCGCGGAACGAGGTGACCGTCGCCCGGGCCCCAGATCAGGTGCGGGCGCAGCACAATGGTCTTCAAACCGGTGCGGGCCGCCGCAACGACGGCCTTTTCGGCCAGGGCCTTGGTGTGCGGATACGGCGCCGGATAGTTTTTTGGATACGGCACCGACTCGTCGACGCCTTGCATGTTCGTGCCGTCGAAGACGACGCTGGGCGAGGACGTGTAGACCAGGGCCTTGACGCCACCGGCGCTGCAGGCGGCAATGACGTTGTGGGTGCCCCGCACGTTGGCGTGGTAGAAGTCCGCAGGGCGTCCCCAGACACCGGTCTTGGCCGCGATGTGAAACACCGCATCGATGCCGCGGCAGGCGGCGGCGACGGCCTGCGCATCGGCGATGTCGCCCGGCACCTGATCCACACCGGCGGCCGCGAGCAGCGGGGAAGGGCGGCGCGAAAAACTGCGCACCAGCGCCCCTTCCGCCAGCAGCCGCTGGACGACGGACCGGCCGAGAAAGCCGGAGCCGCCGGTGACCAGAACCCGCTTATTTTTTAATTCGTGCACTGGGATCACGGCCTTGGTCTGCAGTCAAGAGTCGCGGGACTTCAAGCCCGGCGTTTTTTGGGCCCATCGGGCCAGTTTTTCCCGAAAAATTTTGGCGTTGTGGCGGATGTCCACCGGAAATTTTCCGGGGTAGAGCACCGTCGTGATGGTGCGCGTCAGCTCGCTGCCCCGGGCCAGATCCAGGAGGTCACGGGTCAACTGGTCCTTGTCGGTGGGTCCCTGGCCCGGCTCGAGTTCGATGCAGATGACCGGGGTCTGGTTCGGAGCGCTGCCGACGCCGACCAGGGCGCTGCGATACACCAGCGGGTGGGTGTTGAAAATCGCCTCGCAGGCAATGGTAAAAAGGGTTGCGTCGCCGCAGACCACCCGCTGGCCCTTGCGGCCGTAGTACCAGATGCGGCCCTTTTCGTCAAAACGGCCCAGATCGCCCATGCGGTGCCAGAAGCTGTTGCCATCCTTGATTTTTGCCAGCGCATCGGCTTCAGTGTTTTCAAAATAGTGCTGCGTGACCTGCTCGCCCCTGACGATGATTTCTCCGACGGCGCCGCTGCCGGCCGCCAGGTCCTCGGACCAGAGGGTGATCGGTGCGTCATCGATGACGATGATGCGCGCCTCGACCCCCGGCAGGGGCACGCCGACGCAGATGCCCCCGCCCTTCTCGCTTTGGGGGCGGGCTTCGTTCAAGATTTCGCGGCCCTCGATGGCGGCGACCGGCATCGCCTCGGTAGCGCCGTAGCCGGTGTGGATTTCGGCCTCTTCGCCGAGCAGGCCGGTGAACTGTTCGATGTTGGCCGGCATGATGGGAGCGCCGGCCGAGATGACCCGCCTCAGAGACGGCAGCGTAATGCCGTTTTCACGGCCATAACGCCCCACCCGATGCAGCAGGGCCGGGGAGGCGAACATGTTGGTGACGCCCTGATCGTTGATGGCCGCGATGATTTTCAAGGGGTCGACCTGCGCCGGGCGGGTGGGGTCCATGTCCGGGATGACGGCCGTCATGCCCAGGGCCGGGTCGAAAAGGGCGAAGAGGGGAAAGGTTGGCAGGTCGATCTCGCCGGTCGAAATGAAAAAGTGGGACTTGATGGCCGCGATCTGGGCGGCGAAGATGCCGTGGGTGTAAACAGCGCCTTTGGCCGGGCCGGTGCTGCCGGTGGTGAACAGGATGGCCGCGGTTTCATCGCGGGTGGTCTGGGCCGCGGCAAAGGGCGCGCGGCGGACCCGTGTTAGGTCCTCGAGCCGCCGGCCACCCGGCAGCCACCGGCGACCGACGGTGACCCAGGCCTTGACCGAGCCGAAGAAGCGCGGGAACAAAATCCTCAGGACATGTGCCGCGGGAATGCCGATAAAGGCCGCCGGGTTCGACTGCCTGAAGCAGGCCGCCATGCGCCTCAGTCCCATGCCCGGGTCGACGACCACCGGCACGGCACCGCTTTTGAAAAGCGCGAAAATCAGGGTAAAAAAATCGAGTCCCGGTTTGACCATCAGGACCGTGCGGGTCCCGCGGGTGATGCCCGCGCTTTCCAGGCCCCAGGCCAGGTGGTCCGATTCCTGGTCGAGCTGCTGAAACGTCAGGTGGGTATAGGCCACGTGTCCGCGGCGATCACCGCCACAGGGGCAGATCACCGCTTTTTTATGCGGTTGGACCCGGGCCATGCGCTTCAGGAAAGAGGCGACATTGAAAACGGGGTCGGTGGCCGCGCCCTCGATCGGCAGCGCGGCGTCGGCCGGTGTCCAGA
>JBAPSB010000353.1:0-1998 GCA_049281435.1 Desulfobacterales bacterium
CATGGTCCTTCTGACGGGCCGCCGCGTGCGGGAGGCGGCCCGGATCAGGGTTTTTACTTCTTGGGCTTGGCGTAGCGCATGTTCAGGAAGCCGTCGCGGCGGCCTTGATAGTCCACATTGTTGGCCACGCCGAAAACCTCGGGCACAACATAGAGATAGGCCCAGGGGCAATCCTTGTAGAGCATCTCATCGATCTGGGCATAGACCTTGGCCCGTTCGGTGCGGTCCATGATCGTGCGCCCCTTGTCGAGCAGTTCGTCCACGGCCGGGTTCTTGTAGTAATAGTCGCGGCTCTTGGAGTGGAACAGGGAGTACATGTAGCGGTCCGGCTCGGGGGCGTCGTCCCACCAGTAGATGTAAAGCTGGTGCTGCTTGCCCTTGTAGCGTTCCCACATCACGGCGCGCTCGAAAGGCTCCAGGGTGACCCGGAACCCGGCTTTGGTCATGTTGGCGGCGATAGCTTCGGCCTGCTCCTGAATCTGGGACATGTAGGTCGGGTAGGCCAGGCGCACGTCGATGCCGTCGGCGTGACCGGCCTCTTTGAGCAGGGCTTGGGCCTTGGCCGGGTCGTAGGAATAGGGCTTGAGATTAGAGTTGTGGCCGAAAGTCCGCGGGCTGATGGGCCCGGCGCAGAGGATCGCCTTGCCGTCGAAGAGCGCCTTGTTGATCAGCGCTTTGTCGATGGCGTAGTTGAGCGCCTGGCGCACTCTGATATCATCGAAGGGCGCCTCGTAGGTGTTGATGCCCAGGTAGTGCATGTCCCCCATCTGGGGTGTCAGGTAGGCCTTGCCCGATGCCTGGATCTTCTTGCGCTGGTGCACGGGGACGCCGCTGATGACGTCGGCTTCACCGGTCTCCAGCGCCGCGATGCGGGAGGCTTCTTCGGGGTTGGCCTTGAAGATCACGGTCTTGTAAGCCGGTTGGGGACCGTAGTACTTGTCGAAGGCTTCCAGCACGATCTCATCGCCGCGGGCCCACTTCTTCAGCCGGTAGGGGCCGCTGCCGACGGGATCGGTGTTGTACTTCTCGTTGCCCACTTCCTGTACATATTTGGGCGGCACGATGGGCAGGTAGTATCCCAGCATGTAAAGACCGGGCGCATAAGGCTGTTCGGTCTTGATGGTGAAGGTGTGGTCATCGATCACGTTCAACTCGGTGAAGGCCGACAACTTGCCCTTGTTGGGACTTTTGAGGTCTTCGTTGTTGATGCGGTCGTAGGAAAATTTTACGGCAGCGGCGTTCACCGGTTCGCCGTTGTGAAAAACGGCCCCCTTGCGCAAGGTGATTTTCCAGGTCAGAGGGTCGACTTTATCCCACTTTTCCGCCAGGGCCGGCAGGACCGTTGCGTCCTCCTGGGGATGGAACAGGGTGTCGTGAATGTTGTAGCAAACGCTCATGGTGGTCTGAATGGAACTTTGCATCAGGTCGAGACCGACCGGTTCGGCCTCCTGCACCACGACCAGGGTGCCGGCGTCGCGCGCCGCAACCGGGCCGGTGGAAAGGGCGAGGCAGGCGAGTAAAAGCATGCTGAAAATGGACCATCGTTTCATGATGACTCTCCTTTTTTTATTGGGTTGTGAGGGTGACCGTTTCCAAGTCAAATGCCACCCCTAAAAGGGGACGTTTTGATATTCATTTTCACCGCAGAGACGCTGAGCACGCTGAGGACTAGTTTAATTAACTGTCCGCCGCAGCGCCGGATCGGCCAGTGACCGGTGCCGTCGTTCCAGGCCGGGCGGGTTGCCATATGGGGCCGTCGGTGTGCAGGTGGCAGGCCACGATGTGGGCGGCCGCCACCTGTCGCATGGGCGGCGCCTCCTGCCGGCAGATCGGCATACACTCCGGACAGCGGGGATGAAACCGGCAGCCCGGCGGCGGTTTCAGCGGCGAGGGCACATCTCCCTTTAAGATGATGCGCCGCCGTCGCCGCTTGGGATCGGGCACCGGCACCGCCGAGAGCAGCGCCAGGGTGTAAGGGTGCCGGGGGCTCTCGTAGAG
>JBAPSB010000354.1:0-13010 GCA_049281435.1 Desulfobacterales bacterium
CTCGGCGGCTGCCCCACCGGAGAGGCCCGCATCACCGGGGTGTACGATCTACCGGCCCGGTTCGTGATCCACACGGTCGGCCCGGTATACAGCGCCAAAAACGCGGACAGGGCCGAAGAGCTGCTGCGGCGCTGCTACCAAAACAGCCTGGTGCTGGCGGCCCGAAACGGAGTCCGTGAAATAGCGTTTCCCGCGATCAGCTGCGGCGTCTACGGGTATCCGATCGAAAAGGCCTGCCAGGTGGCGGTCGACACCACCCTTGGCTTCCTGGAAACCAATACGGACGTCAAAAAAGTCATCTTCGTGCTGTTTTCGGAGGCAGACTGCAAGGTGTACGCCGATTACCTGGACAGCCGCGCGGTTGCCAAATAGAGGATACTTTTTGGAAGTTCCGAAAATCTGTATTTGTTTGGACCGGCCCAGGACCCGGACATTTTTTTCGTGGGCTTTTCACCTGAGTTCGACCTTTAAAGGTGCCTGGCCCCTTGATTCCTGCTATACTTATTGTTTCCGATATTGATTTCGGAAATTCGGATTGACAAACAGAAGCAGTATAATTAAGTTACCAGCGCCGATGAAAACAACAGAATCCGACAATGTTGTTCGGGTGAGAACCAAGGAGGACAAAAATGGTAGAGGTTACAGAAGCGGCAACGCGGCAGATCAGTGAATATTTCAAGGATCGCGACTCGTCTCCGATCCGGATATTTTTAAACGAGGGCGGGTGAGGCGGGCCCTCGCTGGCTATGGCTCTGGATGAGCCCAAGGACACCGATGAGGTCAAGACCGTCGACGGATTTACCTATGTCATCGACAAGGAATTTCTCAAAAAAGCGCAACCGGTCAAGGTCGATTTCATCGACTATGGATTCCGCCTGACCAGCAACATCAAATTCGACTCGGCCTGCAGCGGCTGCGGCTCCGGAAGTTCCTGCAGCGTCTGATTGGTTTGAAATCGTCAAGGGGGCAAGTCGTCTATCGGGCTTGCCCCTTTTTTATTGCCTCCCGGACACCAGTTTAGTCCTCTCGCCGGTGCGCCCGCCGGAAGCCGGCAAAGCGGTGTTTCACCATGGATGTGGCGACCGCCGTAATAAGAAAAATGTGGATAGGCAACACCTTCCGGTAATTGTCCATCCGGGATTTCATTTTTGACACTGCTCAGTTTCCGATTCAAAAATGTGCAATTTTCCAGTAGGGGCGCACCTGTGTGTGTGCCCTTCATGTGGGGTGCGCCCGAGGTATTTGTGCCTGTTAGAGGGCAGACACAAAGGTCTGCCCCTACGGTTATTATTGTGTGATACTGTTTTGGAAACGATCGGGTATTTTGTCACTTCTTTGGTCACGCCTTGGTGTGATTGACGCCGAAATTGCGAAAAAGGGCCATTTCTGGACGGAAACTAGTTAGGACAGAGGGCATCCGTTAAAG
Source organism: Desulfobacterales bacterium (assembly GCA_049281435.1). GTDB lineage: Bacteria > Desulfobacterota > Desulfobacteria > Desulfobacterales > SG8-13 > JARFQH01. Next base: position 1,427 of record JBAPSB010000354.1, read on the forward strand.
GACAGGCGTGAGCAGAATCGAATATATCAGTCCGGTCGAGATGAGCGCCGAGGATCTCAAGGCCTTCATGGAGACACATGACGAAAAAGACTACCGCCTCATCGACGTCCGGCAACCGGCTGAATACCGCCACGAGCACATACCCGGGGCCGTTCTGCTGCCCCTGCTCGAACTGGAATCCAGCCTCTTCGATCTTCCCGTAGACCAGGACCTGATCTTCTACTGCGCCAACGGGGCCCGGTCCATGGCCGCTGCGACCCTGGCTCTGGACGCCGAGGTGACCGAACGCCGCATCTACAACCTGGCGGGCGGGATCATGAACTGGTACGGGCAGACACTTTCGGATTTCCCGCAGGTTCGCATTTTCGACACCCGCAAAGGGATAACCGACCTGCTCCACACGGCCATGGACCTCGAAAAAGGGGCCTGGCGATTCTACGCCGCCGTCGCCAAGCAACACGAATCCGAGTTCTTTGCAAAGACCTTCGCGACGCTTTCCCAGGCCGAGAATGCCCACGCCGCAGCCATCTATCACCTCTGGGCGACGCACGCGTCCGACCCGCCGCCCTTTGACGAGCTTTTCGCCGGTCTGGCGGGCGAAATCCTCGAAGGCGGGGAAACGCTGGATGCCGCGCTCGGGCAGATGCACTCCCTTACGGGCGAGGCCTGCCTGGGCCTGATCGAACTTGCGCTGCGCATCGAATACAGCGCCTTCGATCTTTACCGGACCACGGCCGCCCGGACACCGGCCCCGGAGGTGCGCGACGCGCTGCTCTCCATTGCCCAGGCGGAAAAAGCCCACATGCGCGGGTTGATCCGGGCCATCGACACCTGCCCCGACCGCAGCGGTTCCAAGTGAGTCGACCGAACTGAACCAGCCGAAATGAAGACCGCCGAAAGATTGCGGTAGACGAGGTTTTGATGATGGACGATCAATTTGCCGCGGAGATCACCGGCTATCACGAGCGGACCAAGCATCACCTCAACCGCTACGCGCGCTCTCCCGGATACATGGACTGGAACACCCAGCCGAACCCCTTCCGGTTCTTCGAGGGCGCCGTGACGATCCCGCTGCCGCTCATGGCCAAAGACCCGCCGCTCGAGCACATGGCCCTCTACCGGCAAAAATCCGTGCGCGTGGAACCCTTCAGCCTGGCGGCTATCGCCGGTTTTCTGGAGCTTTCGCTCGGTTTGTCGGCCTGGAAAGCCTATGGCAGCAGTCGCTGGTCGCTGCGGATGAACCCCTCCAGCGGCAATCTGCACCCCACCGAAGCCCATCTGGTGCTGCCGGCAACAATAGGGCTTACCGCGGGCCTTTACCATTACAACCCGCTGCGGCACGCCCTGGAACGGCGGGCGGAAATTCCCGCGGACCTGGAGCGGCAAATCGCCGTCCATTTCAATACCGACGGCTTCATGGTGGCCCTGAGCAGCATCTTCTGGCGCGAAGCCTGGAAATACGGCGAACGCGCCTTCAGATACTGCAACCACGACGTCGGTCACGCGCTGGCGGCCTTGAGCTTTTCGGCCGCCCTTGCGGGCTGGAAGCTCACCGGCCTGACCGGTCTGGCCGACGCCGACATCGAAACCCTGCTGGGATTCGACCGGACCGCTTGGGAACCCTTCGAAGCCGAGCATCCCGATCTCATCTGTTTCGTGCAGGCCCACAACGGGCCCGCCGTCGCGCACACGCTGCCGCAAGAAATCGTTGAAGCCTTTTCCGGCCTCAAGATCGCCGGAAAGCCGAACCGGCTGAGCCCGGACCGGGTCAATTGGCAGATCATCCATGATACGGCCGGGAAATGCCGCAAGCCGCGCACGAACGAGGCCGGGTGCCGATTCGGCGATGCCCCTTTTTTCACCCATCCCCCGGTAGCTTTGACGGCGGCTGACATCATCCGCCGTCGCCGTAGCGCCACGGCCTTCGACCCGGACGCACCCATCGATTGTGACCGTTTTTTCGCCTTGCTCGACAAGACCCTGCCGCGCGACCGGTGTGCGCCCTTCGACATCGGACTCGGCCCCGCGACGGTCCACCTGCTGCTGTTCGTGCACAACGTTTCGCCGCTGGCGCGGGGACTCTATTTTTTATGCCGCAACCCGGCCGATCTCGCAGCGCTCCGCCGTGACCTCCAGCCGGATTTCACCTGGGAGCCGGTCGCCGCCGACCTGCCGCTTTACCTGCTGGCGCCTGGCGATTTCCGCGCTGAAGCCATCCGGCTCAGCTGCCATCAGGAAATCGCCGGGTATTCGGCATTTTCACTCGGCATGATCGCACGCTTCGCCGACACCCTGCAAACGGCCCCCTACCGCTACCGCCACCTGTTCTGGGAATGCGGCATCATCGGCCAGGTCCTCTACCTCGAAGCCGAGGCCCACGGAATTCGCGGCACCGGCATCGGCTGCTTTTTCGATGACGCGGTCCACTCCCTGGCCGGCCTCTCGGGCAGCACCTGGCAGAGCCTTTACCACTTTACGGTCGGCCGGCCGATCGAAGACCCGCGGCTGTCGACCCTGCCGGCCTACCACCACCTGCCGCAAGATGACAATACTCTCTGAAAAAGAGACACGGGACCTGCGGCGGCGGCTGGTCGCCTGGTATCACGCCCATCGCCGGCCGCTGCCCTGGCGCGAGACGACCGAACCGTACCCGGTCTGGGTCTCGGAGGTGATGCTGCAGCAGACCACGGTCAAAACCGTTCTGCCCTACTATCGCCGGTTCATGACCCGGTTTCCCGCCCTCGCAGACCTTGCGCGGGCCGACCTGCACGACGTGTTGATGGCCTGGGAGGGACTGGGATACTATGCCCGCGCGCGCAACCTGCACCGGGCCGCCCGGATCGTGTGCGACCGGCATGAAAGCCTCGTCCCCGCCGATGCGAACGCCTTCAGGCGCCTGCCCGGTGTCGGCGACTACATTGCCGCCGCCGTTTCGAGCATCGCCTTCGATCAGCCCCATGCGGTCGTCGACGGCAACGTGAAACGCGTTCTGGCGCGCCTGCTGCTCATCGATATCCCGGTCAACCGGCCCGACGCCCACAAGGCTTTCAAGGCCGCGGCGGCCTCGCTCCTCGATGCGACGCAACCGGGGGCATTCAACCAGGCCCTGATGGAACTGGGCGCCCTGATCTGCACCCCCCGCCGGCCGGCCTGCAGCGACTGCCCGATAAAAAAGCACTGCCGGGCCGAGCGCCAGGGCCAGGTCGGCGAGTTTCCTAAACGCCTGCGAAAACCGCCGACGCCCCTGCACCCTGTGGCCGTGGGCGTGGTCTTCAAGGGCCGCCGGGTCCTGATTACCCGGCGCCGCCCGGACGGCCTGCTGGGGGGGCTGTGGGAGTTTCCCGGCGGGCGGGTCCGCGACGGCGAGACGCCGGCGGACGCCTGCCTGCGTGAAATCCGGGAAGAAGTGAATCTGACGGTGGCAATCGATTCCCACCTGGCCCGTATCCGGCACGCCGACACCCACTTCAAGATCGTCATGGACGTCTACCGCTGCCGGTACGTCAGCGGCCAGGTGACGCTTAACGGGCCCACGGATCATCGTTGGGTAGAGCTGGACGAACTGGCCGGCTTTCCCTTCCCCAAGGCCAACCTCAAGTTCATGCCATTGTTGAAGCCGCCGGCCCCCGGTACCGTCTGAAACGGCGCACAAAAAAATCAGCGGTTTGAGCCCCGCTGCAGTGGGAATGGGTTTGGTGGGTTATTGGGTTTATTGGGTTTGTTGGGTTTGTTGGGTTTTTGTGTTTGCCCTTGTACTTTTTTTGGATTTCGAGCAGCTCTGCTGCGTTTCATAAATTTTTTCCCAAAAAAAAATTATTTTGGGTGAGTTTGGCGGGTTGAGCCCCGCCGCGGCCGGCCCTGCTAAATGGGGCTCATACTTGAAAAGCAGTGGTATCGGAACCATATTCATATCTAGTTTTCGGATCGAAAACCGCTGGGTGTCATACCTCAAAAACCATGGCCGGTCATGGTCGCGATGACGATGCCGGCCAGAATTTTAGTGAAGGAGACGATCATGAGCGTGCTCGTTGCAAAAGAAGCCCCCGATTTCACGGCGCCGGCCGTCATGCCGAACGGCGTCATCGAAAAAGATTTTACCATGTCCGATCTGAAGGGAAAGTACGTAGTCCTGTTTTTCTGGCCCCTCGATTTCACCTTCGTCTGTCCAACGGAAATCCTGGCGCACGACCACCGTATCGACCAGTTCAAGGAACGCGGCGTCGAGGTCGTGGGGATATCGATCGACTCGCAGTACACCCACTTTGCCTGGCGCAACACCGCGGTCAACGACGGCGGCATCGGGGCGGTTAAATTTCCGATGGTGGCCGACATCTCCCATGCCATCACCCGTGCCTACGGCATCGAACACCCGGACGGGGTGGCCTTGCGGGCCTCCTTTCTGATCGACAGAAACGGCGTGGTGCAGCACCAGGTCGTCAACAACCTGCCCCTGGGCCGCAACGTCGATGAAATGCTGCGCCTGGTCGATGCGCTGCAGTTCACCGAAGAACACGGCGAGGTCTGCCCGGCCGGCTGGCAAAAAGGCGCGGCCGGCATGAAGCCGACGGCCGAGGGCGTCGCCGATTACTTGTCCTCGGAAGGCGAAAAGCTCTGAGCGCCTCCCTGCAGTGCAGGCTGCGGCGGCATCCGGCTATTGCGGTCATCTCCGCCGCTGATGGTGCCGTCGATATCGTTTTCCTGCGCGGGTGCCGGCCGCAGCATTTTCTGGGGGTGTTGTGCGCCTTTATTGAGATTTTAATTGATTTTAAGATTTAAATCCGTCATTTTAACTCCTTTTTGTTTCCGGCAGAGCAGTCCGGCCACCGGCTGGCAGGTCAGATGAGAAAACCACACCGGTGGCCAGGCGCTGCAATCCATCATGAAAGGACCGCCCTGAATGACCGATAAAAGCGCGACCTTCGAGCAAGGCCCGATCCGGCCACCCAACGAAGCCCGCAGCCTGTTGCTGCGCTTAACGCGCAACTGTCCCTGGAACCAGTGCCTTTTTTGCCCGGTTTACAAGAACCGTAAGTTCTCGTTGCGCACGGTGGCGGAAATCAAGCAGGACATCCAGGCCGCCCGGGACGTTGCCGACGACATCATCGCCCTTTCCCGGCAACTCGGCAGCGACGGTGAAGTGGATGACCGCGTGGTCAGTCATCTTTTCAACCGGTCGGAATACGGCGACTCACACCGCAGCATTGCCGCCTGGCTCTATTACAAAACCGATGCCTGCTTCCTGCAGGATGCCGACAACCTGATCATGAAAACCGATGACCTGGTGGCGGTCCTCGAGTTTCTGCGGAAAAAGTTTCCCACGATCTCACGGGTCACGACCTATTCGCGTTCACGGACGGTGGCCCGTAAATCCGTCGAAGACCTGCGGCGAATCCGTCAGGCGGGTCTCGATCGGGTGCATATCGGCCTGGAAACCGGGTACGACCCCCTGCTGAAACTGATGAAAAAAGGAGTTTCCGCCGCCCAGCAGGTCGATGCCGGAATAAAACTGCTGTCCGCGGGCATGGAGCTGTCCGAATATGTGATGCCCGGCCTCGGCGGCCGGGAAATGTGGCGCGAGCACGCCCTTGCGACCGCCGATGTTCTCAACCGCATCAACCCGCATTTCATCCGCCTGCGCAGCCTGCGGGTGCCGCAGCGGGTGCCGCTGTATGGCAAACTGGCCGACGGTTCGTTTACCATGCAGACCGACGACATGCTGGCCGCGGAAATCAAGCTGTTCGTCGAGAACCTCGATGATATCACCAGCACGGTCACCAGCGACCACATCATGAACCTGTTGGAGGAGGTCAGCGGAAAATTGCCCGAAGACAAGCCGAAGATGCTGGCCGTCATTCGGCGTTACGAGGAACTCGATGATACCGATCGCCTCGTCTATCGCGCCGGCCGCCGCGGCGGGGCATACCGATCCCTGGACGACCTCGGCACCGATCCGGCGCTCTACGACAAACTGAGGAACCTGGTGGTGGAACGGCAGGAAAAGGAAGGCCCGCAAGGGGTCGAGCGATTTCTGGCCGAACTGGTCGACCGGTATATTTAGGTGAAAGGTATAAGGCGTAAGGAGTAAGGTAAAAGGTGTTTGGTGTTCGGTTTAGATCGGAGGGCGAAAAATTTTTCGCCCCTACGTTCAGGGGTAAACCGACGGTCTCCTTTTATCCGCCAAACCAATAAACCCAAAATAAATTTTTCTGTGAAAAATTTATGAAACGCAGCTGCGCTGCTTTAAAATAAAAAGAGCACACTCAACAAACTCAATCAACCCAATAGACCCAACAGACCCGATAACCCAATAAACCCAATAAACTCAATAAACCCAACAGACCTAACAGGCCCAACAAACCCAACAAACCAACCCTCACGGACACTATGGAATCGATCAGGATACTCGGAACCGGTTCTTACGTTCCCCCGCGGATTTTGACCAATGAGGATCTGGTCGCGATGGGGCTCGACACCTCCGATGAGTGGATCACCAAACGCACCGGGGTGCGCGAGCGGCGGGTGGCGGCACCGGACGTAACGGCCTCGGATCTCGGCTATGAGGCGGCCGTGCGGGCGCTTGCGGTAGCCGGTCTGACGCCCGCCGACTTGGATCTGATCATCATGGCCACCATCACTCCTGACACGTGCTGCCCCTCGGCCGCCAACTGGCTGCAGGCCAAGCTCGATGCGCCCCAGGCGGTCACCTTCGATGTCACCGCGGCCTGTTCGGGATTTATCTTCGCCCTCAACGTCGCCGAGCAATACCTGAAAAACAACACCGTCAAACGCGCCCTGGTGGTGGCCTCCGAAATCATGACGCGCACCCTGGACTGGAAAGACCGCTCGACCTGCATCCTTTGGGGAGACGGCGCCGGGGCGGCGCTGCTGACGTCAGGCGACACGGGGCCGCAGCTCCTTTCGACCCACATTCACACCGACGGGGCCAAGGGCCAGGACCTGTTGCTGCCCGGCGGCGGGTCGAAAACCACCCCGATTTGCCATGCGAGTGTCGACAAAGGGCTGCACACCCTCAACATGATCGAGGCCAGCATGAGTTTTCGGGTCGCCGTGCGGTATTTCATGGATTCGATCAGGGAGGCGGCCGACCACAACCTTGTGGCCGTGCCGGACATCGCCTGGTTCATTCCGCACCAGGCCAACATCCGCATGTTTCAGTACATCTCGCAGTCGATGGAAATACCTTTTGAAAAATTTTACATGACGGTGCACAAGTACGGCAACATCTCCTCGGCCTCCTGTGCGATCGCGCTGGACGAAGCCGTGCGCGACGGCAGCATCCGGCCGCAGGACCTGGTCTGCCTGCCGGTGTTCGGCGGCGGCCTGACCTGGGGCAGCGCGCTGATCCGCTGGCAATAAAAAAGCCTTGCGGCGGAGCGCGCCGAGAAAACGCGATCCGCCGCAAGGCCGCTGCTCGTAACCGGACCAGCAACCGTCATCATGTCAACGGTGCTGCGCCGCCGCTGCCAGAGATTCCCTAAACCGGGGCAAGCGCTTTAACGCTGTTCGCTTTCTTCTTTACGGGGCCACTCAACGCCGGTGCGCTCTTCAACCTGGTAACAGAAACGGTCCCAGTCGAATTCACGCCGGCTGATGGGACAGCGCAGCTTGACCTTGCGTTCGGTGACGCCGATCACTTCCCAGTCACCGCCGCGAGGCCCTCCGTCGATATAAATCTTCTGCCCTTCTGTGAAGGGGTACGGTTTGAAGATAACGACTTTTTGATCTTTCATCCGCCGCCCTCCTTATTATACCTCATTACACCTCAGTTCATGCAAACTTTTCGCCGAGCGCCCGGCCGTAATCCTGGCAGGCGCGCCGGCCGTCGGGGGTCGGCACGATGCTCTCCTTGAGGCTCAGTGCACCCAGATCGACCATATCCATTTTATAAACATGCTGCATGGTATCGAAGATCATCGGGGCCGATTCACCGCTGTGGGTGTAGGAGCCGAACGCCCCGCCCATTTTGCCGAGCAGGCTGGCTTTCTGCGCCAGGAACAAAAAGGTCTTCATGCCGCCGGTCAGGTCCCGGTGATAGGTGGGACAGCCGAAAACATACCCGTCGAAACCCTCCAGGTCCTTTTCGCTCTTTATTTCCGAGACCTTTTTGAGTTCCGCCGTGTGCCCGGCGATCCGGATTCCCTCGGCGATGTGGTCGGCCATCTTTTCGGTGTTACCGGTTCTGCTGACATACCCGATGAGTACTTTTTTCATACCTTCTCTCCCTTCGCTGAGATGTCGGTGAATGGAACGTGCGGTCCGGAAACCGGTTGATACCCCCCAGTGGGCCCTTTTTAGTCGGCCTCATATCCTGCTGTACGAGTGGTGCAAAAGACGGTTATCCGCCGAAGCATCGCCGGCAGTCGCTTTCGCCTGAATTCGAGCAGCCTTAACACTTTTTGGGGGCCGTCACCAATGTTTTTTTTTAAGCCGATAGCGAACACACAGGTTTTTCTGCTGAATGAAATCCGGATGGAAAGTGACAGGAGGCCTGCTTGGCCAACCAAATCAAAAGGGCCTCTTAATTGTTAAAGCTTAACTTTCAGAAAACAGCGGGGATAAACGGCCGGGACGGCAGCGCTGATAGAAATCCGTTCTAAACCAGGAGTCGCTGCCGGAGCCGGTTTCAGAGTAAATTCGCGACATGGATCGTTCTCAACAACGGTACCGGCCTGGCTTGTCCCGGTCTCCGGCGGTTGACACTGCAGCGAGACCCGGATATAATTGAATAAATTCGGTTGGGCCGGCTGTTTGGCTCCTTTTCACCCATTGAGCCAGAGTGCCGGTTGACGGTTATGATCGATTCTATCGACAACATTGGAGGATTCCTGCATATTGCCTTGCTTTTCAAAGAAACCCACGGAAACACCCCTTGAATTACAGATAAACCGACGCAAGTTCATCAGGCTCGGCGTTCTGGCGGCCTTCGGGACAGCCTTTTCTCCGGCACAGGCCATGGCCGCCGTATCGGCCGGCCTGGAATCGAAAAAAAACCTGTCGTTCTTCAACACCCACACTGGTGAAAACCTGGATGTGTGCTACTGCCGGAACGGGGTTTACCCATCCCGGGCGCTGAACCGCATACGGCACCTTTTGCGCGATCACCGCACCGGAGACACAAAGGCCATCGACCCGCACGTGCTCGACATCCTTTATCGTCTTTCCCGCCGGCTCGGCACCGCCGGACCCTTCCACATTATTTCAGGCTACCGATCCCCGGCCACAAATGCAGCCTTGCACCGTAAAAACCTGAAGGTGGCGTCTCGCAGTCTTCACGTGCGGGGCATGGCAATCGATTTTCGCCTGCCGGACCGCCATACGGCCACCGTGCACGCCGCGGCGCTCGACATTCAGGCCGGCGGCGTCGGCTATTATCCCGAATCGGATTTCGTGCACGTGGATTGCGGCCCGGTGCGCAGCTGGTAGGCGGCTGTGGCCGGTTAGCCCGTTGGCCCGTTTAGCCGGTTGGCGGGTTGAGCTGTAGGGTCTGTTGAGTAAAAAGATATCATCGGCTTTACTCGAAAGCTCGAGGCCGCCGCGATGATTAAAATCGATGCACCGGAGCCCGGATGGGCGGTTGAAAACGGTGGCTGACTGTCCGAAGCCGTTTACGGGCTCTTGGACCGGACCATGTATCGATGCCCCTTCAGGACCATCACCTTCGAGCTGAAATCAAGCGTCATCATTTAATGACGAGCCTGGTCCGGTCTTAGAAACCGTTGTCGGCGAGTTTCAGCCGCTGTTGGCACCCGTTCATCCGGGTGGAGGGACCTGCCTTTGGTTTGTTGGCCCGTTAGCCGGTTACTCCCGCTAAAGCGGGATCAATGGGTGTCACCGTATTTTTCTGTTTTTTGGATCACGCATCCGGGCCTCTTCACGGACTGACACGGGCAACGGCCTCGGCGGGGACTCGAAGGTGCGCTTGCAATTCCGCCCGCGGCGGTCTTTCCTTCAGCGCCAGGTCGAGCTGCGGGTCTCTCTTGTAAATATCCTGGCGAAAATTCACCCTTCCCTCCGGATCGACCCAGGCCGTCCAGTAGAGCAGGTGGACGGGAATGGGCTTTTTAAGCCGCACGATCTTGTTCTGCTCGCTGTCGATCGCAGCGCGAATCCCCTGATACGACCAGCCCGGATCGTCCCGCAGCAGGTACTCCGCCAGTTCGAGCGGTTTTTCGATCCGAATGCACCCCGAGCTGTAGCTGCGATAGTGCTTGGCAAACAGGTTGCGGTTGGGGGTGTCGTGCAGGAAGACGGCAAACCGGTTGGGCATGATGAACTTTATCCGGCCCAGATCATTTGACGGCCCGGGCTCTTTCCTGAGCTTGTAGCGAAAATTGCTCCGGGTCACCAGGGACCAGTCGACTGTCAGTGGATCGATTTGCCTGGCATCGGCGCGCCAACTCTCGAAAACCGTGATCTTCTTGCGCAGCAGATAGCTCGGGTCCCGCTTGACCTTGGGCAGGATGTCCTCCACCGCCAGTTTCTGCGGCACGTTCCAGTACGGGTTGATTTCAAGGTACTGCATGTCGGCACTGAATACCGGTGTGCTCCGGTAGTCCCGTCCGACCACCACGCGCATGTCCCAGCGGGGCTGCCCGTTTTCGACGACGGTCAGTTTGTAGTCGGCGGCGTTTACCAGAAGATAGCGGTCGCCCAGCTCGTGGGAAATCCAGCGCCAGCGTTCCAGGTTCAATTCGATCTGCCGGGCGCGAGCCGATGCCGGAACGTTCAACTCCGCCAGGGTCCGCTCGTCGATACGACCGGTGGGGATCACCCCATGGCGTTCCTGAAACCGCCGCACGGCCGCTTCGAGGAGGTCATCATAGCGGTCCGCGGGCTGATCGACCTGCGCATCGAGATCGCCCGAGCCCGCCAGGCGCAGGCGCAGCAAGGCGATCGGTTCACCGGCGCCTTTGTGCTGCAGCAGACTGGCGGGCAGAACCGGCCACCCGCCCAGAAGTTCGATATCGCGGTAGTGCTGAAGAGCTGCCTTCAGGCGTGTGTACCCGGCATGCGGTGGTCGCAAACGATCCAGGGCCGGCTCGATTTGTCCGGAAGCCAGACTCGTTTCGAGAACCGCTGCCAGGTTAACCTTCGGGTTGTAGGCCACCCACTCGGAATGGATCGTTTCGGGATTCACCCGGCCGCTCAGCAGATGCGAGCCGAGCAGCAGGAAGGCGTCTGTTAAAAGAAGATCGAGATCGACGACCAGCGCCGGATCGGGCGAAATTCCCAGCACCCGATCGTGTTTATGCGCATAGAGCAGCTGTTCGATGGTGGTCAAATGATAGTCTTCGACCCGCAGGCCGTCACGCCGGGCCGAATAGATGGCGTCGATCAGGACATCGGCGTTGGACGTGGCCGTGTCGGACACCCAGGCCGGCTGAAATCCACGCCGAGCGTAAAAGAGCGGCAGATCGGCCACACCGCAGATCAGCTCTTCCCGGCACGTGAACCGGCCTTTTTGCCGTTCGGCCTCAATTTTTTTTTGCATGCGCAGGGTCAGCGGTTCCGGCACGCCCTCTTGGGCCCGAACACCGGCCGTGACCATCACGCCTAAAAGCAC
>JBAPSB010000355.1:0-8579 GCA_049281435.1 Desulfobacterales bacterium
AAAGAACCCTCGCGGCTCGAAACAAGCTTGAGCATGATGATTCTGGCCGTGCTCGTTTTGATCTTCGGGATCATCCTGGGTAACCAATCCCATTTCAACCCGGCCGTGCTGCAGCCGGCCGCCGACCAGATCATCGGCAGCGCTCCGGCGGCGCCCTCGGCCGCCCCGGCAGTGACGGCGCTGTTCCCGCTGCCCCCTAACGTTTCGGCCCTGACCGCTGCGGAAACCTTCGATCGCGACACGCTTTCGGATAAGATCGACGGCAAGGCCGAGCTGTATCTGTCGGCCGGTTTCAAGCGCCTGCAGGCGCAGCGCTTCAGCGCCGGCTCGGCCCCTGAAACCTGGATCGAGATCTTCGTCTACGACATGGCTTCGCAAAAAAACGCGTTTGCGGTTTACAGCTCGCAGCAGCGCGACGATGCCGTTCCGGCAACGGCCGTCGGCCGCTATGCCTACCAGACGGCCAACGCCCTTTTCTGGGTGCGCGGGCCCTATTATATCGAGCTGATTGCCTCCGAAGCCTCACCGGCGATTCTGGAGCAGATGCAGTCTTTGGCCGCGGCCTTCAATCACGCCACGCCGGTCGCCACCGGGGCCATCACCGAAACGGCGCTCTTTCCGGAGGCCGGCCTCGATCCTAAAAGCATCACCTTGATTCCGGCCGATGCCTTCGGATTCGAAAAATTCGACCGGGTGTTCGTGGCCGAATACCGGCTGGACGAATCGGCGCTGAGCGCTTTCATATCTGCGCGCGGGTCTGCGGCGGAGGCCGCGGAACTGGCAGCGGCCTACCGCGCGTTTTTGCTGGCGTTCGGCGGCAAGGTAATCGAAGACGGCGGGCTTGGCGCTGCCGTGATCGTTGAGATCATGAACGAATACGAGATCATATTCACCCGCGGGGTCTATGTCGCCGGGGTGCACGCGGCCGCAGACAGGAAATCGGCCGTGGCGCTCGCCCGCGCACTGGACACCCGCATCGGGGAAACCACCGGTGGCGGACAATAACCGTAAAATCTTGCCCGCCGCACCCCTGCACCGGCGGGAGTTTTTGACACGTTGCGCCAAGGCCGGGCTTTCGGTCTGCACGGCCGGGGCCCTGGCCTATTGGTTTTACGATCCCGAGGGTCCCCGGCGCGTCTCGGCCAGGCAATCCGCCGGCGTGCGTCTGGCCGATTTTTCCATTGCCGGCCAACCGCCCGCGATGGGGATCGCCCGGGGCGCGGACCGGACGCAAACCATCCGGCAGGCGCTGCAGGCCGTGGGGGGCATCGAGACCTTCGTCAAACCCGGCGACCGCGTCGTGCTGAAAGTCAATGCCGCCTTCGCCTCGCCGCCGGCGCTCTCGGCCACGACGCACCCGGACCTGGTGGCCGAAGTGATCCGCCTGTGCCTCAAAGCCGGTGCGCGCGAGGTCATGGTGACCGACAACCCGATCAACGACCCGGCCAGTAGCTTTTCCCTGACCGGCATCGCCAGGGCGACCGAAACCGCCGGCGGCCGCGTCATCCTGCCGGCCGACTCTTTTTTCAGGCCGATCACCCTTTCCGGCGCCCGCCTGATCCGGAACTGGCCGGTGTTGTTCGAACCTTTCAAATCCGGCAACAAGTTGATTGGATTGGCGCCGGTCAAGGACCACCACCGCAGCGGGGCTTCCATGACCATGAAGAACTGGTACGGCCTTCTCGGCGGTCGACGCAATATTTTCCATCAGGACATTCACACCATCATCACGGAGTTGGCTCTGATGGTCAAACCGACCCTGGTCATCCTGGACGGCACCACCAGCATGATCACCAACGGCCCCACCGGCGGATCGCTCTCGGACCTGAAACCGACCCGCACCATGATCGTCAGCACCGACCAGGTGGCCGCAGATGCGTATGGCGCCGGATTGATCGGCAAGACGGCCGGCGAGCTGCCGCACATCGGCATGGCGGCCGCAGCCGGCGCGGGCACGGCCGACTACACCCGGCTCAAACCGGTTTTTGTGCCCGAAACCTGAAAAATTGACCGGCTTTACGAGAAGGGGTGTATTTTCGAATCTTGATCGATGTTATTCGTTTGGTATTCGCTAGTCGCGATTCCATGTCATTAACTTAAAGAATTCCTGTGAAAGTCCTCCTTTGAAAAAGGGGGTTGGGGGGATTTTAAATGATCATAGGAATCCCCCCTGGACCCCCTTTTTCAAAGTGGGGAAGATTTGGCCTCAAGTTATTCGCGATTTAGAATTTTTCACGGAAGCTTAAAAGTTTCCTCTTCGATCAAACTGGATGCTTGCAGCCAGCGTCTGTGATGAACCGAGAACCATCCCGCAGGGCAATTTTAAATGAGAACCCGCACCGCGCGTCGCATTTCCCAGATTTTTTTCTTCGTCTTGTTCCTGTGGTTTTGCGTGGCGGCCACCCTCGGACAAGCCTGGTGGCAGCTGCGCGGCTGGCCGGTGAACTGGCTGCTCCAGCTCGATCCCCTGGTGGGGCTGGCCACCCTTCTGACCACCGGCACCCTGTTCGCGGGCCTGTTGTGGGGCCTGGCGACCCTGATACTGACCGTTTTGCTGGGCCGTTTCTTCTGCGGCTGGATCTGCCCCTTCGGCAGCCTGCACCAGTTCGTGGGCTGGCTGGGCCGGCGCCGCAAGCCGGCACGTGAAAAAGCCCGCCTCAACCAGCCTTCCCGCTGGCAGGCCGTCAAATACTGGATCCTGATATTTCTCCTGGCGGCGGCGGCCGCCGGGCTGCTCGATCTGGTATTGGCGCCGCCGCGCCGGCTTTCATTTTTCGGGTGGGCCGCGGCCGCCGCGGTGGCGGTCGCCGCCCTCATGATGGTCAAGCGCATACCGGCCCCGCGGTGGCAAATGCTGGCCGGCATATTGCTGGTCGGCTGCGCTTGGATGGTGGCCGGCGTCTTGACCGGCGACCGGCAGTCGCTGTCCGCCAGTTTGTTGATCGGCCTGCTCGATCCGCTGCCCCTGATGCACCGCTCGGTGAACCTGGTGCTCCTGCCCCTGCTGGACCAGGCGCCTTTCGCCTTGAGCGGCGCCGCCCGGTTCTATGCCGGGGCCTGGCTGATCGGGACGATTTTTCTGACGGCTGTCTTTCTCAACCTTTGGACGCCGCGGTTTTATTGCCGCTTCATCTGCCCGCTCGGCGCCCTGTTCGGTCTTCTTGGCCGCCACGCGCTGTGGCGCATCGGCAAGCGCGCCCCCGAATGCACCGACTGCCACATCTGCGAACAAAACTGCGAGGGCGCCTGCGCCCCGGCCGGCGTCATTCGCACCCCCGAATGCGTCTTGTGCCTGAACTGCCTGGCCGAATGCCGGCACGACCTGATCGGCTACCGGACCACCATCTCGGCCGCCGGCGAGATCGCGGCGGCCGATATCAGCCGCCGGCAATTCGTCCTTTCGGCCGTATCGGGACTTGCCGCCGTGCCCTTTCTGCGCCTGGACGGTCACCTGGCCGGCAACTGGAACCATCGGCTGGTGCGACCGCCCGGGGCAGTGGCCGAGGCGGAATTCCTCTCCCGGTGTATCAAGTGCGGCCAGTGTATGCGCATCTGCCCCACCAACGTCATCCAGCCCGGCGGGTGGCAAGCCGGAATCGAGGGACTCTGGACGCCGGTGCTCGACTTCCGGATCGGCAGCAGCGGGTGCCAGTACAAGTGCATCGCCTGCAGCAACATCTGCCCGACGGCGGCCCTTCGTCCCCTCACCCTGGAAGAGCGCCTGGGTCGCGGACCGTTCGCGGGATTGGGCCCGATCAGGATCGGCACCGCCTTCGTGGACCGCGGCCGGTGTCTGCCTTGGGCCATGGACACGCCCTGCATCGTGTGCCAGGAAAACTGCCCCGTGAGCCCCAAGGCCATCGCCACCCGCACGATTTTCTCGCCGGTAACCGCCGCGGGCGCCCTGGTCGTAGGCGAAGCCGACGCCCGGACGATCCGTTTCCGGTCAGCCGACCTGCCGCCGGGCCGCTTCGCCACCGGCGACTACTACTGCCGCATCGCCGGTGAGGCCACCACCGAACCCCGGCGCATCGTCGAGAACACCGACCGGGAGGTAACCCTGGCGGCCGCGGTGCTGCCAGCCTCCCCGCCGAAGCCGGGTGAGCCGGCCGACATCGCGATCCGGCTGCAACAGCCCTTTGTGAGACCGGAACTGTGCATCGGCTGCGGCGTCTGCGAACACGAGTGCCCCGTTCGCGGACAGCGGGCCATCCGGGTGTCGGCCGAAAATGAGACCCGCAGTCCCGCGCACGCCATGACGCTCAAATGATAAAATGGGAGTTCGACAACCGTACGGCGCCGGACACGCCGATCGTCGCCGACTGCATCACCCTTAGATAAACCGTGGAGTCAAACCATGAAAAAAAACCCCATTCCCAACCCTGTCGCCCCTGCCTCACACCCCTGGACCCGCCGGAGATTCCTCAAGACCGCCGGCGCCGTCGCGCTTGGTTCGGCTTTGGCCGGCTACGCCCGGCCGGCGGCCGCAACGAGCCTGACGGCGGCCCAGGCCGACGATCCGGCGACGGTGCCCGAACGGCCTTTCGGAAAGACCGGGCAAATGGTCTCCATCCTTTCCCTCGGCGGCATGTTCGACATCCCCAACAACCAGTTGCTGCTCAAACAGGCCGTCAAGTGGGGTGTCACCTACTGGGACACGGCCAATTCCTACGAAGGCGGACGCAGTGAAAAGGGTATCGGCAAGTATTTTGATAAATACCCCGAAGACCGCAAGAAAATTTTCCTCGTCACCAAGACCGGGGCCTGGACCACCGGCGGAATGACGGAGCACCTGGACACCTCGCTCGAGCGGATGCAAACCGACGTCATTGATCTCTTTTTTGTCCACGGCATCCGCAGCATCGACAAAATGGATGGGGACATCAAGGCCTGGGGCGAAAAAGCCAAGGCCGCCGGCAAAATCCGGTTTTTCGGTTTCAGCACGCACAGCAACATGGAAGACTGCCTGCTGGGCGCTGCAAAGTTGGGCTGGATCGACGGCATCATGTTCTCCTACAATTACCGGCTCATGCCAAGCGAGCGGATGCAGGCGGCAGTGGAGGCCTGCACCCGGGCGGGCATCGGCTTAACGGCCATGAAGACGCAAGGGGGCGGATCGGTCAAGACCGAAACGGAAACCGAGTTGAAGCTGGCCGGGCGGTTTCTGGAAAAAGGGTTTACCGACGGGCAGGCCAAGCTCAAGGCGGTGTGGGAAGACCGCCAGATCGCCAGCATCTGTTCCCAGATGCCGAACCTGACGCTGCTGATGAGCAATGTCTCCGCCGCCCTGGATAAAACCCGCCTCGGGTCGAAAGAGATGGGGCTTCTGCAGCGCTACGCCCGTGAAACTCAATCGGATTACTGCGCCGGGTGCACCGCGGTCTGTGAGCCGGCATTGGCCCATCAGGCCCCCATCGGCGATATCATGCGCTGCCTGATGTACAATCGCAGCTATGCCAACGGGGAGCTGGCACGGGATGTCTTTCGCGCTCTGCCGTCCGCTGCACGCTCGCGCCTGGCAGCGCTCGATTATACCGCCGCCGAGAACCGCTGCCCGCAAAAACTGGCGATCGGGCGGTTGGTGCGGCAGGCCGTGCGGGAACTCAGCTAATTTCCGTCCATTTGGAAACAGCATCTTTTGGCCCGGGCCGGCGTTCTCACCAATTTGAAAACTTTGGACTTCCCTTCTTTTATCCGCTGTGCTTAGATGCCGGCGCCGGGGCTGGAAGTGTCTGCGGTTCCAGCATACCCGGCTTTCTTTACTGCCCAAATTTAATGGTTATTATTAGGCTGTTTCGAGGTTTAACCATAAGGAGGCATCCCATGTACAACAAAGTCGTAATGGATCATTTCAGAAATCCCAGAAACGTCGGCGTCATTGAAAAAGCGGACGGCATCGGCGAGGTCGGCAATCCCCTGTGCGGGGACATGATGACCATTTATTTAAAAATCAGCGATGAAAAGATCGACGACATCAAATTCCAGACCTTCGGCTGCGGCTCCGCCATCGCCGTTTCGAGCATGCTGACGGAGATCGCCAAGGGAAAAAGCGTGGAGGAAGCCAAGAAAATCACCAACAAAGACGTCGCCAAGGCTCTCGAAGGCCTGCCCAAAAACAAACTCCACTGCTCCAATCTGGGTGCAGATGCACTCCACATGGCCATTCAGGACTATGAAGACCGCAAGGCCGGGAAAAAACGACCGGAAACGGTCCGGGCCGAGAAACACGAACACGTTCATGGAGAGAGCTGCTACTGCCCCTATTGCGACATCGAAATCGAGGAAGGCTCGACGTTCTGCGAAGCCTGCCACAGTAACCTGGAAGAGGAACATTAACCAGTTTCCAAACCATAAATGGCCGTTTCCCGCAATTTCAGCTCAATCACGCCAAGGCGTGACAGGTCTGGCGGAATCGCTTGAGCGGCGTACAGAACCGTCCACCTCCGCGCAATTCCTTGATTTCCTTGAACTTGCAGAAAATTGCACATTTCTGGAGCAGAAAACTTACCAGTGCCCTTAATGAAACCGCAGATGGACACTAACCGATGGGGGGGAAAGCGGAAAAAATGAAAATAATCAACCTGGATCAGATATCATCCAAACCGCTGCTGCCGGAAGTGAAGGCAGCGATGATCGACGCCATCAACAAGGACTACCATAATCCTTCCAGCCAGCACAAAAGCGGCGAAGCCGCCGCCGAAGCCCTCGAAAGCGCCCGCCAGTCTGTGGCCGGGCTGATCAATGCGGCCATGCCCAAGGAAGTGGTGTTCAACTCCGGGGGCACCGAGTCGGTCAATCACGCCATCAAGGGCGTGGCGATGGCCAATGCCGACAAGGGCAAGCATATCGTCACCTCGAACATCGAACACAATGCCGTCATAAGGAGCCTCAAGCGCCTGCAGTCGATGGGCTACAAGATGACCTCGGTTTCTAACGACGAAAAAGGCCGGATCAACCCCCAGGAGGTGGCCGATGCGATTACCGACGAAACCATTCTGGTCTCGATCATGCACAGCAACAACGAAACCGGCACCATCCAGCCCATCGAGGAAATCGCCAAAATCACCCGTGAAAAAAAGGTGATTTTCCACACCGATGCGGTCGATTCGGTCGGCATGGTACCGATCGACGTTCAGAAAATGGGCGTCGACCTTCTCAGCTTCGCCGGCAACACATTCTATGGCCCCACCGGCGTCGGAGGACTCTACATACGTCGCGGCACCCGCATATTCCCCCTGCTGGACGGCGGGGTGCAGGAAGGCAACAAACGCGCCGGCACCGAAAACCTGATCGGCATCATCGGCATGGGCACGGCCGCCGCGGTCACGCGTCAGAACCTCGACC
Organism: Desulfobacterales bacterium; assembly: GCA_049281435.1. Lineage (GTDB taxonomy): Bacteria > Desulfobacterota > Desulfobacteria > Desulfobacterales > SG8-13 > JARFQH01. Next base: position 7,345 of record JBAPSB010000355.1, read on the forward strand.
GGTGGAGCGCACACTGCCTGGCACTGAAAAATCAGTTGCTCAAGGAACTGCCCAAGGCCATCGATCACTGCATCATCAACACCCATCCCGAACACAGCCTGCCCAACATGCTCTCGGTGTCGATTCAGTTCATCGAGGGTGAAAGCGTCATGCTGATGCTCGATGACGAAGACATTGCCGTTTCCACCCGCTCGGCCTGCGCGACCGGCTCCCTGCGGGCCTCGCACGTGCTGATCTCTCTGGGGCTCAGCCATGCCGATGCCCAGGGAACTTTGGTGCTCTCCTTCGGCAAGGACAATACCGCGGCGGAAATCACAACCTTCCTGGCGGCACTGAAGAACGTGGTGACGACCCTGCGCGACATTTCGCCGCTGTATCAAAAGGTGTCGAAAGGATAGAAACGGGTTGCTGCAGGTCTCACGAAAAAATTATCGGTCGTTTTTCAACGCTAAAACGCCCGTTATTTTTTGATATGAGTTTTCGCACGATTCGTCGAGCCCCTTCGGGCCGTTCGCGCACATCGACGGGGTTCTTTCAGGCTCCGTCCATGCAGACGGTCTTGATGATCGGCTCGAAATCGGGGCGGATTTTTGCGATATCCCGCAGACGCCGCTTGTCGAAAATGGTGGCCAGGGTCGGCGGCTCCAGATCGATGGCAGCCTGCTTGGCGACCGTTTCTACTGTCACGGACAGGGCGTAGAGGGTCAGTTTCTCGAACATTTCCTTCTCTTCGACATCCACATGGCCGTCTTTTAAGTGGCGCAGGATTTCAAGGACACAGGTGGATAAAATCGGGTCCGCAGTGAAGTTGCCCTTCCGGCAGCCGCCGCCTTCGAAATTGGCGTCCAGAAAGTCATCGGCCATTTTCTGAATCCGGTCCAGCCATTCCAGGTTGAGGTTCTGCGGCAATACCGCTTCGGGGCCTCTCGAAAGAATTTCATTACCAAGCCTTGATAACAGCACTGTTGCTCTCCTTAATATTAAATCGGATTTGAAGACAAAGATTTTGACAAGCTCAGCGGGAGGAGGCTGTAGTGTAATACGCCGACGACCGATAACACAGCCAAAATCATTATCTTGGAACCCAAAGTATCGGCTTTAAGATAAAGATTTTGGCAAGGCCAGAGTTAGTCCGTTGAAAGTCAACAGATATTTTTTGGGGTACGTTATGCCCAAAAACAATCAGACCAAGCTCCCAGGGTAATTTTTCAAAATTCTTATCAGCACCTGTTCTT
>JBAPSB010000356.1:0-6715 GCA_049281435.1 Desulfobacterales bacterium
CCCTGAGAGAGTTCGGCGGGCTGCCGCATCGCCTGGAATTGGTGGCCGCCGTTGCGGGTGTCCGCTATTACGATGACTCGAAGGCCACGAACGTCGATGCCGTGCGCCGCGCCATCGAGTGTTTCGAGGCGCCGATAGTGCTCCTTCTGGGCGGGCGCAACAAACGCGGTGATTTCAGGCTCCTTGAAGAGAGCGTTCGGCGGCGCGTCAAGCAGCTGGTCCTGTTCGGCGAAGCCGGTGAGGAGATCGCCGCCGCCCTCGGCGCGGCCGCCGGCGCCTGCCGCGCCCAATCGATGGCCGAGGCCGTTGAAGCCGCCGGTCGCATGGCTGCCCCCGGAGACGTCGTGCTTCTGTCTCCCGGCTGCGCCAGTTTCGACATGTATGAAAACTACGCCCGCCGGGGCGAAGACTTCCGCCGCAACGTCGCAAGACGCGTGCAGGCAAGGTGAGGCCGGCCGTGCCGGAAAAAAACCCGAAAAATCCGCTGATGACCTACGACTTCCGGCTTCTCTTTCCGGTGCTGTTTCTGGTGGGCATCGGGGTGGTGATGGTCTATTCCGCCAGTTCGGCCATCGCCCATGAAACCTATGACAACAGTTATCTGTTCTTGAAAAGGCAGGCGATCTTCGCCCTGGCCGGGGCGGCGATGCTGATCGTCTGCCGGCATGTGCCCTATCGCTGGTACCGGCCGTTTACCTATCCGCTGCTGTCGTTGGCCCTTATCCTGCTGGCCGCGGTTCACGTCCCGGGACTCGGTTTCGAGGCCGGCGGCTCGACCCGCTGGCTGCGCCTCGGCCCGGTCACCTTTCAGCCTTCGGAGCTGGCGCGCGTGGTCCTGATTATGTACCTGGCCTATTCTATGGACAGAAAGCAGGCCCAGATCAAGGTGTTTTCGATCGGCTACGTGCCACACATGGCCGTGCTGGCGCTGTTCATGGGGCTGATCATAACCCAGCCCGATTTCGGCGCGGTCGTCATCCTGGCCGCCATCACCTGGATCATGCTGTTTGTCGGGGGCGTGCGCATCGCCTACCTGGCGATGACCGTGATGATGCTGGTGCCCGCGGCTTACTACGTGCTGATCCATGCCGCCTACCGCCTGAAGCGCCTGATGAGCTTCCTGGATCCCTGGCAGTACCCGAGCGCCGAAGGATACCAGATCATTCATTCCATGATGGCCTTCGGCACCGGCGGCCTGTGGGGCACCGGGGTCGGCAAGGGGTATCAGAAACTGTTTTACCTGCCCGAACCGCACACGGACTTCATCTTTTCCGTGATTGGCGAGGAACTCGGCCTGGTGGGTGTCGTCATTATCTTAGGGCTCTACGGGCTGATCCTGTGGCGCGGAATCGGCATCGCCAGAAACGCATCCGATCCCTACGGCTCGTTTCTGGCCACAGGGCTGACGGTCGGCATCGTCCTTCAGGTCTGCGTCAACATGGCCGTCGCGCTGGGCCTGCTGCCGACCAAGGGACTGACCCTGCCCTTTTTGAGTTACGGCGGCACATCGCTGCTGGTCAACATGGCGGCGGTCGGTATCCTGATGAACATCAGTTCCACCGACCCGCGGGCCGTCGCCGCCAAACGAAGGAGCGCGCATGCGGCTAACTGAAATCGGAAAGGCCGTTGCGGGGCCGTTTCGCGCCGCGCCTCCAACCGCGGGTCGTGCGCCGCGCCTTCTGATTGCCGGGGGCGGCACCGGCGGGCACCTTTTCCCCGGCATCGCCATCGCGCGGGAGTTCATGGCCCGCAACGCCCAAAACACGGTCCTGTTCATCAGCACCGGCAATGCGTTTGAAAAAAAGACCCTCGCGCGCGCCGGTTTCACCCTTGCCGCCATCAGCGTTGCGGGCATCAAGGGACGCGGCCTCGGTCGCACGCTCAAATCGTTGGCGCTCATTCCGGTGGGCGTGGCCCAGTCGGTCCGGATCATCAGAAACTTCAGGCCGGATTTGGTGCTGGGCGTCGGCAGCTATGCGGCCGGGCCGGTGGTGCTGGCGGCCTGGATGATCGGAATACCGGTGGTGCTGCAAGAGCAGAACATGCTGCCGGGAATCACCAACCGGTTTCTGGCCCGTTTTGCGCGACGGATTTACGTCTCGTTCGACCACACGGCCGGCCGTTTCGACGCCAAAAAGGTCCGCTGGACGGGCAACCCGGTGCGCCGGGAAATCCTGCCACCCTCAGGGGCCGCCGTCCGCAACGGCCAGAAAGAACCAGAGAAGACGGCCGCCCTGAACATCCTGATCGCCGGCGGCAGCCAAGGCGCCCACGCCATCAACATGGCGGTGGCCGCCGCCCTGCCGCTCATCCGGGAGAAAGCGCGGCTTAGAATCGTGCACCAGACCGGGGCGGCGGACGAAGACACCGTCCGGGCCGCTTATGCCGCCCAGGGCGTCAGCGCCGTGGTTGCAGCCTTCTTCGATGACATGGACCGGCACTACCACCGGGCGGATCTGGTCATATGCCGCGCCGGAGCGACCACGGTGGCCGAAATCACCGCCGTGGGCAAGGCGGCGCTTTTCATACCGTTTCCCTTTGCGGCGGACGATCACCAGCGGCTCAACGCCGAAGCCCTGGCAAGCCGCGGCGCGGCCGAAATCATCGCCGAGAAGCAATTGACCGCCGCCGGCCTGGCGCAGAAAATCGACCGTTTCGCCAATGACCGGACGGCGCTCGAACACATGGCGGCCCAAGCCAAAAAACTCGGCCGCCCCGCAGCCGCCCGCCTGATCGTCGACGATTGTTACAACATAATAACAGGCGCGGGCTAAAGGCCACTGGCAGCAGGAATTTGAAACTTGAAACCCGTAACCCGTAACCCGTAACCCGGTTCATCCATGTACCGTAAAAAATACCACATCCACTTCGTCGGCATCGGCGGCATCGGCATGAGCGGGATCGCCGAGCTGCTGCTGAACCTGGGCTACACCGTGTCGGGATCCGATCTGAAATCATCGGAAATCACGGAGCGACTGCAGCGCCTCGGCGGGCGCATCTTCAAGGGCCACGCCGAGGAGCAGGTCGCCGGCGCCGATGTCGTGGTCGTCTCCTCGGCCGTGGATGCCGAGAACCCGGAAGTCAAGGCCGCCCGCGGGACCTCGATCCCCGTCATCCCGCGCGCCGAGATGCTGGCCGAACTGATGCGGCTCAAGTACAGCATCGCGGTCGCGGGCGCCCACGGCAAAACCACCACGACCTCGATCATCTCCGCCGTGCTCGACCGCGGCGGATTCGACCCGACCGTGGTGATCGGCGGCAAGCTTAAGAGCATCGGCACCAACGCCCGGTTGGGCGAGGGCGATTTCATCGTCGCCGAAGCCGACGAGAGCGACGGCTCCTTTCTGAAAATGTCGCCGGCCATTGCCGTGGTCACCAACATCGATCGCGAACATCTCGATTACTACCCGGACCTGGAGGCGATCAAATCCGCATTTCTAAGCTTCATCGACCGCATTCCCTTTTACGGCCTGGCGGTCCTGTGCCTCGACAACGAGTCGATTCAGGAACTGATCCCCGCCATAAAGAAGCGCTATACGACCTACGGCATGAGCACCCAGGCCGATATTCAGGCCCGCAACGTGACCGTCGAAGGCCTGCGCAGCCGCTTTGCCCTCTATCACCAGGGCGAGATGCTGGGCGACATCCAGCTGAACCTGCCCGGCCTTCACAATGTGTACAATGCCATGGCCAGCGTGGCGGTGGCCCTGGAACTGGGCCTGCCCTTTGAAACCGTCAAGGCGGCCCTCGAAACCGTGGAGGGCGTGCAGAGGCGCCTGGAAATCAAGGGCGATGTCAACGGCATCCTGGTTGTCGACGATTACGGGCACCATCCGACCGAGATAAAGACCACGCTGCAGGCCGCCAAGGAAGCCTGGCCCGACCGGCGCTTGGTGGTCGTGTTCCAGCCGCACCGGTTCAGCCGCACCCGGGCCCTTTTCGACGACTTCACCCGGTCTTTCTACCAGTCGGACGTGCTGGTGGTCCTGCCGATCTACTCGGCCGGTGAAAAAGCGCTGGCCGGCGTCGACAGCAGCGCCATGTGCGACGGCATCCGTTTGCACGGGCACAAGGAGGTGGTCTGCAGGGACAGCCTCGCGGCAGCCGTCGCGGGCCTGAAGGACGCCCTGGTTCCGGGCGACGTCCTGCTGACGCTCGGGGCCGGCGACGTGTGGAAAGTCGGCGAGGAGGTCCTGCGGGAATTGGAACCGCTGGGGCCTGAAAAATGACACCGTCCGCACGGAAACAGGAATCAATTTCGGAAGCGGGGCCGGATACAGAGCCGATGGATGACCTGCACAAAAACTGGTTGAACGAGCGCTTCGGCCGCCAGGTCCGGTTCGAGGAGCCGATGGCGCGGCACACCTGGTTCAGGGTCGGCGGGCCGGCCGAAGCTTTGGTGACACCGGCCGACACGGACGCCCTGGCGCGGCTGTTGACCTGGTGCCGGGCCGGCCGCATTCCCTGGCTGATCCTCGGCAGCGGGTCCAACCTGCTGGTAAAAGACGGCGGCATCGCCGGGGTGGTCATCAGTTTGCGCCGCTGCCTGACAAAAATCGAGTCGGCCGGCGGCGGCGCCGGGGGTCGCATCACGGCCCAGGCCGGGGTCAAACTGCCGGTTCTCTGCCGGTACTGCATCGCGCACGGGTTTTCCGGCTTGAATTTTGCGCTCGGCATCCCGGCGACGGTGGGCGGAGCGATCGTCATGAACGCCGGCACGGCCCGCGGATCGATAGCGGACGTCTTGGAGTCGCTCAGCTGTTTGCACCCCGACGGCCGCCGGGTAAAATTCGATCGCCGCGAACTGGATTTCGCCTACCGCCGGCTGGCCTTGAAACCGGGCGCGGCGGCGGGTAGCGGCCATGATCCGGTCATTGTCGACGGCACTTTTGCCCTGAAGCCGGCCGACAAGCAACTGCTGGCAAACGAGGCCGGGCGGATCCTGAAAGAAAGGGCCGCAAAGCAGCCCATCGACCAGCCGAGCGCGGGGTGCTTCTTCAAAAACCCGCCCGCGGGGCGGTCGGCGGGCGAACTGATCGAGAAGGCCGGCCTCAAGGGCCGGCAAATCGGCAGCGCGCGCGTGTCGGAAAAACACGCCAATTTCATCGTCAACGCCGGCGGCGCAACCGCGCGCGACATCCTTAACCTCATGGATCTGGTGCAAGGCCGCGTGGCCGCCAAGTTTGCGGTCGACCTGGTGCCGGAGGTGAAAATTGTTGGGCATTAGACGCCGGCAAAACCGCTTCAAGCGCCCGCGGGTGCCCCCAAAACGCCACCTGGCCGCCGCCTTGAAAATGATGGCCGGCGCCATCGGCATCGCCCTGCTCAGCTTCGTTTTTATTTTCTGCCACGACGCGGTCACCCAGTGCGAAGCGCTCGGCACCAAGGCGATTACCGTAACGGGCAATCGCCACCTGAGCCGTGAAGAGGTCTGCGAACGGGCCGGCATCCGGCCCGGTGCCAACATCCTGGCCGTCAATACGGTCGCCGCCCGCAAGCGGCTGCTGGCCGACCCCTGGATCGCCGAGGTGCAGATTCGACGCGACATACCGGACAAAATTCACGTCGCCATCCGGGAACATCACGCCCTGGCCGTTGTCGACCTGGGCCGCAAGTTCCTGCTCGACGATGACGGAAGCATTTTTAAAGAGGTGGCGCCGCCCGAAGCCGACAATCTGCCGGTGGTCGCGGGACTGCGCTATGCCGATATCGACCTGCGGCCGGCAGCGACCGATGCCGGCAGCGCCCCGGCGGCGGCAAGCGGCCGCACCCCCGGCGACCAGGGCCCGGTGTCTCTTTTTGCGGAAGCTCTCGCCGTGCTGCGGCTCGGGGTGCCGGCCGATAGCGTCATCCCCAACCGGGACCTGGTCCGGCTGGTGGTCGACGGCGAGACCGGTATCAGCCTGGAAACGCGCAGCGGTCCGAAGACCGTCAGGCTCGGCTTCCAGGATTATGCCGCAAAATACGGGGTGCTGCAGCGGCTGTTCGCTCATTTGGCGCAGCGTGGGCCGAACGGCTGGCGGAAAATGGAAACCGTGGACCTGAGCAACCTGGAGCGCATCGTCGTGGAGCCGCTCGACGAGGCCGCAGGGGACGGCGCGAAGACCTCTTAAGCGCCCGCACAAGCGATCGAATGCCGGGCCGCCAATCGGGGATGCGGCCGTAAAAGGAGATGGATACTATGCAGGGACAGGGAAAAATCGTCGTCGGTCTGGATATCGGAACGACCAAGATTTGTGCCGTGGTCGGCGAGGTCTCCGGCGACAAGCTCAACATCATCGGCATCGGCACCCACCCGTCCATCGGACTGCGCAAGGGCGTGGTCGTCAACATCGAATCGACCGTCGAATCGATCAAGAAGGCGGTCGAAGAAGCCGAACTGATGGCCGGCTGCGAGATCTCCTCCGTCTATGCCGGGATTGCCGGCGGCCACATCACGGGCTTCAACAGCCGCGGCATCGTGGCCATCAAGGGCCCGGAAATCACGGAGAAGGACGTGGAGCGCGTGATCGACGCCGCCCGCGCCGTGGCCATTCCCATGGACCGCGAGGTCATCCACGTGCTGCCCCAGGAATATATCGTCGACGACGAAGCCGGAATTCAGAACCCGGTCGGCATGGCCGGCGTGCGGCTGGAAGCCAAGATCCATATCGTCACCGGCGCGGTGACCTCGGCCCACAACATCGTGAAGTGCGCCAACCGCTCGGGCCTGGAC
>JBAPSB010000357.1:0-18590 GCA_049281435.1 Desulfobacterales bacterium
ACGATCAGCAGCAGGTCGGGATGCTTTTTTCTGACCATCGCAAACGCCTGCCGGATGATATCTTCTTCACCGGCATGAGTGCTGCCGGCAACCCAGACGGGCCGCCGCGCTCCGGAGGAAAGGGCGGCGCGCAGGGGGGCGAGGGCCTGCGTTTCGACGGGGTCGTCACTCTGGTCGAATTTGATATTGCCGGTGACAACGATTCGATCGTCCTCCACGCCGAGCCGTCGGTAGCGCACCCCATCCTCACGCGTCTGGCAGCATATTTTCGTCACCATTCCAAAGAGGCATTTCGAAAACGCGGCCAACCGGCGATAGCCGGCGAACGAGCGATCCGAGAGTTTGGCGTTGACCAGCATCACCGGCACGTTGCGGCGCTGCATTTCGGCGAGGAAATTGGGCCAGATGTCCGTTTCGACGATAACCACCAGGCCAGGGTCGATGCGCGCCGCCATGCGCTTGACCGCCGGCGGCAGGTCGTAGGGCGAAAAAAAGACGGCTGCTGCGGTGTTCGAGAGTTTTTGCCAGGCCATTTCGTAGCCGCCGATGGTTGCGGCCGAAAAGACGATCGGACGCAGGGGAAAGCGGGACCCAAGGGCCCGCACTAGCGGAATCGCGGCCAGGGTTTCACCGACCGAAAGGGCGTGCACCCATATCGGTTTATCGGCTGTCGGGCCGGGCCGGGGGCGGAAGGTAAAACGCGTGAGCCCGAGCCGGTGCAGGATCACCCGGCGGCGCCTGCCGCAAAGGGTCACGTAAGGGATCAGGAAAGGCAGCGCCAGAAAAAGGGCGGCCGCAGCGGCAATAGTGTAGACCCGGATCATGGGGACCCTTCCAAGTCCGGAGGAAACACTCCGGGCGGCGATCCGGCCGCCGGTTTGATTTGCGCCCGGCTTTTCGCCAATAGGCTTTCGATCACGCGGCAGGCCCGTTCGGTTCCACCCTGCCGCTCTTTGAAATACCGCCGGGCGCGCCGGCATACGTCGCTACGCCGCGGCGTTCGCGCAAGATCGGCCGTTAGAAGGTCGGCGGCCTGGCGCCAGTCGGCGGCAACCCGGACGAGTTCCATGTCAAAAAGCGCCGCGCCCACCCAGGCAAAGTTGTCCCAATGCGGACCGATGACCGGGACGACCCCGCTGGTGACGGCTTCAAGAAAATTCTGTCCGCCCAAAGGCGCGAGGCTGCCGCCGACAAAGGCGGCGCGACAGAGCCGGTAGGCCGGCACCAGTTCACCGAAGGTGTCCCACAGGACCACCGTGCCCGGCGCCGCAGGCCCTGCCGCCCGGGACCTCAGCTGCCAGGGGATCCGCCCGCGATCGAGGAAGTCCGCCCAGGCCGCCAGCCGCTGCACATGCCGGGGGAAAAGGGCGATGACGGCGCGCGGCCGCCGGCTCCGGAGAGCGGTGATAACATGCTGGACCGCATCTTCCTCCGCCGCCCTGATCGATCCCATGACCAGCAGTTCGACCTGCGGAGTGAACAGCGGGGATAGGGGATTGGCGTCATCGCCGTTTGCGGTATTGAGATCGAGCCGGTCGAATTTCAGATTCGCAATGACCTCGACCCGCGCGGGTCCGAAAAGCGCCGCGAACCGGCGCGCATCCGCCCCGGACATGGCCAAAATGGCATCCGGACCGAGCTGCCGCCAGAGGGCCGGCCACCAGCGGTAGCGCTTGAGGCTGGTGGCGCTCATGCGGCCGTTGACGACCAGGATGGGAGTTCCCACGCTTTTGAGCGCCGCGAGGTGTGCCGGCCACAGCTCGGCCTCCAGCAGAACCATCAGGCGCGGCCGGATGTGCCGGACGGCGCGCTGCATGATCCGTGGCCGATCGAAGGGGAAAAAAGCCGTTTCGACGTGAATGTTCCGGTTCTGCAGTGATTGTTCCGATCGGGCCTGAGCAAGGACCTGCAAACCCTGGCGGGTGTTGGTGGTCAACAGGACCCGCAGGGGGGCAGCGGGCTTGAAACGCTTCAGAATTTCCAGGGCCAGAAAAGATTCGCCCACCGAGGCGGCCTGAATCCAGATTTCCGCCGGTCCCGGCGGAGGCGATGCCAAGCGGCGCTGATTGATCCCATCGGCCAGGCGCCGGTTGTGGGTGATCAGGGGCATGGCCAGCCCCCACAAGCGGTCGTAGATCCGAAGCGCCGTTTTTAGGGAGGCGGTGGTGGGCATGGGAGAGGCAAAAGGCTAAAGGTTGAAGGTGATAGGTTCAAGGCAAAAGGCTAAAGGTTAAAGGCCAAAGGCAAAAGGTTCAAGGCTGAAGGTGAAAGGTTCAAGGCAAAAGGCAAAAGGTTGAAGGCTGAAGGTGAAAGGTTCAAGGCAAAAGGCTAAAGGTTATAGGTCAAAGGCTGAAGGTATCCATTGGTTCCAGTTAGCCCGGGTTGGGTTTAATTTGTATTTTTTTTGGAGTGTCGAGCAGCTCTGCTGCGTTTCATAAATTTTTTACCGGAAAAATTTATTTATGGTTTCTCGTCAACCGGTCTTAAATAAAGGAATCGGGTGGGAAAGTCAAATTTTACCGGGCCGGGACTGTCTTTGGCGGCCCATAAATCTTGCGGCGATGGGGGAGGCGTGCTATGAAGCCGCATCGAACAATACAAATTTCGGTTGGGGCGGATGAAGCGGTGCTCCCGACTCAACCGGCCCGATCCCGCTGCCGGCGGGACTCAATTGCCACACGGAGGCGGCCGATGGCCATCAGCAAGGAACTCCTCGACATTCTGGCGTGCCCGAAGTGCAAGGGTGACATTTACCTGAACGACACCGGCGACGGCTTGATCTGCGATCAGTGCCGGTTGCTGTACGAAATCAGGGATGACATACCGATCATGCTGATCGAGGAAGCCAAGCCCCTCGATCGATGAGCCAGCCGCGGGCGCCCCATTTGGCCAAACTCGTGATCGGTCTTTTCATGCGGCAGCGGGAACTGATCACCCCGGTAGCCGGTGATCTCGCGGCGTGCTTCGGCGCCATCGACATGGTGAGCCCCTGGTTCGATTTTGCCGGCACTCATTATTACGAAACCGAAATGGGATCGCCGCTGTCCAGGCGGATGGTGGTGTTCAAAGACTTGATCCGGCAGGACGAGCTGGCCGAAATCAAGCGCCAGACCAACGCCATCGAGGGCCGTTACGGTCGTGAGGGCCGTCGGAGCGTCAATATCGATCCCGGTTATTTACTCCGCGAGCGGTTCGTGCTGGCGACCGGCAAAAACTTCGCCCACCGGATCTACATTGGAAAAGGCATTTACGCCGATTTGACCCTGATATACCGCAACGGGGGCTTCGAGCCGCTCGCGTGGACCTATCCGGACTATGCCGAGGAGGCCCTGCGCGGCTATCTCGAGCGGGTGCGCAAAAAATATGTCGAAGATTTAAGAGCCGTGAAGAACACCATCGAACAGGATGCGGGCCATCCGGGAAAGGAAGCGCAGCGATGATTAAGAGCATGACCGCCTTTGCCAGATCCGAAGCCGGCGATGCGCTGCGGTCGGTTGTCATCGAGGTGCGTTCTTACAACAGCCGCCACCTCGATCTTGTCATGCGCCTGCCGGCAGCTTATGCCGGCCTGGAAGACAAGATCAAGGGCCTGGTGGCCGCCACCGTCGACCGCGGCCGCGTCGAGCTGCGGCTCCAGATGGAGGCCAAGGCCGGGGAGACGATCGCTTTCAAGGTCAACGCCCCGCGGGCCGCCGCCTGTTACCGGGCGCTTTCCGAACTCAGGCAGCTGGTGAACATCGATGCGCCGGTCACGCTCGAGCACCTAATCGCGCTGGGCGACATGATCACGCCGGCGGAGGTTGAAAACGACGTGGCCTCCTTCTGGCCTTTCATCCAGGAGGGCCTCGGCCGGGCATTGTCCGAACTTGACACGATGCGCCGCCGGGAGGGCGGCTTCATCGCCGCCGACATCGGCCGGCGCATCGATGAGATCGACCTTACCTTAAAGCGGATCGAGGCGTCCGCGAGCGGTCTGCTGGAAAAATACAGGGACCGACTGCGCGACCGCATCACCGCCCTGACCGACAGCCTGATGACCGTCGACGGCGACCGCATCATGCAGGAAGCGGCCATCCTGGCCGAACGCAGCGATATCACCGAGGAGATCGTCCGCGCCGCCAGCCATCTCGCTCAGTTCCGGGGCCTCATGCAGGCCGAAGAACCTGCCGGGCGAAAACTGAATTTTTTGATGCAGGAACTCAACCGGGAATTCAACACCATCGGCTCGAAAACCGATCAGTCGGCGATTGCCCACATGGTGGTCGATGCGAAGGCAGAACTGGAGAAGATCCGGGAACAGGTGCAGAATGTGGAATAGGGGTTGAGCCCGTTGGGTCGGTTAGCCCGTTAACGGTTTAACCAGGCATGGGATTGGGTGAGATCTGTCGTTCAATATATCGCTCTGATTTCAGAAATTAACTCCCGGAGTGGTGAAATACTAACTAAACCGGTAACATAGTTAAACCGGTTAACGGGCTAACGGGCTAACCGGCCAAGGGAGACACTCATGGAACAGCAGCTCCTGAACATCGGTTTCGGCAGCACGGTGGTCGCCGAGCGGGTCGTGGCCATCGTTTCCCCCAATTCGGCACCGATGAAGCGGCTTAAAGACGAAGCCCGCAACGACAACCGCTTGATCGACGCCACCCATGGGCGCCGCACCCGGTCGATCATCGTGCTCGACAGCAATCACATCGTGCTGTCCGCCATTCAGGCCGAGACCATTTCCCAACGCTTCACGATTTTAAAGGAGGCGGGCTGAATCCCGATGACCTCCTCAATGCCATCCGCCGGCTGTTCGCAGCCGCCTGAGGGAGAGGATCAGCGGCCCGCCGCCGGGCGGCTTTTCATCATTTCCGCGCCGTCGGGCGCCGGCAAATCGACGCTGTGCCGGGCCATGCGCCGGCGATTTCCCGATTTGGGCTATTCGGTTTCCCACACCACGCGTCGTCCGCGCGGGGAGGAAAAAGATGGTGTCGATTACCATTTCATTTCTCCGGAGGCGTTTCGCGCGGGCATCGACACGCACAAATGGGCCGAATGGGCTGAAGTCCACGGAAATTATTACGGCACCGCCGCCGGATTTATCGACCGCGCGCTCGGCGAGGGCCGGGATGTGTTGCTCGACATCGATGTCCAGGGCATGGAACAGATCCTGAAGCGCTATCCGGACAGCGTTACGATCTTCATCATGCCGCCCTCGCTGGCGGTGTTGCGGCAGCGGCTGCAGGCGCGCGGCACCGACAGCGCGGCGTCCGTTTCCAGGCGGCTCGAAAACGCCGCCGCCGAAATGGGAAAAAGACGGCGCTATCGCCACATCGTAATCAATGACCGCCTGGAGGAGGCCATCGCAGAAGTGTCGGCGATCATCTCGGCCGGCCGCTCCGGTCGTGCTTCCGCTGCCGGGGGTTACCCCGAGAATTGAGTGCGCCCTTGCTTTCCATGCATCGCAGGCGGCCTCAAGGGCCGTGACGGTTCAGTAGGAAGGCTTCGACCGTCCACCAAGGGGGTCGTTTGGCTCCGGCAGCCGAATGTAAAAAATAGCTGCATGCCGTATACGCCAGTCGATGGTGAACATTCGGTGTTCGACGGTCATCTGTTCAGAATTCATGTATCCCGGCGGTCCCACGGGGTCATGACAATTTAAGGCCTGGCGAATGAAAACCGAGCTTCTCTACGGCATTCACCCCGTGGCGGAGGCCCTGGCAGCGGGCCGCCGGATTTTTTACGAGATTTTCGTGGCCGCCGACCCTGCGTCCCGGCGATTGGCGCGGCTTGTCTCGTCTGCGACCGCACGGAATATTCCGGTCCGGCGGACAGACTTGAAGCAGTTGAACCGGATGACGGGCGATCTCCCGCATCAGGGCACGGCGGCGCGGGTCGGCGCCTACCCGCTGGTTGATCTGGCCACCGTGCTGGCACCGGCGCCGGAATCCGCAACGGGCCGGATCCTGGTTTTGCTGGACACCATCGTGGATCCCCAGAACCTGGGCGCGATTATCCGGACGGCGCTTGGCGTGGGAGCGGTGGGTATCGTCATTCCCCGCGATCGTGCCGCCGGTGTGAGCCCGACGGTCTCGAAGGCGTCGGCCGGCGCGATGGAGCACGTGCGCCTGGTGCAGGTCACCAATCTGGCGGTGACCATCCGGCGCTTGCAAGAGCACGGGTGGTGGGTTTATGGAATGGACCGCGGCGCGGATCTGTCGGTTTTCGAGGCCGATTTGACAGGATCTGTGGCAGTGGTTATCGGTGGAGAGGAAAAAGGCATCCGTCCCCTGGTGAAACAAAGCTGCGATCGCCTGCTGTCCATTCCCCAGCAGGGGCCGGTGGCTTCGCTGAACGCATCGGTGGCGGGAGCGGTGGCGATGTACGAGGTGTTGCGCCAGGGCGGCAGGCACGGGAAAGCGCCGGCCGGCGGCGCCACCACACAGAAAGGGTCAGGCCGATGAACCAGGAATCACGCATCACCATATCGAGCGCCGGAACATTGATCGTGCCGGACCGGTCGGTTATCCCCTTCATCGAAGGCGACGGCATCGGCCCGGACATCTGGCATGCCGCCCGCATGGTTCTCGACGCCGCCGTGGCCAAGACCTACGCCGGCCGGCGCGAAATCGCCTGGCTGGAGGTCCTGGCCGGCGAAAAAGCGCAGCAGCAGACCGGCGACTGGCTGCCCGATGAAACGCTCGCGTCCATCAAACGCCATGTGGCGGCCATCAAGGGGCCGCTGACGACGCCGGTTGGCAAGGGCATCCGCAGCCTGAACGTGGCCATCCGCAAGCAGCTCGATCTTTATGCCTGCGTGCGGCCGGTGAAATACATCGATCCGGTGCCGAGCCCCATGAAGAATCCCGAGAAGATCGACATGGTGGTCTTCCGTGAGAACACCGAAGACCTTTACGCGGGCATCGAATGGGAATCGGGCAGTCGCGAGGCCGAGGCGGTCAAGAATTTTCTGGAAGAAAAAATGGGGGCGCGATTGCCGGACCGGCCCGGGATCGGGATCAAGCCGATCAGCGAGAAAAACACCAAGCGCCTGGTCGCCCGCGCCATCGCCTATGCCGTCGAGCACCGGCTGCCCAGCGTCACCTTGATGCACAAGGGCAACATCATGAAATTCACCGAAGGCGCTTTCAGCAAATGGGGCTATCAGGTGGCGAAAGAGAAATTTGCCGGGGACACCATCACCGAGGCCGACCTTTACGAAAAGCACGACGGAAAGCGGCCCGGGAACAAGGTCGTGATAAAAGACCGGATCGCGGACATGCTGTTTCAGCAGGTGCTGCTGCGGCCGGATGAATTCAGCGTGATCGCCACCCCCAATCTCAACGGGGATTACATATCGGATGCCCTCGCCGCCCAGGTCGGCGGCCTGGGAATGGCGCCCGGTGCCAACATCGGCGACGAGTGCGCCGTTTTCGAGGCCACTCACGGCACGGCACCCAAATATGCCGGGCTGGACAAGGTGAACCCGAGTTCGCTGATTCTTTCGGGGGCGATGCTACTCGACTACATCGGTTGGCAAGAGGCGGCCGATGGCATCCGCACCGCCCTTCAGGAAACCGTCAAGGCCGGCGTGGTCACCTATGACCTGGCCCGCCAGATCGACGGCGCCCGCGAGGTCAAGTGCTCGGAATTTGCTGCTGAAATCGTTCGGCGCGTACAGCGCTGATGGTGCGAATTCCGGCACCCGCGCGCCCGGAGACCAGAGCACCGGGATCCGGCGTTCCCGTTTCCGCCGACCGCCTGTCCGCAGCGGATGTTTTGCTTCGTCTGTGGCGTTCGCTCGCCGATGCTTTCCTGCCGGCCCGCTGCGCATCGTGCCGCTCCTTTCTCCGGCCGGAGCGGGAAGGTTCGGGCGGCCCGCGATTTCCCGAAAAGAGTGGCGCAATTACCGATGGGGCCCGTATCCTGTCGTCTGTGGTCTGTGCAAACTGCCTGAAGGACTTTGCGCCGGTCGATTCCCCACTGTGCACGAGTTGCGGGGTGCCTTTCAAGAGCCGTGAGGGGGAGGATCATTTCTGCGGCGAATGCCTGAAGGCGCCATGGCATTTTCGCCGGGCCCGGGCGGCGGCAGTCTATACGCCGCTGATGATGGCGCTGGTGCAGGCCTTTAAATACCGCGCCAAGATCCAGCTGGCGCGGCCGCTCGGGCTGTTGCTATTCTTGGCTTACCGACGCTTCTGGCCCGAAGCGGACATCGACCTGGTGCTGCCGGTGCCGCTTCACGGCGGGCGTTTCCGTCACCGGGGCTTCAATCAGGCCTTTTTGCTGATCAAGGAGTGGGCCGCCTTCGATTCTTCGCCGGCAGGTGGGCCGGCGGCCGGGGTTATTGTCAAGGATGCCGTCGTGCGCATCCGGCCGACACCTCCCCAAACCGGCCTGGGCCGCCGGGACCGGTTGCACAACATCAGAAAAGCCTTCCGCGTCGAGCGCCGGCAGGTCATCGCCCAGCGGCGGATTCTGCTCGTCGATGACGTCTACACCACCGGCGCCACGGTCGACGAGTGCGCCAAAACCCTGCTCAGCGCAGGCGCCGCGCGGGTCGATGTCCTGACCCTGGCCCGGGCCGTATGAGTCCCGGATTCTTTTGAGTCGGCGGGATGCGGGGCGGCCGCACGGCGCTCTCAGGTGACAATGAGTGGTGTGTCGTCCTATAAGTGTCTCGACGGCCTTGATGTCCGGGATGGGATCTTCAAAAATTGCTGGTTAATCCGAAGAGGCACGATCCACAGACAGACAGTCGCGTGGGTAAATATTTAGCCATGAAAGTGTAACCTTTCTCTCATACTTACCCAGTTTTTCCGAGACGATATTTTCGCTCCCCCAAAAAATTATTTTTGAAATTCGTGGGATATCGATCGACATCCGTTTGCATGATTTTTGCTTACTGGAAGTGAAACTTTCCCGGCTTCAATCGGCAAAATGATGCTGTCCCGCGCACCAGTTCCGTTCGGGGCGGCCCGAAAAACAGCGAATGGAAAAAAATTGGAGAATCGACGGTCGATGAGCTTGAACGCCTTCACACTCGACGGCAGGCGCCTGGGCTTGAACAGGCGCGTTTATTCGTATGTCGCGCACATACCCGAAAGACGCTCGGGCAACGAACGCCGCAGCGGACAGGACCGCAGGAGCACCGGCGCAATGGGTCATTCTGCGAAAAGCGAGCGAAGGGCCGCGGCAAGGTAATCGAAAAGAAAGCCCTCCGGGACCCCACCGTTTGCCACCCATTTTCAGCTCCGGTCGACTGTCGTCTGCCCTGCACCATTTACCCTTCGCCGTCTGTCGTCCGGCGTCGATCCTCTGTTATCCGCCATCTGAAGTCAGTCATCTGTCGTCCGTCGTCTGCCCTCTGTCCCTCTACCTTTGCCTCCGTCGCCTATCGCCATCGGTCATCGATCGTGTGCCCACTGTCGTCCGCCGTCCGCCTTTGGCCTTGCGCCGTTTCCCTATCGCCACTCTTTCAACTTGCCCCGGATAAACTCCACGACCTGACGATGGGCCTCCTTGCCCGATCCAACGGCTTTGAGCGGTTCTCCGAAGCAGATGTGAACCGTTTTTTCGGGGCGGATCCGACCAAAATCCTTCAGTTTGCGTCCCAGTCCCCATGCGTCGGTTTTCAAGGCGATCGGAACGACCGGCACATTGGCCCGCAGCGCGAGTTTGACGCCCAGGGTGTTGAAGTGGGCGGGTTCGAAATCGACACTGCGCGTGGTCTGCGGGAAGATGACGACTGAAATATTGCGCTCGAGCAATTTGCGGCCGCCGTCGAGAACGGTCCGCAGGTCCTGGCGCGGATTGGCCCGTCCCACGACGACCGGGTTCCGGCTGCGCATGACGTGTTTGAAAAAAGGGTAGTCGATGAGGCTTTCTTTCACCACGAAAGTGACGTCGCGGTGCGGTTGAATGAGGCAGGGCAGCACAAATGTTTCCAGAACACTCATGTGATTGGCGATGAAGACGCAGGCGGAATCGAGGCTGCGCAGGGCGCGCATGTTTTCGATGTCGAACCGGCCGCCCACGGATTCGAGCGCCTTTATCGTATCGCGGCTGCTCCCGATCCAGCCGGCACTGCCGTACCGGCCCCTTTTTGCCAGTCGGGACGCGGCAAACACGATCATGAGCACCCGGGGGTAAAAAAGGGCGGTGGCGTGCCGGCGAAAAAGTTCCGGCGTCGAGCGGGGCGGCGTGCGGTAGGCATCTGACAGGGGCGAAAAATTCGACGTCATGAGACTCATTTCAAAAAAGGTCAGAAGAAAAAATCCCTGCATTGGTTTTTGGTTGGCGATAGCGATGTCTTCCCAGCATCATCCCTATACACGGGTGGATCGATTTTTTCAAATGCAAATCAGTGCGAGATGACCGGCTAAACCTCGTTAAGGGCTTTTTGACGAAAAACTTAACCTGATGCATTAACTTTATCTCGCAATCCGTGCTTGACATGCCGCACGGTCTTGAATAAACAAGACCTCTACTGGAAAAGGGTGTCGTTTCATGTAAATGGAAATGGGGCTAATCAAAAGGGAGGGATGCACATGGCTGACTATTTGATTAATGTTTTTCTGGATGACGACAAATTAAAAAAGATCGAAGACGCCGGTTTGAAGGACAAGGTTGCCGAAATCGACGGGAAAAAAGCCGTCCAGGTGCCGATGACCCAGAAGGATCAGAAAAAACTGGTCAAAGGCTTTCCCGGCCTGAACTTCGGCGCCGACAACGCTTGCGTTCTCCCGGCCGAGGCAGAAGAAAAACTCGTTAATATCATTTCGGAAATGAAGACCCTGGACGTGATGAAGTTTGCCATCATGAAACTCTACAACCCCCTGGCGGGGAAGGCTCCGCGCTCGGCCCAACGCTGATATCGACGGCAGCGAAGCGTCGATCCGGTCTGCACGTCGAATAAGATCGTAAACGAGGGAAGGGATCCACGGATTCGGTTCCCTCGTTTTTTTTTTGGATGACGGCCTTTCGGACGACACCCTGCCGATGAGCGCATCGACACAATTGAGGAAGGCCATGCGGTTTTCACCGGTCAAGGAGGGACCATGACATCGTCTGCGACCGCCCGGCGCGCGGAATTTTCAAAGAAAATGACCGACATTCTCAATTTCGGGGCGTTGAATCTCGCCATGGCCATCGGGTATCGCACCGGCCTTTTCGATGTGATGGATACCCTCGATTCGCCCGCGCCCTTGGCGATGATCGCCGATAAGGCAGGTCTGGATGCGCGCTACGTGCAGGAATGGCTGGCGGTGATGGTGTGCGGGGAGGTCGTGATTCTGACGGTAAACGGCGATTCCGGTGACACCCTCTATTATCTTCCCCGGGAACACGGGGACCTGCTCGCGCGACGGGCCGGAAACTCGAATTTGGGCGTCTACACGCAGGAAATTCCGCTGCTGACCACGTGTGCCATGGACGCCGTGGTGGCGCGGTTCAAGGACGGTGAGGGCGTTGATTACGACACCTATCCGAGGTTTCAGGCCTTCATGTCTCAATTGGCGAACGCCAAGCACCGGAAGGTGCTGATAGACCAGTTTTTGCCCACGGTCGATGAAGGCCGGATCGTCCGGGGACTGCACGCGGGCATCCGGGTGGCAGACGTCGGCTGCGGCGAGGGCATCGCCTTGATGCTCATGGCCGAAGCCTTTCCGCGCAGCGAGTTTATCGGCATCGACATCGGTGCCGAGGTGATTCAGTCGGCCAATGCGGCCGCCCGGCGGCAGGGGGTAAAAAATCTCACCTTTCGGCGACTCGATGCCGCGGCTTTGCGCCTGAACGCCGATCTGGCGCAATATTTTGACTATATCACGGCTTTTGACGCCATTCACGACCAAAGCCGGCCGTTTGACGCACTTGAAGGCATCTACTCGATTCTGAAGCCGGGGGGCCTGTTTTCCATGATCGACATTGCGGCGAGCAGTCGTCTGCAGGAGAACCGGAACCACGCCATGGGGGCCTTTCTTTACACCATCAGCCTGCTGCACTGCCTGCCGGTGGGGCTGGTCAACGGCGGCACCGGCCTGGGAATGATGTGGGGCCGCCACAAGGCGGTTGCCCTGCTCGAGGAGGCCGGATTCGAGCAGGTCCAGGTACTTGACATCCCGGACGACCCCTTCAATTGGCACTTTTTCTGCCGGCGACCTTGAGTCTGAAGGTTTTGCCGCACCGGCCTGGCCTTCTCCTTCCAAACCCACCTTTTTCCAATATTCCACCATTCCAATATTCCACCATTCCAGCTTTCCCCCATCCCAGCTTTCCACCATTTCTATCTTCCACTATCCCAGTATCCGTTTTACCCTTTCCGAGCTTTCCTTCATTCCCTCCTAAAAACCCCTTAAGTAATACTTTAACAGTTGGATGCGGCAATTTTCGCACCCCTTCTGGGGGATACCGCCCATTTCGGCGGCTCTCTCCATAAACCGGATGCCGGGGTTCTGTATCCTAAGATACTTTAATAATTTGAAAAATAATTAAATAAGAAAGGATGGCACGCTCTGTGTAATCTTCTATTGGCGTGAGGTAACCGCGATATTCAATGAGGGGTATTCTGAAAATGGTAAACCTTCAGAAATTGCACGGTCTGAAAATCCTTCTGGTGGAAAACGACCCCTGCATTCGTGAAACATTGACCAGGGCGCTCGAGGATGAAGGGTGTCTGGTGGACGGCGTTTCTTCCGGTGCCGGCGGCCTGTCCAGTTTGAACAAAGGACCTTTCGACGTCATCATCAGCGACTTCAGCCTGCCGGGAATCGATGGGATGGAATTTTTGAAAATCGCGAACCGGCATTACCCGGCGGCGATAAAGATCATGCTGGCCGCCTACGGTGACGTCGATCCAATGTCGAAAGCCTTCAAATACGGCATCGATGAGGTGATCGAGAAACCTTTTCCTTTTGAATCACTTCTTTACACGATTTCAAAACAACTGGTTCGCAAGGGTCCCGGGGAAAATGGGTAAACTACCTCATGACAAAATGGAGTCCAACATGCTGAATTTTATCGTTTACTTTATTGTTTTCGTGGTTGTCTGCGGGCTGATCGCAGCCTATGCATACCTGATCGTCATCAGCCGGGAAAACGACCTGCCCGATTTCGAGGACGTCGAAATCGGACCGGAAGAAAACAGGATAGGCTGACGCAGCGGCCGCTGCGAGGAGGCAAGCTTCTCACCCGGCCTTGCCCCAAGTAGCGACACAACCGCGCATCCACTGGCCGATCCGTTCTCAGGGTCCGCCACGCAAATAGGGTTTGTCCGGAATGAGAACGATGGTTTTACCCGTTGGATCGATTTTGACGGCCACACGATCGATGCTGGAATAATATATCCCCATTGGTTTTTCTTCATCTTTCACCTGAAAGAAAATCTTTAAAGATTACCCCACCCAAGCTTTTCAGGCCGCCACTATATGGGAAAAACTGAGTAATCGAATAGTGACTATTGGATGTTGGAAATTGATTATTGACGACTAAAGGAATGCTGTCATTTTATGGGGCCGGCTGACGACGAGAGGCGACCGCATGTTCAGCGTTTATGTAAAGCGAATTATAAAAACGAAGCGGCTTGACGCGCTGGATTTTTTGGCATTAATATCGACCCGCAATCAAACTGCCGGTCCGAGTCCGGTGCCCGGTCATAGTGTCGGGTTGCGGTCACGGAGTTGATCTGTGCGGACCGGCGACCGGTCAGGGTGCCGAATACACCCGCCCGATGGCACCCTCAAGCCGGCCGGCAGCATCGGTTCAAGGAGGTCCAATGGACCTTTCCAGATTGAAACCGGCCGTGCCAAAGTATGCCCTGATGGCCATCGCCGGATTGCTGTGGACCACGGTGGGCCTGGGGCTGTGCCGGTTGGGGTACAAGTGGGTAAGCCTTTTGCCCGGCGCGTGGTCCCTGCCGATCGGCACCGCCGGCGTGGCGCTGGCGGTGATCGCTTATCGCGCAAGCTTCTCCGCCATTGTGGCAAAAAACATCGAACGCCTGTGCCGGTTGCCGGCCAGAGGCTGCCTGTTTGCCTTTCAGGCCTGGAGGAGCTACCTCATTATCGTTTTGATGATTGGGCTGGGTGTGGTCCTGCGCCACTCGCCGGTGCCAAAGGCCCTTCTGGCGGTCGTCTATTTCGCCATCGGCGGGGCACTGGTCCTGGGAAGCTTCCGCTACTATGCCTTCCTCTGGCGAATTCTGGCCGTAAGGGGGCCGGACCGGCCGGCGTGAGGGCTGCCACAGCCGCCCGGATTCATCCCCCTTTTACCGCACTTACGCCAACGGTCGAACAGGGGCGAGTGTTTCGGAACAGCCGTCCGGTTTTATCCAAAAGGCTCCACCGGCTGCGCGCACGCTTTTGTCAGGCACCGCAGCGCTGACGCAGGGTTTCGTAAAGGCGCGCCGTGACCGGTCCGACCTGTCCGCCGGCGATGCGGCGGCCGTCGATCGTCACGATCGGCAGAACTTCGGTCACGGTGCCGGTTAAAAAAACCTCATCGGCGCCGAAAAGCGCGTCGGTTTTAAACAGGCGCTCCTCGATCGGAATGTCCAGCTCCCGGCACAGGTCGATAACCACCTTACGGGTGATGCCGGCCAGGATGCGCGGCGTCAGGGGGTGGGTTATCACCGTCTTGTCCGCAACGATGCACAGATTGGAGCTGGTGGCTTCGCGCACCACCCCGTCGGATGAGACGAACAGGGCATCGAAGGCTCCGGCCGCCAGGGCCTCTTGTTTGGCCAGAACGTTCGGCAGCAGCTGCACGGTTTTCAGGTCGCAGCGGCCCCAGCGAAAATCCTCCACCGTGATCGCGGCGGCGCCTTTTTTCCTCAGTTCGGGTGGTTTTTCCTCGATGGCCCGGACCGTCATCACGACCTGGCAGCCGGCGGCGTTTGGGAATGCGTGGTTGCGGGGCGCCACGCCGCGTGAAATCTGAATGTACACGCCGGCACGGGAAATACCGGCTTTTTCGAACAACGTCACCACGGCCTGGCGGATGGCGTCACGGGACAGCGGCGGGAAAGACAATCCGTCAAGAGAGCGTTCGAGACGGTCCAGGTGCTCTTCGAGGTAAAAAAGGCGGCCGTTGTAGCTGGCGATGAACTCGTAGACCGCATCGCCGAACTGATATCCACGGTCCTCGATCGGAACCAGCGCCTTTTCGATCGGCAGATATTCACCATTCAGATATGCCAGTTCAGGCATCGGGGATCCTCCTTCTCTTTTCATGTAGGGGCCCGGCGGCAGGGCAGCCGAAAAGCCGCTGGCCGCTTCAGCCCCTGCCGGCCCGGTATCCGGCCGGACCCGTTCGAGCGCGTTTCCTTAAAGTAAAGGAACGCGCCCGAAAGAAAGCCACAGACCTTTGACAAATGCAAGACTTTAAATTAATGGCATTGAATTGGATATTCAAATACCAAAGGAGACGGACATGGGCGACCGCAGAGCCGAAATAAGCCGGGTCCTCGAAGAAGGGCAGGAGCGAACCGTCACATTTTTCGAAACACTCTCGCCGCCGGACCTCGACCTGCCGGTTTATGTCGACGAGGTGCACTGGACGGTCCGCCAAGTGCTGGCGCATTTCATCACCATCGAAACCTCGATGCAGCGGCTGTTTAGCAACATGCTGGCGGGCGGTCCCGGCGCGCCCGAAGATTTCGACCTGGAGCGCTTCAACCGCACTCAGCCGGCCAAGCTCGACGGGTTGTCCCTGGAGGAACTGATCGATCGATTCAGGGCGGTTCGCACGGAAACGATCGGCATCGTGGCAAACATGCAGGACTCGGACCTGGAGCGGATCGGCCGGCACCCCTTCCACGGGACAGGCCGGCTCGAGCGCTTCATCCGCTGGGCGGACGAGCATGCCCATCTTCACGAACTGGATATCAGCGCGGTTTTGACAGCCGCGCCACAATAAGCCGTGTGAAGCGGGATCAGCGCGGCGCCAGCGTCAGCACGCCGCGTTCCGAGTTGAGGTCCATGCGAAAGCGGCGCAGGTAGTTCAGCCCCAAAAGTCCCACCTCCGGCTGGTTCGGCAGGTCGAGCACGAGGGCTTCGACATTGTAGAGCCGCCGGCCGTCGACCTCGATGGACGGCAACACCACCGCCTCGGCCTCGAGGGTGCCCCCGGCCGTGTGGACCAGGCGCCGCACGGCACCCGCGTTGCCCGTCAAACCCAGTTTCCGGGCGGTGGACTGGGGGATGGTGACCATGGAGGCGCCCGTATCGACCACGAAACTCTGCGCGACCCCGCTGCTCAAAACCGCCGCGACCGGAATCTGTTCGGAACCGGGGGCAAACCGGATGACGATCTTGCCCGCTTCGCTTTTAAACACCGCGATCTGATCCTCTAACAGTTTGACCTGATGGTTCAGCTCGGCGGGATACGCCTGCATATAGAGCAGCCGTTCGGCGGTCGGCCAGTCGGAGAGGGCCAGGGCCAACTCCACCCCCATGAGATGAATGCGGGGGTTGCCCTCGAAAGCGGCCCGGGCGCGTTCGTAGGCCGTTTGCGCGGCGTTGAGGTCGCCGCTTCGAATCGATTCATCTATCCACTGCCGGTACAGGCGCCGGCGGGTGTCGTCCAGTTCGGGCATTGGGATCCCACCGAAGGCGGCCGGATCAGTCCGCAAGTTTTCTATCAGCTCGACGGCGGCACCGGCACCGTAGGCTATCTGTGTGATGCCGGCCACCTCGATGGCGAAATCCACATCGCCGATCGCGACCAGAATCCGGTCGTCGAAAGCGTCGACTGCCTCTGAGGTCCGGCCGTTTTGCCGCAGGCTGCCGATCAGGCTCTCCATCCTGGAGACGATCGCTGCGGACTGAAGATGGTCAAAGGCCTTGGCGCCGGTCGCCGCCGGGTTTGAAAGAAAAGCCCCGGCCAGCAAGCGCAACTGGTCGGCTGCGGGCGCATCCGTTTGGGCCAGGGCCAGAATCATCTGTTCCTCACGGCTGTTTTCGAAAGTCGACCGGTAGTAATCGCCGACGCCGAGTTCATACACCAGGTCTTCGCCTTCGAGTCCGCGCCACAAATAGCCGGTGGCCTCCGAATCGGCGAACGTCCAGCCCACCACACGGTCTTCCTGGATGAACATACCCGGCTCGATCGGTATGTCCGCCAAGCCGACCCGCGTCACGTAGCGCTGATCGAGGCGATCTATCGACATCACGTCGCTCACTTTCCGGTCGGATGCCAGCGAGGCCCACTGCAGGGGTTTCGACTCATCCCAGGGTGCCAACCGCGGACCGGACACGTCGGCGTTCGGCTGCAGCTGCCAGATCCCCACGGCATCGGTTTCACCGATGACGCCACCGACAATTTCCTGCACAGTCCCGTCTTCGGAATCAAACTGCCAGGAATATCCGCCGAGACAGCTTGCGGCCGGCAGGGCCAGCCACCCGCGGCCGACGATGGCCGCCTGAATCCGGGCGACGGGGTTGCCGGCTATGTCTTTGATCGTCACCGTTCCTACCGGCGGCTTCAGCCGGATGCCGGCCGCCCAGAAGCGCCCCTGGCCGGCCTCAGGCGCCAGGGCACTACCTTTTGAGGTGGCCGGAAGGCCCGGGGAGGAGACCGGAAAAGCGATGACCCGCGGACCGGGGGGCGACAAGCCGCGGATTATGAAAAAGACGGCCCCGCCCACCAGTAAAAGACCGGCGAGGATGGTCGCCAGTGGCATCCGGCGGGATTTGCGGTGGTGCAGATCGCGGCCGCAATGCGCGCAGTACCGGTCCGTCTCTCTTAGGGGGGTGTGGCAGTCAGGGCAGATCATGGGTCATTTCGAAGCGGCCGTCATTTTCTTCGGGCCACAAGACGGTGAAATCGGTTGCACCCGCTCGGCGCCAGGCGGCTTTGGCCTTGTCGAGTAGGGAGTGGTGCAGGGTTTCCTTTATTTTGGCGAAAGCGGCTTCTGGGTCATCGGTTTGGATGTAAATATTCATCGTGTCGTCGCCGAAGTCGTGGCCTTGAACCAGATGGCTTTCCTCCAGGTGGGCGATGAGCGTATCCTCCAGGTGGACGAGTTCCTCGAAATCATCGAAATCACGCCCCTGAAATTGTAAAACGAGTTGGTATTGCATGGCAGCGGTCGTCCTTTCTTTCATTGCGGCCCTTCGAGACCG
This sequence comes from Desulfobacterales bacterium, assembly GCA_049281435.1. GTDB lineage: Bacteria > Desulfobacterota > Desulfobacteria > Desulfobacterales > SG8-13 > JARFQH01. Next base: position 18,105 of record JBAPSB010000357.1, read on the forward strand.
TCCGGGTCAAAACCGTTACCGTGACCCGTAATGGGTTCTTCAGCGGCCGGCGCCGAATATCGGGCAGCCCTCGTGCCTGAGCAGCCATTCCTTGCGCCACAGTCCGCTGCCGTAGCCGACCAGTTGTCCGTTTTTACCGATGATGCGGTGGCAGGGAACGATAATGGCGATCGGGTTGCGGCCGTTGGCGGCACCGACGGCCCTGACGGCGCGCGGCCGGCCCACTCCGCGGGCGATGTCCTGGTAGGAGGCGGTGCAGCCGTACGGTACGCTCCGCAGCTGCCGCCAGACCTGCTGCTGGAAATCGGTTCCATCGAAAACCGTTTCGATCTCGAATTCACGGCGGTTGCCCTCGAAATACTCGGCCACCTGGCGGACGGCTCCGGCGACCAGTGGATTCGACGCGATTTCCAGGCAGCGGTCCGTCACGAAGTTCAGGCCGATAACGGCCGTCGCTGTGCCGGCGACTTCGATCAGGCCGATAGG
>JBAPSB010000358.1:0-13104 GCA_049281435.1 Desulfobacterales bacterium
CAAATCCATGACTTTTTCGACCTTGATATCTTCACTCATGTTTTACCTCCTGATTGAAGTGAATGGGGTTAGTAAGGCTATCTATATGAACATGGTAATCCGACTGTTGTTCGCTTCTTCGAGAAACTTGGCCACACCGCAGAATGTCAGGTCCTTGTAAGCGATCATTTCCTCGCGCTTGAACCCCATCAGGTCCATGGACATTTCGCAAACGTATATCTTTACCTCCAACTCTTCGGCCATCGCCAACATCTGTTCCAGCGAGGCCACGTTTTTTTTCTTCATCAGGGACTTCATCATGGCCGTGCCCATACCGCCCATGTTCATTTTCGAGAGCTTCACCTCGCCGGTCCCCTTGGGCAGCATGGTCCCGAACATTTTGGCCATGGCGTCCTTGCCGCCGACACTCTTTTTCTTGTCCCTCAGGACCGGTGTGCCCCAAAAGGTAAAAAACATCACCGCTTCCATTCCCATGGCAACGGCTCCGGTGGCGATGACGAAAGCCGCCAGGACCTTGTCCAGGTCGCCGCTGAAGACGATGGTCGCCACCTTGGGTTCGGTCGCCTTTTTGTCCAGTACATCGATGCGGCCTTTCAGGGCCGCCAGTTGTTCTTCGATTAGTTGCAAACTGACGTCTTGCTGTTGAATGACGCTTTCGGCTTGTGGCATGGTTTCCTCCGCTGCGTTGTGGTGGTTTGCTGACAACAAACTATATCGAATGATATTTCGTGGATCCGCGCAGTCGTCTATGGGGTGAACCATTTATTTTAATGAATTTCGCCCCGCGGTATGGGCGCAATCCGCCGGAACCATCCATGAAAATAATTCACTCCATCATGTCCTTGACCGCTTCCATCGATGATTTGAGCAGTTCAAGGTCGATCAGCATGATCTTTCTTTGCTCCGGTGGAATCCGTGACAGGACCTGCTGGTGGACGTCGTCCATAAACGCTTTGATGTCGGCTAATTTCTTATGTCCTTCGGACGAGAGACTCAACAGGTGCACCCGCGAATCTTCCGGGTCTTTGATGCGCTGTACGTACCCCTTTTTACTGAGCCCGTCGATGATTTTGGAGATGCGGCTTTTGACGACATTCATCTTCTGGGCGATGCCCTTGGGCGTGAGGTAGCGCTCCTCGCCGAAAAGCAGCAGGCAGCGCAGCTCGGCGTCCGGCAGATCGAACCGATCGCTCTGGTACTGCATCCGTTCCTGACAGCACTGGTACAGCCGGCTCACCAGGCGTTGGAACTGATCCAGCTGATACGGGGATATGTCACTGGAGCGCTCATCGGTGTTATAATTCATGGCATGAACAATATGTCCGATTATTTGCTCTTGTCAAGCTTTTTTTTAAAAAATGCCAATATTAAATATTATTATATTAATACAGTATCTTATGCTTATAAAGCATGTATAAAGCAAAGATTTAATTTTAATTTCCTAGGTAAACCTTTATGAGGGACTTCGGAAGGAAAAAAATCGCATAGGGTCTGTGGCCTGCCGGTCGTGTTTAATGCCCGCGAAGAAACAGGTTTTCAATTTTCAAGCGCTCAGACGCTTAAAGAAATGCATCGGCACCCAAAAGTGTCTGTTTCAAAACGATTTTTCGTGATCTATGAGGAAAGGCAAGGTCAGTGTGGATTTTAGAATACGGCCCGGCGGGCAGGTAAAATAAATGTCCGCCGTCAACAGGAAAGTCGAGGAGATGAGGGAATACGCGCGAGTTTAAAAAGACAGGCCGGCTTCGAGGAATGGGCCGTTTACCACGGCGTCGATGGCCAGGCCGGCATGCTCGATGTCATACTTGCTGAACCGGTAGCCGCCGGCGGCATATACCGGACCGAAGGCGCCCCAACGCAAGAGGCCGGTCAGGCCGTAAGACCTGTTGCCGCCCATGGAAATCCCCCGGCCTTCCGCTTCCAGGGAAACCGCCGCCAGGGGATGAAACTTCACCGAGGCAAAAATCATCGGCAGCGGCACGGCAGCGCTCTCCGATACGCGCTCGACCGCTTCTCGCTTGAGGTCGGCTTCGACATCGATGGCCCGCAGCTTGACGCCCACATCGAGAGTGATCCTGTCGCGGGAAAGGGCGTTGACAAAAGGAACCGCGTAATACAGGGCCACATTGAGATTACTCAGGCTGGCAGGGGAATCCGGGACGGCACCGTCTTCGTGGCCCTTGGCGCCAAAATCGAGGCGCAGGTTGTTCATGCTTGTGCCCTCGTATTTCAGGGGCATTACCATCACGCGTATGTTGGGCAGATAGGCCGACACGTCCACGATGAACTGCCCTAAAATTTTGGTGTCATCATCGATATCCCGGTTCCCGGGGCTGACCCCTGGCTTTTCGGGCCCGATAGTTGCTTCGACCCATTCCGCGGCGGCAGACCGGTTGTGGCTCCATTGGGCGGCTTCCGGCGTCAGGACGCCGCCCATGGCGGGCAGGACGATGCCCAGCAGCAGGGCCGCGGCAATACCCATGATGATTTTTTTCATCGTCTTTTCGTCTCTGAACAATCGAAACCAGCTTGTCCACCGAAACCCAAGCCATTCCACTTGTCACCATCCTACCAGCACGGCATCGATATGTCAACTCATCGTATTCTTAATGAAATACAATGAAATACACATGGTGATGGAACCCAGCGAGGAACAGCAGAAGCTACCGCGGTATACCATACGAAATGCCGGCGGCTTCAAATACCGAGATAAGCGCGGCGGACATCGTCGTTGGCGAGCAGTTTGCCGGCTGAATCCGAGAGGGTGATTTTTCCGGTTTCCATGACGTAGCCGCGGTGGGCCACCTTCAAGGCGAGATTGGCATTCTGCTCCACGAGAAAGATGGTCGTGTTGCTCTCGGCATTTATTCTTTTAATGATATCGAAAATTTGGCGCACGATGATCGGGGCCAGACCCAGGGACGGCTCGTCCATCAGCAGCAGTCGCGGCCGGGCCATCAGCGCGCGCGATATTGCCAGCATCTGCTGTTCCCCGCCGCTGAGCGTGCCACCGGCCTGTCCTCTGCGCTCGGCCAGAATCGGAAACAGCGAAAAGATGTAGTCGATGTCCTCTTTCACGCCGTCTTTGTCGGGACGCAGAAAGGCCCCCATGTCCAAATTCTCCATCACGGAGAGATGGGGAAAAATCCGCCGTCCTTCCGGCACCTGACTGATACCCAAGGCCACGATCTTGTTGGGGCTGAGGTCGTGAATGGAGCGGCCCATGAAAAGTATTTCACCGGTGCGCGGGGGAACTATGCCGCAGATCGACATCAGGGTCGTGCTTTTACCGGCGCCATTGGCACCGATGAGGGTAATGATTTCACCTTGCGAAATCTTGATGCTGATCCCCTTCAGGGCCTGGATGTTGCCGTAAAAAGTTTCGACGTTTCTCAGCTCAAGCATCGATATCTTCCCCGAGGTAAGCCTTGATGACAACCGGGTTGTTTTTGATGTCCGCGGGTGTCCCCTGAGCGATTTTCTTCCCGTAGTCGACCACGAAGATGCGGTCGGAAAGGCTCATCACCAGCTTCATGTCGTGTTCGATCAGCAGGATGGCGACCTCTTCCTGGTCGCGCAGCTTGAGGATCAGTTCATCGAGTTCGTCGGTCTCGCGCGGATTCAGCCCGGCGGCCGGTTCGTCGAGCAGCAGAATGAAGGGGTCGGTAGCCATGGCCCGCGCGATTTCAAGCCTGCGCTGGGCACCGTAGGGCAGGTTCTTGGCAAACTCGTTGACGAACCGGTCCAGGCCGATTTTCTCAAGAATGCGGTAGCTGTCATCCACCACCCGCCGCTCTTCCTGACGGGTCGCCGGCGGCCGGAAAATCGCCCCGGCAATGCCGGACTTCAGGCGGCAGTGGCGGCCCACCATGATATTTTCGAGCACCGTCATGTTGGGAAAAAGCCGGATGTTCTGAAAGGTCCGCGCCAGACCGACTTCGGTCACTTTGTTGGGTTTGAGCCCGTTAAGTTTCACCGTCTTGCCGCGCGGCGATCGGGTGGTCATGTCACCTTTCGTGGGAGGATATATACCGGTGATGCAGTTGAAGAAGGTGGTTTTTCCGGCACCGTTGGGACCGATCAGCGCGACGATCTCACCCTTTTGCATATCGAGGTCGACACCATCCAGAGCCCGCAGGCCGCCGAAGTCCATGGTGAGGTTTTTGACTTCCAGAATCGACTCCATAGATCGCTTGCCCGTCACACCTCGATGGATGATGTTTTCTCGCGTTTGGGAGGAATTTTAAATTCGTAGGATCGCCGCACGTTGCTGATGATGCCGCCGGGTCGAAACACCATCATCGTCACCAGGACGGCCCCGAAAATGAGCATGCGGTATTCGGAGAAGGCCCGCAGGTATTCCGGCAGCAGAATCAGGACCAGCGCTCCGAAGATAACCCCCACGATCGATCCCATGCCGCCCAGGACGACGATACACAGGATGATGACCGATTCCCAGATTGTGAAACTGGCCGGGTTGATGAAGGTGGTCTTGGCCGCAAAAACCACCCCGGCCATGCCGGCCCAGGTGGCCCCCAACGCAAAGGCGGTCAGCTTCGTTTTGGTGCGGTCGATGCCCATAGCCTGGCAGGCGACTTCATCCTCCCGCAAGGCGATCCAGGCGCGTCCGATGCGCGAATCCTGGAGCCGGTTGACGACGAAAATGGTAAAAATGACCAGGCCGATCATGAGGAAATAGATGAAGATGGTCGATTGCTCCAGCGACATGTCGATGCCGAATACGCCGGGCCGCGGAATATTGGCGATGCCGCTCGGACCGAAAGAAAAGTCGTTCCAGTTTTCGAGCACCAGGCGGATGATTTCGCCGAATCCGAGCGTCACGATCGCCAGGTAATCGCCCCGTAACCGCAGCACCGGGTAACCGAGGAGAATTCCGAAGGTGGCCCCCACGCCGGCACCGATCGGCAGGGCAAACCAGAAATTGAGTCCGAAGTGATAGTTCAGGAGCGCGTAGGAATAGGCCCCGACCGCGTAGAAGGCCACATAGCCCAGATCGAGCAGGCCGGCGAGTCCCACCACGATATTGATGCCCAGGCCGAGCATCACGTAAATCAGGGCGTTGACCATGATATTGGTCTGATATAGCGAAAAGACGAATGGCAAGGCAACGGCAAAAGCGGCTATGGCGGCAAGCAGCGGCAGATAGATCCGGCGATCGGACAGTAATCGCTGCTTGAGGGACAAACTCGTTTCGGTTTTACCATCCAGCGCCCGCTTTTGGCCCAACTCCTTGCGCCGCAGCAGAAAGCGCCAGATGTAAGACAGCACGAAGCTGCCGATCCCCACCAGCAGCATGTTTTCCCAGCGCCACTCCACCCGTTTGTAGATCGTGTTGACCCGGATGACCATGATCGGAAAGGTCAAAAACATGAACCACAGGGAGACCAGAAGCGACTTTTTGAGTTCTTCGAGACGAATCAATTTTCCGATCCTGCCACACCAACGGGGGCAACCTCGACTGCGCGGCCACCCGTTGCGGTTGCTCTTCGATGCGCCGGCCGTTTACACTTTCTGCGATTCCGAACGCCCCAGAATGCCCGACGGCCGGAAAATCAGGATAACCACCAGAAACAAAAAGGCAAAAACATCTTCGTAGTCACTCGAAATATACCCGGTAAAAAAGCTTTCGGTCCAGCCCAGCACCAGGCTGCCGAGCACCGCCCCCGGAATGCTGCCGATCCCGCCCAGCACGGCGGCCACGAAGGCTTTGATTCCGGCCAGAAAACCGATGTAAAAATTGATCTGCCCGATATGGGAGGCGATCAAAACGCCGCCGATGGCCGCCGTGGCCGATCCGACGATGAAGGTCACCGAAATGACCCGATTGACGTCCACCCCGACCAGCATGGCCATCTGCTTGTCCTGGGAAACCGCGCGCATGGCCTTGCCGATCCGGGTAAATTTGATCAGGAAGGTCAACAGGATCATGACGAGCGCCGTGGTGACGTAAATGACGACCTGTGAAGAACGGACAATGTGTTCCCAGGGCTTGAGCCACTCGAATTCGGGGATCAGGGCGGGAAAGGGCAGAAAGTCCGAGGTCTGCGCCAGCAGAACGTAGTTTTGAAGAAATAGCGACATGCCGATGGCACTGATCAGGGCCGAAAGCCGCGGCGCATTGCGCAGCGGTTTGTAAGCGATCTTCTCGACCGTGTAGCCGTAAGCCGAGGAGTACACCACCGCCACCGCGGCGGCGATAAAGAGAATGGCGACCGAGTTCCAGCCCATCATCGTCAAGACCCCGGTGACGATCAGGGCCGTGAAGGCGCCGATCATGTAAATCTCGCCGTGGGCAAAGTTGATGAGTTCGATGATTCCGTAAACCATGGTGTAGCCCAGGGCGATCAGGGCATAGATGCTTCCGCGGGTGAGCCCCGCCAGAAACAGCTCCATGAAGTAGTCGAAATCCCAATACATGGTCGTCTCCGTAAAAAGCAATCCGGGGGAAAGGCGTATAGCGCCTTTCCCCCTTATGTTTCGCCCGGATGCCTACTTCACCTCGACAAACTTGCCGTTTTTCACCTGATAGACGGAGAAACCGACCCCGGTGGCATCCCCCTTCTCGTCGAAATGGATCGTGCCCAGCGGGGTGTCGACGTCACTGGTCTGCAAGGCCTTGCGCAGTGCATCGTAGTCGGTGGAACCGGCTTTTTCGACGGCATTGAGCAGCGCCAGGGTGGCGGCATAGGCCTGGGGATAAAATGCCCCGGGGTCCTCGCCGTACGCCTTGCGGTGCTCCTCGACGGCTTGCTTGTACATCGGGTTGCTGGAAAGATCCTTGGGACCGGTGGCATAGACGCCTTCGGCATACTGGCCGGCGACCTTGATAAAAGTGTCGTCTTTGACGCCGTCATCGGAAACAAAGGGTGTCTTCATCTTTTTCTTGCGCATCTGGGTCACGATCTTCGAGGCTTCGGGATGATAGCCGCCGAAGATGACCGCATCGGCGCCGGATTGTTTGATTTTCTGAACGACGGCCGAATAATCCACCGCTCCCGGCGTCACGCCCTCGTAGAGGACCACCTGGGCGCGGGGATCTTTTTCAAGAAAGCTCTTGACGAATTCAGCCAGCCCCTTGCCGTAGTCGCCCTTGTCGTGGAGCACGGCGATCTTCTTGGCTTTCAAGGTGTCGAGGGTGAAGTCAACCTGCACTCTGGCCTGAGCATCATCCGATGCGATGGTGCGGAAGAAGTTCGGATAATCTCCGCTCTGGGTCAGGGCCGGGTTGGTGGCCGAGGGCGACATGACAACTTTACGGGAGTCCTTGTAGATTCCGAGGGCGGCCTTGGTGGCCCCGCTGCAGATGTGCCCCAACACCACATCGACATTTTCCGAAATCAGCTTGGTGGCGGTGTTGGTGGCGATTTCGGGCTTGCAGACATCGTCTTCCGCCAGCAGCTCCACCTGTTTGCCCATCACGCCGCCCTTGGCGTTGACTTTTTTAACGATGATTTCAGCCGCCCTGAGGGACGGGATGCCGTAGGAAGCCAGATCACCGCTGTGGGGGCCGGCGACACCCAGTTTTATGGTGTCGGCCGCAGCACCGATTCCCACCAGCGTAAATGCCATAAATACCGCAACAATGGCTATCGTAACCGTTTTTCTCATGTTCATCTTGTGTCCTCCTCTTAGCGTGATTCCGTTGTTAACATCAATTTCCACTCGAATCCATTGCTTATAAGGCGGATGGACGGATCGAGTCAAGTCGAAATTATTTGGCCGCACGGTAAAAAAATATTGCCGTTTTGGTAACTTGCCTGTATGACTGCACTCAGTTTCCGCACGCGAAGTGCGCCGCAATTTCAAGGAAATAACCATATCGTGAAAACGATCGGCATCGTCGTCAAGGCTGATCCAATGGTCAGCCGTAAAGCAGACGAACTCGAAGGCTGGCTGGCCGGGCAAGGGGTGAAAACCCTCCGCAGGGAAAGCGGGCCGCCGCGGATGGGGCCTCCGGCGGAAAAGACGGCGCAGGCGCCGGCGGATCTCTTCTGCATTCTGGTTCTGGGCGGCGACGGCACTTTTTTAAGCGCCGTGCGCTGGATCGGCGATTACCCCATTCCGATTCTGGGGGTCAAGTTCGGCGAGGTCGGTTTCCTGGCCGAGATCACCGAGGACCGCCTCTTTAGCGTCGCGGAAACCATTTTGAACGGCGCCTTCACCACGCAGCCCCGCATGCGCCTTTTGGTCAGAGTGTTACGTGAAAACCGGGAACGCGCGGTCGAAACGGTGCTCAACGACGTGGTGATCAACAAGGGCGCCCTGGCCCGCCTGGCCCACATCGAAACCTGCATCGACGATCGCTATCTGACGGTCTATCGCGCCGACGGGCTGATCGTCGCCACCCCGACCGGCTCGACCGCCTACTCTCTGGCCGCCGGCGGACCGGTGATCCACCCGGCCGTGCCGGCCATAGTCATGACGCCGATCTGCCCGTTCACCCTGACCAACCGCCCCCTGATCATTCCCGACGCCGCCGCCATCACCATCAAACTGGAAAAACGGTCGGCGGACATCATGCTCACTTTCGACGGCCAGCAGGGACTCGCCATCGATGATCGCGACACGATAGCCATCTGCAAGTCGCCGCACCCGATCCACATGATCTCGGAGCCGAACCAGCCTTACTACGATGTCCTCAAGGCCAAGCTGCGCTGGAGCGGCGGCCGGACCTGAACCGTATTTTCTGCCGTACGCTTATAGCCCTGCAGGATCGCCGGGGGCACGAAGCGGTTGCGCCCGTTGAGCCGGTTGCGTCCGTTTAGCCCGTTGTGCCGGTTACGCCCGTTTAACCCGTTGAGCCAGTTTAGTCCCGCTGCAGCGAATTTCGCCCGTTTAGACGGTTGGCGGCGGAGTCTAAGCCGAATTGCAGCTCACAAGTCCCGGGCTTTCGGCTCAATCCCATCAGGTCCCCATGTTCCAGGAGGCGAGGTACTTCTTTTGTTGGGGGGTGAGTTTGTCGATCGGTGTCCCCATCGCCTCCAGCTTCTCCTTGGCAATCTGGCGGTCGATTTTTTCCGGCACCGGATGGACGCTTTTGGCGAGCGTGGTCTTGTTTTTGACCATGTACTCGATACACAGCGCCTGATTGGCAAAGCTCATGTCCATCACGCTCGACGGGTGCCCTTCGGCGGCCGCCAGGTTGATCAACCGGCCCTCGCCCAGGACATTGATGCGACGGCCGTTCTTCAACACGAATTCCTCGACGAATGGCCGTATCAGGCGGCGGGAGGCGGCGATGCCGCTCAGGCCCTCCAGGTCCAGCTCCACATTGAAATGCCCGGAATTGGCGACGATGGCCCCGTCCTTCATCAGCTTGAAGTGTTCCTGGCGGATGACGGCGATGTTGCCGGTCAGCGTGCAGAAGAAATCCCCGACAGTGGCCGCCTTGCGGATCGGCATCACCGTGAAGCCGTCCATGACCGCCTCGATGGCGCGCAGCGGGTCGATTTCGGTCACCACGACGTTGGCGCCCATTCCGCGCGCGCGCATGGCCACACCCCGGCCGCACCAGCCGTAGCCGCAGACGACAAAAATCGCGCCGGCCAGCAGACGGTTGGTGGCGCGCACGATCCCGTCGATGGTGCTCTGGCCGGTTCCGTAGCGGTTGTCGAAAAAGTGCTTGGTCTGGGCGTCGTTGACGGCGATGATCGGGTATTTCAACACCCCCTCGGCCGCCATGCTGCGCAAACGGATCACCCCGGTGGTGGTTTCCTCGGTCCCACCCCTCACTTCCGGCAGGAGTTCCGTGCGTTCGGAATGCAGAATGGAAACCAGATCGGCGCCATCGTCCATCGTGTACTGGGGTTTGGCGTCGATAACCGCGTTGATGTGGGCGTAGTAGAGCTTGTTGTTCTCACCCTTGACGGCAAACACCGGTATTTTGTCGTTTTTGACCAGCGCCGCCGCCACATCGTCCTGGGTGCTCAGCGGGTTCGAGGCGCACAGCGACACCTTGGCGCCCCCGGCTTTCAAGGTCTGCATCAACGAGGCCGTTTCGGTGGTCACGTGCAGGCAGGCGCCCAGGCGCATACCGCTGAGCGGTTTTTCCTTTTCAAATCTTTTACGGATCCGGTTCAAAACCGACATGTTCTGATTGGCCCACTCGATGCGCAGCGCCCCATCCTTGGCCAGGTTGATATCCTTGACGTCATAGTTCATAAAAAAGACCTTTCGTTTTCACTCTGTTTTCAGTTTAGATTCCTGCCAGCTCGCGCATCTTGTCCGCCTGGGTGGTTTCTTCCCAGCTGAATTCCGGCTCGGTGCGGCCGAAGTGGCCATAGGCGGCCGATTTGCGGTAAATGGGCCGCAACAGATCCAGATATTCGATAATGGCCGCCGGACGCAGGTCGAAGCATTTCCGGATGATGTCCTTGATTTTGTTACGCGGTATTTTGCCGGTTCCCATGGTATCGACCAACATCGACACAGGTTCCGCCACCCCGATGGCATAGGCGATCTGTATTTCACATTTTCGGGCCAGTCCGGCCGCGACGACGTTCTTGGCGATGTGCCGCGCCATGTAGGACCCGCTGCGGTCAACCTTTGACGGATCCTTGCCGGAGAAGCACCCCCCGCCATGGCTTCCCTGGCCGCCGTAGGTGTCGACGATGATCTTGCGGCCGGTCAGGCCGCAGTCTCCCATCGGACCGCCGACCACGAAACGACCGGTGGCATTGATGTAGTAACGCGTTTCAACATCGACCATGTCCTCCGGCAGAATCTTTTTGATGACGCTCTTGATGATCGCATCGCGCAGGAAATCGTTTTCGACATCCGGTTTGTGCTGGGCGGCAATGACGACCGCGTCGATGCGCTTGGGCATGCCGTCCTCGTATTCGACCGTGACCTGCGACTTGCCGTCCGGACGCAAGAAATCGAGCGACCCGTTTTTGCGGACCTCCGCCAGGCGCCGGCAGATCTTGTGGGCCAGCATGATGGGCAGCGGCATCATCTCGGGGGTCTCGTCGCAGGCGTAGCCGAACATAAGCCCCTGGTCGCCGGCGCCCTGCTCCTTGTAGAGTCCGTTGCCGCGGTTGACCCCCTGGGCGATATCGAGCGACTGATGGTCGATACTGGTGATGACGCTGCAAGTCTGCCAGTCGAAGCCCATCTGGGAAGAGTTGTAGCCGATATCCTTGATGGTGTCGCGAACGATCTGGGGCATCTCCACATAGGTGTTGGTAGTGATCTCTCCGGCGATAAACGCCAGTCCCGTGGTCACCAGTGTCTCGCAGGCCACGCGGCAGTATTTATCCTGGGCGATGATGGCGTCCAATATGGCATCCGATATCTGATCGGCGACCTTGTCCGGGTGACCCTCGGTCACCGATTCGGAAGTGAAAAAAAACTGCTCTTTTTCTTTCATGCCCGGTCCTTTCCAATTGCAATGGGAATGTTCGCTGTTAACGTCACAAATTCCAAAAAAAAAATTCCGGGTCATCCCGGTGATGGCTTCGTCGTTAAATTGGAATGGTGGAATAGTGGAATGTTGGATGACTGATGAGGAAGGCATTCCATCTTTGGTGGATAGTTCTCTCTGCTTGTAAACCAATCATTTCAAACTTCCACCATTTCACCCTTCCACCACTCCAGCTTTCCAACCTTCCAGCTTCCTAGCCTTCCAGCCTTTCCACTGGCCCCGGCAGCCCGTCCTTCCAGCTCGTCAGCGGCACGGTAGGCTCATCATACGGGCATGTCGTATCCAAGGGAACGGTCCCCGGAGGCGGGAACCCTCAGGATCGTGTTGTCGATCAGCCGGGTCCTTCCCACCTTCACGGCCAGGGCCATCAACGCCGGCCGGTCGATGTGCTCGACCTGGATCAGGGTCTCCGGATCGCAGATGGTCAAATAGTCGATCTGGTTTTCAGGGTGTGCGGCAATCAGATCCCGCGCTTCTTTCAGAAGTCGTGCGGCATCCCGCTCACCGGCCTCAACCCGTTTCCCGGCCCGCTCGAGTGCGCGGCCGAGCGTCAGGGCTGACGGTCGCTGGTCGTAGGTCAAATAGGCATTGCGTGAACTCATCGCCAGACCGTCTTTTTCTCTGACGATGGGGCCACCGATGATCTCGATGTTGAAATTGAGATCTTTGACCAGGCGTCGGATGACCAGCAGCTGCTGGTAGTCTTTCTCCCCGAACACCGCGATGTGGGGGCGGATGATATTGAAAAGCTTTGCGACGACCGTCGCCACGCCGGTGAAAAAAACCGGGCGCGACAAACCGCAGAGATGGTGCGGCAGGTGCTCCAGGGTCACATGGCTCTGAAAGCCGTCGGGGTAAAGGTCGGCCGCGGCCGGCGTAAAAACGATGTCGACTTTTTCTCCGGCGCACAGCTTGATGTCCCGTTCCGGATTGCGGGGATACGTCTCGAAATCCTCACCGGGGCCGAACTGGGCCGGATTGACAAAAATGGTCACCACCAGAATATCGGCCCTGCGACGGGCGATTCGCATCAGCGACATATGCCCGTCGTGCAGAAATCCCATGGTCGGAACGCAGGCGATCCGCCGACCGGCCTGTCGCAGATCTTCGACGTGCCGCTGCATATCCTCAACCGTTGAGATGACCTTGACCATCCGTCCTCTTTCACTCTTTTGTGGCAAATTTTAAACGTTAAAAATTAGTTTATTTAATCTTTTCTGTCAATAAAAAGCTTTTGTTATTCCCTATTTACTTGACATTTCGCCGCTAATCTGGTGAATCAGTAAAACTCGCGGCTGCTGCGGATCGCGGATCGGTTAGGGTCACGGCAAGAAATAATTCCACAAGATTGCGCCGGATATTGGCCCGTCTGCAAGGCACATCCAGCGGCGCATATCGAGATACGTGTCGGTGGATGTAACGCGGTAGACGGGTCAAGAGTCAAGCAAGATGTGGAACTATTTTTTGCCGGGACCCTTATAAAAGCTGCCAACCGCGAAGGTCGTTTGCCGCAAAGGTGTCCGACAGCGCTTGACGCCCTTCGGGTCCCATTCTTCAAAGCCTGACATGCAAACGGAACCGCCGCCGGAATGAGAGCGGTCGCCAGAGGTTGGAAAGGGGCGGACACATGAAATGGTTTATCCTGTCACTGGCCGCAAGCC
>JBAPSB010000359.1:0-1787 GCA_049281435.1 Desulfobacterales bacterium
GCTCTATGCTTCAAGATAAAGCTTTTGTCTGCTGGTGTCGGTCGTTGGCGTATTACACTACAGCCGCCTCTCTCTGGCCTTGCCAAAATCTTTATCTTGAAGCCTATGGTCAAAAAAAACAAAAAAACGGCCGGCGGCAAAAGATGCACCGCCGGCCGCTTTTTTTCGGCCCCTTCAAACCGTGAACAGCACCGTTTCATTGCCGCCTCCGCCGCCCGCATGGTCGCCGGCGATTGCCTTCTGTGGCCAACGATAATTCGATCCCCAAAATGACCATCCCCGCAAGCAAACAGTCCGCGACGAAGAATATCGTCGCCGTCAACGAGTTGACCCGCAAGGACCGGTTCTACATCATCGCCGCGGCGCTTTTGGCACTTTTTTTAGGCGCCCTCGACACCCTGGTGATGGGCGCCGCCATGCCGACCATCGTAGCCGACATGGGCGGTCTGGAACTCTACAGCTGGGTGTTTTCGGTCTACCTTCTCAGCCGCGCCATCGCGCTTCCGATTTTCGGCAAGCTGGCCGATATTTACAGCGGCAAGCACCTCTTCGGCTTCGCGATCGGCGTTTTCATGGCCGGCTCGCTCGTGGCCGGCCTGGCGACCTCGATGGTCCAATTGATCGTTGCGCGGATGCTGCAGGGGGTGGGCGCGGGGGCGGCCTTCGCCCTGGTGTACATCCTGCTGGCCGACATCGCCGCGCCCGAAAAGCGTGGCAAAATGATGTCGATCGCCAGCTTCGTCTGGGGTCTGGCCAGCGTTCTGGGACCGCCGATGGGCGGTTTCATCGTCAATTACTGGTCTTGGCGCTGGATTTTTTTCATCAATCTGCCGCTCGGCCTGTTGTCCTTTCTGGGCATCTATCTTTATTTCAAGGAAACGCGCGTCAAGCGGCGCCGCGCCGCCCTCGATCTGCTCGGCGGGGCCACGCTGACCGTAACGGTCCTGTCCCTGCTGACGGTCTTTCTGATGACCGGCAATCACCACCGCTGGCTCTCGCTGCCGGTCGTCGGGCTCCTGGCGATTTCACTGGCCGCAGGGCTCGCCTTCTATCAGGCCGAAAAGCGCGCCGCCGACCCGATCCTGTCGATCGACTTCCTCGGCCGGCCTGGATTCAGCTCCGGCAACGCGGCCGCTTTTTTCATCAGTTTTGCAATTTTTTCCCTGTCGGCTTTCAGCCCGCTTTTCATCCAGGGGGCACTGGGCAGATCGCCGGCCGAAATGGGCGTGGCGATGATCCCGCTGAGCCTGGCCTGGTCGGGCGGCGCGCTGCTGTGCGGACAGATGGCCCACCGCGTGAATAAACGCAAGTTCGCGATGGCCGGCGCCCTTTTGCTGCTGGCCGGCAGCGCTCTGACGTTGACCTTCACCACATCGATGTGGCTCTTTTCGATGGCCCTGGCCCTGGCCGGGATCGGCATGGGGTTCGTGTCGATCGCCTCGCTTCTGATCGTGCAGGAAAGCCTGTCGGCGGATAATCTGGGGGCGGCCACCGCCGCGCAGCAGTTTGCCAGAACGCTCGGCGGGACCGTCGGGGTGGGGGTTTCGGGCGGCCTGCTCAATGCCCGGTTCATCAATACATTGACCGCGTCCGGGCTGGCCGACCGTCTTCCGGCGGGGCTGGCCGAACAGATCCGTCTGCATGTTGAGCAAATTTTCAGCCCCGACATCCAGGCCTTGATTCCGGTGGAAGCCCTCAAAACCCTCCAGGAAACCGTCGGGCAAGGGGTGTCGATGGTCTTCTGGGTTTCGGCGGCCGCGTCTCTGGTGTGCCTGGTATTCTGCCTG
>JBAPSB010000360.1:0-53564 GCA_049281435.1 Desulfobacterales bacterium
GGCGGCCGACGGTCGGCGGACCCACTGGCGCTGCAGCCGGAGGCCCAGCGGAAAAAGAATCCCAAGGCCCAAAACACCGTAACGCCAGGTCAGCGCGTGGCGGGAGTCATGAAAGGACCGCGTGGACGGCGGGCTGCGCCAGTAGCTCTCCACGAGTTTGGCAAGAATGAACTGCAGCCCGTTCACAATGAGTGAAAACTGTTCCGCGCGACGCAGGCACCCCGCCGGCGTTTTGGCAAGGGTCGCCGCCACCATCAGACCGGCGGTGCCCGTGGCCACGGCCGTGACCCCGAATAGCGGCGCGAGCAGCGGGCGGGCGCTCGCCCACAGCGGCGTGCAGGTTTCCTGCAGTTCGGTGCCGGTATACAGGCAGACCATCCCGGCAGCCAGGGCTGACGGAATAGCCAGAATCCGGCCGACCAGACGACCCTGCCTTTCATACCCCAGATCTTCGACCAGTTGCCCGGCCGCCGCTACGGTGCTGAAAAGACCAAATGCGGTCAGGGACATATTGCCGATCGACATGGGCGAGGTGGAGCGGTAAATGCGCAGCATGTTGAACCAACGCTGCGGCGTGTGCAGTTCCGAGACCAACAGCCCCGGAGCGGCCAGAGAACTGCCCAGGGCCATGTATCGGCCGATGCGCACCAGAGGCCGATCCTTTGGGTCACCGACCAGTTCGATGACGGCCGCGAGGAGTTGGGGGCCGGCGCCGAGCGCTTCCGCATAGTAGCTCAGGGCCGTCTTGAGGTGATAGTAACTGGGTTTGACCGGCGACATGTCGTAATAGGCGGCTTGCCCGTCTGTTGCGCGACACTCAGTCGAATTAGAGAGTTTTGTGTTCATTGGTTCCGCGCCGCGGCGCGGGTCCTGGTTTTCACCGGCATTTGATTTTGCTGTGCGATTTTTCTTTGCGGCGGACATGCGAGCGCCTCCCGTTCAATCTTCGGAAATCGGCGGTTTCTCCCGACGATGTTTAGGGGCAAAGATCAGGGCGCCCGCCACCAGGACACCGGCCAGTACGGCCGCACTGCGTCCGAGACTTTTCCTGGTGTCGACCGCCGGCAGGCGCGGGGCAACCGCCAGGTTGTAGCTTTGCGGCCGGTCCAGAAGCAGAAAAAAGGCGTTCAACCCCTGGATGCCGCCGGTGGCACCGGGAGCGCCGGGCACACCGTAGAGATAGGCATCGTTTCTTCCCAGGCGGCGCAGTTTTTCGAGGCGCTTGCCGGCCCTCGCCCGCAGCTCCGCCACCTCTCCGAACTGAATCGAATTTGTCGGGCAGGCCTTCGCGCAGGCCGGTTCGAGCCCGCCTTTCAAGCGGTCGTAACACAAGGTGCACTTGTGGGCCTTGCCGTCTTTGAGATTGATGTCGATCACGCCGAAAGGACAGGACGGCACGCAGTAAGCGCACCCGTTGCAGATGTCGTGCTGCACCACGACCGAGCCGAATTCGGTTCGGAAAATGGCCCCGGTGGGACAGGCCTCCAGGCACCCGGCCCTTTCGCAGTGCTTGCACACGTCGCTCATCATAAGCCAGTGGCTCTGGAAGGGTTTGAGCACCGTCGGCCGGCGGCCCTCTTCACTGCCGACGCGTTCGATGAAGGCCACGTGGCGCCAGGTCGTTGCCGACAGCCGGCGGGTGTTGTCGTAACTCATGCCGCTCAGTTCGATCCGGTCGGCGGGCAGCAGGTTCCACTCTTTGCAGGCGACCTCGCAGGCTTTGCAGCCGATGCACAGCGAGGTGTCGGTGAAGAATCCGTAGGCCTTTCCGGGGGATATGACCACGCCGGTCGTCAGCTCGGATTCATCCGGGATCGGCCCGGGCAGGATGCTGGCCGGGTGATCGAGGGCCCGGGGATGCACCGGAGGCGGATAGAGCGAAGCTGTCATGTCAGTCGTCCCTTGCACAGGTTGCACGTAAAGGCCTTGCCTTCGTGAATGGTCGTGTTGGGATCGCCGACCACCGCGGTGAGCACGTTGGCGATCGCCCCGGTGGCATAGCCCTGCCAGCCGAAGTGAAAGGGCATGCCGATCTGATAGATCCGCTGCCCACCGATGTCGAGGGGGCGCAGCCGCCGCGTCACCAGCGCGCGGACCTCGATTTTGCCACGGGCCGTTTCGAGCACGACCCACTCCAGATTTTTCACGCCTTTTGCGTGGGCCAGCTCCGGAGGGATCTCCACGAAACACTCCGGCTGAAGCTCGGCCGTGGAAGGCACCATCCGGGTGGGGATGCCGCCGGAATGATGCTCGGTGAGCCGGTAGGTCGTGATCGCATACGGATAGCGCGGATCGCCGACGGCGTGGTACACATTGTCGTCGCGGTCCCACTTCTTGGCGGCCGGGTTGTCCTGCTGCCCGTATAAAAGATTTTTAACCGGCGATTCGACCGGCTCGTAATGCGTGGGCAGCGGGCCATCCGACAGCCCCGAGGTCACGAAGAGCGAACTCTTGCCGTCCGATATCATCATGAACGGGGATTTGCCGTCAATCGCCTGCATCCCCTTGGGGTTCTCAGACCAATCGGGAACGTATTCCGGCGCCTTTTTCTTCGGAAAATCGACAGCGTCGCGGCCGGTCCAGCGGCCCTTTTTGTCATCCCACCAGACATACTTCTTCTTCTCGGACCACGGTTTGCCGGCGGGATCGGCCGAAGCGCGGTTGTAAAGAATACGCCGGTTGGCGGGCCAGGCAAAGCCCCATCCGCGGTGTGATCCGGGCCCGTCGGGACCGTCCGGCCTGCGCGAACGGGTCAGGTTCTGCTTCTCGCCGGGGTAGGCGCCGCAGTATATCCAGCAGCCGCTGGCGGTGGAGCCGTCGTCCTTGATGTCCTTGATGCCGGAGAGCTGTTTGCGGCCGGGCCAGGTGTACCCGTTGATCTCCTTTAAAACCGCTTCCGCCGACGGATCTTCGCTGGAACCGCTGGTCGGATACTCCCAGGTCACCTCCTTGATGGGCGCGTCCTTCGGGTCCGGGCTGTCCGCATACAGCGCCTTCAACCGCTTTCCCAGATGATAGATGAACCACAGGTCCGAGCGGCAGTCGCCCGGCGGCTCGACCACCTTGTCGTGCCACTGGATCAACCGGTGGGTGTTGGTGAAGCTCCCGTCCTTCTCGCCCGGCAGTGCCGCCGGAAGCAGGAACATCTCCGTTTTAATCTCTTCGGGCTTGAGCCGGCCGTCAGCCACCTCCGGAGACTTGTACCAGTAGGAGGCGGTTTCGTTTTCAAAAATCTCCCGCACGACCATCCATTCCAGGTTCGGCAGCGCCATTCGGATCATGTGGCTGTTGTGCCCGCCAACGACCGGGTTCTGTCCCATGAGCAGCAACCCGCGGATGGTGCCGTCCTTTATCGCCAGGGTCATGGGCAGCTGGGAGTGATCGCCCATGATTTTGGGAAGATGCTGGTAGCACCACTCGTTCCCGGGCCCGGCGTGGTCGCCGTACCAGGCCCTCAGAAGGCTGATGATGAATTTCGGAAACCGGTGCATGAAGCCCAACGGAATGGTTTCCACTTCGAGATAGTTGGCAAAGCTCCGATGGTACTCCTTGCGCCCGTTGGGGTGGCGCAGGTAACCGGGCAGCATGTCGTAGAGAGTCGGAATGTCGGTGCTGCCCTGAATGCTGCAGTGACCCCGCAAAGCAAGGATTCCCCCGCCGGGACGGCCGATGTTGCCGAGCAGCGCCTGAACGATGCCGGCCGCGCGGATCATCTGGACCCCGGTGGAGTGGTGCGTCCAGCCGACGGCATAACACAGGGCGCCGGTTTTCTCGGGGCCGCTGCTGCGGGTCATGGCGTCGGCGATTTTAAGGAAGGTATCCCGCGGGCAGCCGGTGACCTTTTCCACCATCTCCGGCGTGTAGGCCGCATAATGCCGCTTCAAAATATTGTAGACGCAGTTCGGATGCGCCAGCGTCATGTCGACCGGCGGCGGCCCCTTGCTCGTCCGTCTCAGTTTTTCGCTGTAGGAGGAGCCGGTGTTCAGGTGATGTTCAACCAGCGCGGTCGGGACTTCCTCGCCCTTGTACTGCCAGCTCATGGCCTTGTAGGAGCGCGAATCGTCACTCCATCCCGAAAAAAGGCCGTCCAGCTCACTGGTGTCCTTAAATTCGTCTTCGATAATCGTGGCGATGTTGGTGTAGTTGAGGACGTAGTCCCTGAACCACAGGTCGTTTTCGAGGATGTAGCGGATCAGCCCGCCGAGAAACGCGATATCCGAGCCGCAGCGGATCGGGGCATAGATATCGGCCAGGGCCGAGGTCCGGGTGAAGCGGGGATCGACATGAACGATGGTGGCGCCCCTTTCCTTGGCCTGGAGCACGAAGCGAAAGGCGATGGGGTGACACTCAGCCATGTTCGAGCCCATGACCATCACAAAATCCGCATTGGCCAGGTCCCACTGGGCGGTGGTGGCGGCCCCGCGACCGTAGGTTGCGCCCAGACTGGGCACCGAAGAGCTGTGTCAGACCCGCGCCTGATTCTCGACCCACACCATCCCCAACCCGCCCGCGCACAGCTTCTTGATCAGGTAATTCTCCTCGTTGTCCAGGGTGGCACCGCCCAGCGCCGCCATCGCCATGGTGTGGTTGACCGGGATGCCGTTCGGCAGCTCGCGCACAAAGGTCTCATCGCGGGTGCGCTTCATCAGAAAGGCGATGCGGTCCATGGCCCAATCGAGGGGCCGTTCCTCCCAGCGCGTGGCGTATGGGGCCCGGTATTTGACTCGCGTGAGCCGGTTCGGGTTGTGCACCCAGCTCGTGACGGCCGCCCCCTTGGGACAGAGCGCCCCCTGGTTGATCGGGCTGCGCGGGTCGCCCTCGATATGAATGATATCGTTGCCCTTGGCATAGATCAGCTGGGCGCATCCCACGGCGCAGTATGGGCAGATGCTGGTTCCGATTTTATCGGCCTCTTCCAGCCGCGGCCGCAGTCTGCGCGAGGCCTCGGATTGGGCCGCAGCGCCCAGCGGATCTTCACCGGCAAGCTGTTTGGGGATGGACCAGTCCTTCAAAATTGTTTTCAGGCGGTCTTTCATTGATTTGTCCAGCATGCTCATCTGCCCTTTACTCCCGCGCAGGGCACCGACTCCGGCAGCGCCCTCCAGGTATAAGCTTCAAAATAAAGATTTTGGCTGCTGCTACCGGTCGGCGGCGTATGACTATACAGCCTTCTCCCTCTGGCCTTGCCAAAGTCATTTTCTTGAAGCCTAAAGAAGTTAATGTGCCGGTTCTCAGGTCGCATGTTTCCAGCGGATGACCCGAATGGAACGCGCGACGCCGGATTCGAGCTGGGGTTCGCCCTCGTATTCAATGGTGACCGATGCACGGGCCTTGTGGAGATCGATCAGGCCCGCTTCGGCCGCAAAGGCGCCGTGCCCCAGCGTGAAGAGAAAGCTCCGGCCGTCCTCGGCTACCAGCCGAAACCGCGTTTCCTGCACTGAAATGATGCGGCCGGTCGCCCTTTTAGGCTCTCTCATCATTTTATCCTCTCATTGGGTTGACGGTTGTGCTGCAGTGGTCTTCCGGCTGACTGGTTGTGATCCTGCGCTGAATCTGGGGAAAATTATATGGGCAATTGACTGTAGAGTGGCTCGAAATAGGGAGAATTATAGAGCGTACCGTCCTGTAAAGAGCATTTGGGTCGTCCGTGCAACGCCGCCTGTCCATAAGGTGAAACGGCCTTACCCGCCCGTGGCCGGGGGCCGGGAGTTTTGATATCCACGCAATAAAAAAACCTGCCCCCTTCCCTCATGTACTGTGGCGCCGTCTTGAAAATACAGGCTTTCCCTCCTTTGAAATTCTGCCAGGTGGTAGATAATTAAAAGAACCACCGGGAAGCATCTCTGTCATCTTGTCCGGGAGGATCGACAATCAGAATAAAGTCTTTGCTAATCAGTTAATCAAGGAGGCGGCATGAGCCCCAACGACAAAGAGAACGGCAATTTTCCCGAACAGCATCAGGAAAAACAGCCGGGCGAAAGATCGGAAATGACGCCGAAACCCGAAACCGAAAATCCCGCCAGCCTCTCGGAAGAAAAAACCGCACACCACGGCGAGAGCGCGCCCATGAAGCGCGCCGGCCAGCCTTACGAAGTGGCGACCTGCTTCCTGTTTCTGGCCGGCGAGGACTCTTCCTACATCAACGGCCAGGTCCTGCACCCGAATGGCGGAATTGTCGTCAACGGCTGAGCAGACCGTCATGAGCGGTGACCAAAACGTATAGTCAAAGCGAAAGGAGAAATTCGAATGGAATTTATTATCGGAATCATCATTTTTATCGCGGACGTCTGGGCCATCATCAATATTTTCCGGGCCCCGGACGCCTCCACCGGATCGAAACTCTTGTGGACGCTGCTGATTTTGATCCTGCCGGTCGTCGGTTTGATCATCTGGCTGCTGGCGGGTCCCAAGGCGCCGAAAACCGCGCGCGCTTAACACCGACAAAAATTTCCCCTGCAGAGGCCTGAATCAGCGACAGCACCCTTGCAAGAGCGGAAAATCGAGAGCGAAGAGGTGCCGGAATGTCAATTCTGAAAAAGAAAAAATGGTCGCCGTATGCCGTCGGGGCGGCCATTGGGGCGCTGGAGACGGTGGCGATGCTGACGGCCAAAAGGCCGCTCGGCATTACCACCGCCTTTGAAAACACCGCCGCCATGGCGGCCGAAAAAATCGCACCAGATAAAATGAATATTGACGAGTACAAGCGCGAACGCGGCGAGTCGCCCAAAATAGACTGGGAAATGGGACTCGTGGGCGGCGTGCTCCTCGGCAGCCTGCTCAGCGCGCGCAGTTCGGACGATCCCTCGCCGCCACCGGTTCCTGACGAGTGGCAAAAGAAAATCGGCCGGTCGCGCGCGCTGCGGTATGCGGCCGCCGCTGCCGGCGGCGCCCTGATGATGTTCGGATCGCGGATGGCCAAAGGCTGCACGAGCGGGCACGGTATCAGCGGCACCATGCAGTTTGCGGCATCGAGCTGGCTCTTCGACCCCATTATCTTTGCTTCGGGTGCGGCCGTTTCGAAAGCACTTTTCGGGAGGAAGAAATGAAACGACAATCCATCGGCAGGATACTGCTGGGTCTGGGCACCGGCGTCGCCTTCGGTTTTCTGCTGCAGAAGGGGCGGGCTTCGGAACACGAAGCCATCTCGGGGCAGCTGCTCGCAACAGATGCCACGGTCGTCAAGATCATGGCCACGGCATCTGCGGTCGGCGCCGTCGGGGTTCAGCTGTTAAATTCACTCGGGCTGGCCGACGCCAAGATCAAACCTTTCAACGTCGGTGGTATCGTGGCCGGCGGGACACTGTTCGGGGCGGGGATGGCGCTTCTGGGATACTGTCCGGGCACGAACATGGCCGCCATGGGAGCCGGCCACAAAGATGCGGTCGCCGGTGCGCTCGGCATGCTGGGCGGGGCACTGGCGTTTGTAAGGCTTTACCCGGCCATCAAGCCCTGGATCGAAAAAGGGACCTACGGCAAGCGGTCCCTGCCGGAGGTTACCGGCACCTCGCCCTGGATCTGGGTGGCGGGCCTGTCGGCGGCAACGGCCATCGGCGCCGGACTTCTGAAAAATCTCGGTTCCGGTGAGCGGTCCCAAACATAAGCACTTTTACTATTGAAAGGGCAGTCATTACAATGAATCAGCGAACGGGAAGTGCGGCAACAGGCTCTATCATTTCTGCGATCGGCAGCTATTTTCTGACCTTCACCGGGCACCCGTTGTGGGGTCTTATTGCGGGAATGGTTGCGGTCCCGCTGGGCGTTCTGGGAATGATCTTTGCCGCCTCGCCGCGCGTCAGGGGCGGCTTCATCAGTCTGCTGGCAATCGTCTTCGGCGCCATTGCCGTCGTCATCAGCATTCTCGGGATCGTCGGCGTGATTATTTTTTGAGCCGGGAAATTCTCGGCCATCTGAGGAAAAAAACGATGCGGACCATCCGTTCGGCCTGGAGGGTATCCTTAAGAACTCGCAAAGCGTTAAGTTTTTGCAGCGTGGTCATGTCCGTGTTTTTTTCCGCACCGGCGTTGTCTTTTCAACTGGACGGCTATGAAATCGTGAGTGAAACCGTCCGCACCGTTACCGCTTACAATGTCGGCGACCCGGATCAGACCTCGGGTCGCCCGTGCCTTGCGGCCAGCGGAAAAGATCTGTGCCAGGAGCTCGCGGCCGGCGAAAAGATGTGTGCCGCCAATTTCGTACCGCTGGGGACCCTGCTGGATATCGAAAATGTCGGCATCTGCAGGGTAGCGGATCGAACCGCCGAACGTTTTGAAAACAGGGTCGATATCGCCATGCCCCAAGGCCACCGGCGGCAGGCGCTCGATTTCGGCGAACGGCAGCTGACCGTTAAAATCTTGAAGAAGAATAAATAGTGCCCACGTGTTAAGATCGGTCTACACCATGGCCGCCCTAATCTCCCGTACTTTCACCCTCTTTGACATCCATAAGCCGAAAATCACGCCGCCGGCCACGGCCGCCCCGAGCAGGCCGGCCATCCACAAACGCGCGTGCCGCCGGGGCGGGAGGGTGTCACCTTCCACGTCCCGATCGCGGGCGCGGCCGGCATCGAGGTCGGCCTTGCGGAAAGCATACTGCACCAGCTCGATGGTGTGCATCGGCTCGCGCTCCGAGCCGTCTTTGATCTGAGTCCGGCAGCTGAAGGCCTCAGCGACGATGAAAGTATCGGCATCGGCCTGCCTCACGGCGGGCAGAAGATGCTCTTCGGCGATCTTGATGCTCAGGGGATGGTGCTCCTTTACATAGCCGAAGGATCCGGCCATGCCGCAGCAGCCTTCCTGCGGTTCCTCAAACTCGATCCCCATTTTTTCCAGCACATGGTGAACGGCTTCAGGCTCCAGCACCGCCTTCTGGTTGCAGTGGTTGTGCAGGATCGCTTTTCCTTTCAGTCGCGGCAGCTTAAGATCGCTGGCCTTGATGAATTCACTCAGCATCGCGCACAGGTCGACCACCCGCGCCACGTCCCGGTCGTGCGGCCAGATTTTGGGCAAATCGTCCTTAAACATGGCCGCCACGCTCGGCTCGACAAAAAGGATGGGAATTCCCTGCCGGGCAAAGGGCGTCAACAGATCGATGGTGCGGCTGAGGTTTCGCCCCGCCAGGCCCAGAAAACCGAAATGCATCAGCGGCAACGCCGAAATAGGGACTTTTTCGGGGAGGAGGACCTTGTAATTCCAGCGCCCCAGCACCCGCACGGCCGCCTTCAGCACCTCCGGATCAAATGAGTTGTTGAATTCATCCGGATACAAGACGACCGGCCGGGCGTCGGCCGCTGCCGGTTGCCGGTGGCGGTGAAACCAGTCGACGAACGACTCCGCGGCAAATTTAGGCAGGGGCCTTTCCGGCGCCGTGTTCATCATCCATTTCACGCCCTCCTTCACCCCGGGCGTCTGGGTGAAAAAATTGACCAGGCCGGGCGTCCGGCTGCCGATGGCCGCCCCGATGCCCATGAACCCCAGGGCATAATGATGGCGCGGGTGCAGCCGGTTGTGGTAATAGTGATAGAGAAACTCCATCTTGTAAGTTGACATATCTACATTGACGGGGCACTCCGACTTGCAGCCCTTGCAGGAAAGGCAGAGTTCCAGGGCTTCCCGCACCTCTTCGCTGCGCCAACCATCCTGAATGAAGTCGCCGCGGAACATTTCGAACAGCACGCGCGCCCGGCCGCGGGTGGTGTGTTTCTCTTCGCGCGTGGCGATGAAGCTCGGGCACATGAAGGCATCCTGCGGCCGGCGGCATTTGCCGACACCCACACACCGCAGCGATGCCCGCTGAAAACTGCCGTCGTCGTCCGGAAACTTGAAAAACGTATCCGGCTGCCAGGGTGCGTAGTCGGTGCCCAGGCGCAGGTTCTCCTCGGGCAGCTGCGGATCGACGATTTTGCCCGGATTCATTTTCGACTCCGGGTCCCAGATCGATTTGAACTGTCGAAAGGCCTCGACCAGTTCCTCGCCGTACATCTTCGAGAGTAAAATGGCTTTCGACTGGCCGTCGCCATGCTCGCCGCTGATCGAGCCGTGATAGCCCGCCACGAGATCGGCCGCCCGTTCGATGAAGGCGCGGTATTTCCGGATTCCCTCGTGGGAAAAAAGATCGAAGGTGATCCGGCAGTGCACGCACCCTTGACCGAAGTGGCCGTAAAGGGCGGCATCCAGGCCGAATTCATCCATGAGGTCGCGAAAGTCCCTCAGGTAGTCGCCGATTTTATCGGGCGGCACGGCCGCATCTTCCCACCCCGGCCAGGCCAGTGGCTCTCCGGGAATATTGGCGGTCGCTCCCAGGCCCGATTCCCTGATTTCCCAGACCATTTTTTCTTCCGCAAGATCGGTGAAGAGTTTCATGCGCGGCGGATTGGCCGTTTTCTTCAAAGCCGCCATCAGCCTGCGGGCCTTCTCGTCGGCTTCGGCCTTGTCGTGGCCCCCCATTTCCACCAGGAGCCAGCCCTGGCCTTCCGGAAGAAGCGGCAGATCGCGCAGGTGCAGGTGCTTTTTCTTCATGAAGCCGATCAGCTTGTTGTCGATGCCTTCGCAGCCCACCGGGCCGTGGGACATGATGTCGGGAATGTGATCCGCGGCCGCAAAAACATCGGGATAGCCGAGTACGACCAGGGTCCGGCCGGGCCAGCTGTACACCAACCGCACCGTGGCCTCCAGAATGGTCACCAGGGTCCCTTCGCTGCCGACCAGGGCGCGGGCGACGTTGAACCCCTTTTCCGGCAGCAGGTCGTCCAGGTTGTAGCCGGACACCCGCCGCGGGATGTCGGGATAGCGCTGCCGGATCAGATCCGCATAGCGGTCGCGGACGGCCGTCATCCCGGCGTAAATCTCGCCGCGACGCCCGCCCGCGGAGATAATCCGCTCGCGCTCCTCATCGGCGGTGGGCCCCACCCGCATCTGCAGGCCATCGTAGGTCAGAACTTCCAGCTGGTGGATATTGTCGGCCGTGCGGCCGGCCATGACGGAGTGGATGCCGCAGGAGTTGTTCCCGATCATGCCGCCGAAGGTGTTGTGGGTGTGGGTGGCGGGATCCGGCCCGTAGGTCAGGTCGAACTTCTCCGCCTGCTGCCGCAGATGATCCAGGATGACGCCGGGCTGCACACGCGCGATTTCGCGCTCCGGGTCGATTTCTAAAATCTTGTTCAGGTATTTCGAGAAATCGATGACGACGGCCTGGTTGCAGGTCTGGCCGCAGAGCCCGGTGCCGCCGCCGCGCGACAACAGCGGCGCGCCGTGCCGGCGGCAAACGGCCACCGTCGCGATGACCGCCTGAGTGGTGCGGGGAAGAACGACTCCGATGGGCAGATGACGATAATTGGAGCCGTCGCAGTTGTAGATGGCGCGGGTGATCGAATCGAAGCGCACCTCCCCGTCCACTTCCCGGGTCAACTCTTTTTCCAGTGACCGCCAGCTGTCGGATCTCGCGTCGGTTGATTTTCTCATGGCTGCCTCTGATGCTTGCTGTTGAAGGAGTATGGGTGGACTTCACGGCGTGTCGTTGTGGTCGATTCACCCCCACCCGGCCTCCCCCATCGAGGGGAAGGAGCAATTTTCTGTTCCCCCGATCGGAGTGGTGCGTATTTTACTGCCTTCAGGGTTTGGAAGAGTAATTTGCGGCTTTCACCATTGGGGATGAAGAGTAGCATGGGTGCGCCATCGTCTATGAGGAGCAGTAATTTACCGCTTCAATTGTTGAAAGGAAGATGCCACCTGTCCTCCTTGTAGTAAGGAAGTTATTTCCCGTCCGTTGCGCGAGGGAACCAAACATTCCGGCGGCTCGTTCAACGACTTCCCTCCCCTTTTTGGAAGGTAACGAGAAAGGGGTCTTCCCTCCCGGAAGAACCGGTTGACCTCTTTCCCCACCCGGGCGCAGGACGCCGCCCCCCTCACCTCCTGGCTGGACAATGAACGCCTTCCTCCCCTCGCAGCCGGACAAAGGGCTGCACCTCCCTCCCCTCGTGGCCGGACAAAGGAAACCTCCCTCCCCTCGTGGCCGGACAAAGTACGTCTCCCTCCCCTCGTGGGAGGGACCGAGGGAGGGGGCTAAACAGTT
This sequence comes from Desulfobacterales bacterium, assembly GCA_049281435.1. Taxonomy (GTDB): domain Bacteria; phylum Desulfobacterota; class Desulfobacteria; order Desulfobacterales; family SG8-13; genus JARFQH01. The sequence continues at coordinate 12,067 of JBAPSB010000360.1, forward strand.
ATCGCATACTTCTCGGCATCCGCCGTCTTCAACTCGAGCCCGATCCCCGGCCGGCTGAGATCCGGCGCCAGAAAACCATCCACCGGCTCGGAAACCCCCTCCAGCAGCATATGCTCTATCCGGACGTGGTCGTGAAAATATTCCATGTGCCGCACCGGCGCGAGGGCGCAGGACGGGTGGAGGTGCAGCGCCGGCGCACAGTGTGAGGACAGGGGGATGTGGTGGGCCGCGCACAGCGCCGCCGCCTGGAGGTAACCGGTGATGCCGCAGCGCGTGATGTCGGCCATGAGCACATCCACCGCACCGGATTGAAGCAAAATCCGAAAATCGTCGCCCAGAAATCCGTATTCCCCGGCCGTCACCTCGATGACCGGCGGGACCCTTTCGCGGATAAACCGCAGTCCCTCAGCATCTTTTTGAGAAACCGGTTCTTCATACCAGGTCACGTTCAACCGGCTGAACCTATCAGCCATGGCCAGAGCCTGCTTGCGGTCGTAGCCGCCATTGGCATCCACGAACAGAGCCGTTTGTTCCCCGATCGCTTCACGGGCCGCCCGGATTCTGGCCGGGTCTTTTTCCGGATCCCGCCCGATCTTCATCTTCACGCGCGGTATTCCATCGGCCACCCAGCCGGCCAGCTGCGCTTGCAGTTCTTCGTTGGTATAGGAAGTGAATCCCCCGCTGCCGTATACGGCCACCTTGTCCCGCACCCGCCCCAGCAGAGTCACCAGGGGCAGACCGAGGAGCTTGGCTTTAAGGTCCCAGAGGGCGACCTCAACGGCCGCCACCGCCATCCGCGCGATGCCGGATTCTCCCATGTTCCGGATTTCCGCCGTCATAAGCGCCCAGCAGCGCGGGATGTCGAACGCATCGATACCGAGGATCTTTTCACCCAGCGTACCGCGGATCACCGTCACCGCCCCCGCGGCAGTGTAAGAGTAGCCGAACCCCTGCTTGCCGCCGGCCTGAACGTGAACCGTCACCATGGTCGTGGCATCCCATCTAAGGGTCCCGTCGGATTCCGGCTTGTCGGTCGGAACCCTGTAGGCCTTGACGTCCAGTTTTTCGATGGCTGCGGTTTTCGTCATTTCTTTTTGCTCCGACTCAGAAAGTTAGCCGTCATCTGCTTCAGCGATTGTTTGGCGATGCCCATCAGGTTGGGATCGCCCTTTACCATGGCCGACATGTAGCCCTTGGCCTGCTCGAAGGTAATGTGCGGCGGCAGGGGCGGCACGTCCGGATCGCACAACGCGTCGATCACGACCGGCCGGTCGGCGCTCAGCGCCCGCTCCCAGGCCGGAGCGACCTCTTCGGGCCGGGACACGGCGATCCCCATCAGCCCAAGCAGCTCGGCGTAACGGGCGTAAGGGAAATCGGGCAGGTCCTGGGAGGCCTCGAATTTCGGATCCCCGGCCATCACCCTCTGTTCCCAGGTGACCTGGTTGAGGTCGTTGTTGTGCAGCACCAGCACCACGAGCCGCGGGTCGGCCCATTTCTTCCAATACTTGGAAATGGTCAGCAGGGCGGCATTGCCGAGCATCTGCATCGCCCCGTCGCCGACCGGCGCGATCACCACCCGCTCGGGATGGCAGAACTTGGCCGCGGTCGCGTAGGGCACCCCCGGGCACATGCTGGCCAGCCCGCCGGACAAAGACGCCATCATGCCGCGGCGGATCTTCAGATCCCGGGCATACCAGTTGGCGGCCGATCCGGAGTCACAGGTGATAATGCAGTTGTCCGGCAGGCGGGGCGACAGCTCCCAGAACAGCAGCTGCGGATTGATGGGGTTGGCTTCCATTCTGGCCCGGCTTTCCATCACTTCCCACCAGTCCTTGACCCATTTCTGGATGTCCTCGACCCAGGAGCGGTCTTCCTTTTTCTTGAGAAGGGGTAGCAGCGCCTTTAACGTCAGCGCCGTGTCGCCGTGGAGGTTGACTTCCATGGGGTAGCGCAGGGATAACCGGCGCGGCTGTATGTCAATCTGCACGCCGCGGGCCTCGCCTTCTTTCGGATAAAATTCGGAATAGGGAAAAGAGCTTCCCACCACAAAGACCGTGTCGCAGTTCATCATCATGTCCCAACTGGGCTTGGTGCCCAGCAGACCGATCGAACCGGTGACATAGGGCAGGTCGTCCGGCAGCGCGGCCTTGCCCAAAAGCGCCTTGGCGACCCCGGCACCCAGGATCTCGGCGGCCTGCTGCACGAGGTCGGTGGCCTGCAACGCACCGGCACCGACCAGCATGGCCACCTTCTTGCCCTCGTTGAGCACTTTTGCGGCCCGCTGCAGATCCGCTTCCTTCGGCACGATGCCGGGTTCCGAATACCCGATGCCGGTGAAGGTGGACCCGTGGGCGCGGGGCGGACTGGGCACGGCCTCCATCTCCTGGACGTCGTTCGGCAGGATGATGCAGGTGATCGTGCGGTTGGCCTTTGCGATCCGCAACGCCTGATCGACCAGGTGGCGGATCGAGGCCGGGGAGGTGGCCATGTGCACGTAATCGCGGGCCACGTCTTTGAACAGGCTGATCAGGTCGACCTCCTGCTGGTAGTCGGCACCCAAGGCCGTGGTGGCCTGCTGGCCCACGATGGCCATGACCGGGACCGAATCCTTGCGAGCGTCGTACAAACCATTGAGCAAGTGGATGGCCCCCGGGCCGGAGGTGGCGATGCACACGCCCACCTCCCCGGTGAATTTCGCATGGGCCGTGGCCATGAAGGCCGCCTCTTCCTCGTGGCGCGCCTGCACGAACTCGATCTTGTCCTCGTGACGCCCGAAGGCGCCGAAAACGCCGTTGATGCCGTCGCCCGGAAAACCGTAGATCCGGCGAATACCCCAATCATGAAGCCGCCGCACCAAAAAATCGCTCGCTGTGTCTGCCATGATATCCTCCTTTCGGGTGCCCTTTTGCGGTTTTGAAAGAGGCACCGGGTTAAAAAATTCGGAATCGGCGTTCCCGCCCCTCTTAATTTTATTGTAGGGGAACGGCATGCCGTGCCCCTACCGGTTAATAAGCGGTCGAGGTGACGCGCCAGATGACGTTGCCGACATCGTCGGCCACCAGCAGCGCGCCGTCTTTATCCAGTGAGACGCCCACCGGCCGGCCCAGCGCCTCGCCTTCGGAACTGAGAAACCCCGTCAAGACATCTTCCGGCGCACCGGAAGGCATGCCCCCGGTGAACGGCACGAAAACCACCTTGTAACCGCTGTGCGGTTTGCGGTTCCATGAACCGTGCTGACCCACGAACATGCCGTTCGAAAACCGCTCCGGCAGACTGGTGCCGCGCGAAGAAGCCAACCCGAGGCTGGCGGTGTGCGGCCCCAGCGCGTAATCCGGCACGATGGCGCGGGCCACCAGGTCCGGATTTTGCGGCTCGACGCGCTCGTCCACGTGCCGGCCGAAGTAACTGTAGGGCCAGCCGTAAAATCCGCCCTCCTGTACCGAGGTCATGAAATCGGGCACCAGGTCACTGCCGAGTTCATCGCGTTCGTTCACCGCCGTCCAGAGCTCGCCGCTCTCCGGTTCCCAGGCCATGCCGTTGGGATTGCGCAGCCCGAAGGCAAAGAGGCGGTAGTGTCCGCTCGCGCGGTCGAATTCCCAGATCGCCGCGCGGCCCTGCTCGTTTTCAATGCCGTTTTCGGCCACGTTGCTGTTAGATCCCACGGTGACGTAGAGTTTGGTCCCGTCTGGGCCGGCAATGACATTGCGGGTCCAGTGATGATTGATCCGGCCCGCCGGCAGCGGCATGACCTCCACTCCCGGATCGGCAATCCGGGTCTGTCCTTCCTGGTAGGGAAACCGCACGAGAGCATCGGTGTTGGCGACGTAAAAATCCTTTCCTACCAGCACCATGCCGAAGGCTGAGTTCAGTCCCTCAAGGAATTTGAACCGCTCATCCGGGATCCCGTTTCCATCGGTGTCGCGTAGCAGAGTGATCCGGTTGGCGCTCTTGCCGCCCGCGCCGGCCTTTTTCATCACCCTTTTCATGATCCAGCCCTTCAGCCCCTGATTGTCCGCGGGCTTGGGCGGCGCGTTGGTCTCGGCCACCAGGACATCGCCGTTGGGCAGCACGTAGAGCCAGCGCGGATGATCCAGGCCATCCGCGAATAGGGTCACCTCGGTTCCTTCGGCGGCCGTCGGTCTGCCCCCGATCGGCCAGCCCTTGGCCGGAGCGATGTTGACCGTGGGAAGCAGGTAATGCTCGGGCGGCGGGAGGTAGGGGTTCGGACCTGTTCCGGCCGCCACCGGCAGCTGCGCTTCATGGGAGCATCCCAGCAGGCTAAAGGTCAACAGCGCGCCCCAGATCAAACGACGACGATGCATTGGACGATTCCTTTCGACAGTCGAACCTCAGTCCGCAATCGGATAGGCGATCGTGCTCAGCAGCGCATTTTCCGCCTGGCGCGAATCAAGCCGGGTATGCTGAACCACCACCTCGACATCGGACTCGATGATGCTGGCGTAATCGGTGTCCGTCGGAATCGGTTCCGGATCGGTCAGGTTGTTGAACCGCACGTGCTTCGTGCGCCGCGGCGCCAGACTGACGCGATAGGGACCCGCCGGTTCGCGGTCCGAAAAAAAAACGGTGATCTCGACATGGGCCTCCCGGTCCGACGCATTGAGGATGCTGACCGTTTCGTGACTGGTAAACTGGGGCTCCGGACCGTTGCTCCAACCGGGAATATATCCCTCCGCTATCGCCCAGCGCCGGCAGCCGATCGCTTTTTTCATGGCAATGCCTCCTTTAAAGCCTTTGATCGTTGAGGAAATAAAAAAAAATCTGCAAGCATCACCGGCCGCGATTGTCACTTCCGGATGATGCTGATATTGCCGCTCCTTTCGAGAAAGGCCGCTTTTACAGTGTCGGCGGTGAGGCTCCCTCCGCTGATCCGGGCGGCTTCATCGAGGTCATGCTTGGTGATGCTGTTTTTTTTCATTTCCATGTTCTGCTTGCCGAGGGTTAAATCCATTGCCGAGCCGCCTCTCGTGCGCGTCACTCTTGCTTGCGGGTTTTGGCCAGCCATCGGCCCCCTAAAAAAAGGCCCGTGAGCAGCCCCCCCGCCATGAGCAACCAGCTGCGGTGGGTCGTCACCCAGAACTGGATGCTCCCGTGGTGCGCCTGTCGATCGAACTCGCCATGGGCGGCGTAGTCGGCCGCGACGGGATGGTACAGATTGTCCGGCCGATCGGCGGCGATCGGCTCGGCCGTCTGCTGACCGTCAACGGCCGATGAGGCCAGGTAGCGGTCGAGGAGCTGTGGGAAAAACTTGTTGAGCCAGATGATGCCCGCACTCGACAAACCGACATAGACTTCCCGTCGCCGGTGATGAGCGGCCCAATAGATACCCCGCGCGGCGACTTCGGGTTGAAAAATCGGGGGGACCGGCTGCGGGTGGTGAGGCAGCTGAGCCTTGCACCAGGAGAACTGGGGCGTGTTGACGGCCGGCAGCTGCACCATCGTGAGGTGGATCCGGCTTTTTTCGTGGAGCAGCTCGGTGCGCACCGCATCCGTGAAGCCTCGGATGGCGAATTTGGCGCCGCAATACGGGGCCTGCAAGGGAATGGCGCGAAAGGAAAGGGCCGAGCCGACCTGGACGATCGTGCCGCGGTTGCGGCGGCGCATGTGCCGCAGGGCCGCCATGGTGCCGTAAACGGCCCCCAAATACGTGACCTCGGTTGCGCGCCGGTAATCGTCCGGCTCGATGTCCACGAAGCGCGAAAAAATGGTCGTCATGGCGCAATTGACCCAGGTGTCGATCGCGCCAAAGGTTTTCACGACCTTTTCCGCCGCCCCAAAGATGGCGGAGGCGTCCGCAACATCCAACCGCAGGACAAGGGCCCGCCCGCCATGGTCTTCGACTTCGCGCCGGGTTTCTTCGAGCCGGTCGCGGTCTCTGGCGATCAGGCCGATCGACGCCCCCCGTTGCGCAAACTCCCGCACCGTCGCCCGCCCCACTCCCGCGGATGCGCCGGTGATCACAACCACTTCGCCTGCAGTCATCATGGTTCTTTCTCCATTTCTGCGGCGCGCAATGGCCGCCGGGCCGATTTCACCATCCCATCCGAAAGCCTTTACGGTTCAGGCGCATACCAATAAACCGACCCTTACCATCATGCATTTTCCAGCGGCCGGTTAAATGGGGTTTGGAACCTATTTTAGGCCGCAAAGAGCCGTACTGAAGAAAAGGGCAACCCATTGGTGTGGAAAAGATCGAGAGCGTGGGGCATTAACGAGTGAAGAAAATCTAAAGGTGGAGTGTAAAACAGGCGGTAATTCCCGGGGCAAACCGAAAAAGTCAGGGGGTATTTTTCCGGATGGCCTCGATCAGCTCCTTTTTGCCCATACGGCTGCGGCCGGGGAGTCCCATCGCCGTGGCCCGGGCATAAAGTGACGTTTTACTCTGGTGGCGCAGGTCATCGGCCGCGGCAGTCGAGGACCGGTCGGGGGCGGTGTTACGGCGGCAATGCCGCGCGGAGCCCTGGCCTTCGATGCTGCGCTTGAGAACCTCCATCAAATCGATTACTTCCGCCCCTTCATTTTCCGGCTCCTCTTCGACCGGGTGCACGACGTCCGTTCCGGCCGCCTGCTTGCGCTCGACCAGATTCCGCAGGCGCTCCGCGTTTTCGTCTCTCATCTGGTCGACCGTAAGCCGCTCGACGGTTACAGCCTGGATCTCTTTGCGAAGTGCCGTTATGACCGTTGCGGCGACCGGCACGCCGGCGGGCAGCCCCACCATATCGGGGGTGCGGATTTCCGCGGCAAATCGCAGGGTCTCGGCGTAAATCACCCCATTTTGGGCCTCGATGGCGACCAGGTATTCTTTGCCGCGCATCACGAACGTGGCGATTCCCGCCCGGCCGGTGTTTTCCATGGTGGCGGCCAGCAGTCGATAGGCCTTGGGTGAATCGCCGGTGGGGACGAGAAAATAAGTGCGATCGAGATAAACCGGATCGATCTGCGCGACCGGCACGAAGAGGCGCAGGTCGATTTCCCGTGATTTCTCCGGCTCCAGGGCGTCCAGTTCTGCATCCGTAACGACCACAAACTCTCCCTTTTGGATCTCGTAGCCGCGCACGATGTCATCCGGCGCAATCGGACGGTTTTCTTGCGGGCAGTAATAGCGACGGCGCAGCGGCGTCCCGTCCGGCGCCAGCAGGCGCAGTGATAGTCGGTGGGTGCGGTTTCCCGGAAAAAGGGCCACCGGAACACTCACCAACCCGAAAGTCAGGCTCCCGGACCACAGTGCCCGGCGGGCGATAACAACCGGGTCGCGGTCAGGCAATTTTGCGCTCCTTTTTGACGCGGCGGACACTTTTTCCCAGCATATCGGCCAGTGAGACGACCTCGGTCCGGCGCCGGGGAGCCTTCTTGAACGAAACGGTCTCCCCGCGCGCTTTTTTGGCCACCAACTCTAGGATCCGCTGGCGGTATTCGTCCTGAAATCGGCCCGGGTCGAAATCGCCTTCCAGCGCACGCACGAGCTGAGCCGCCATTTGCAGCTCGCGCGGGTCCAGCGGCCGGCCTTGCGGGCGCGGCAGCTCGGAGGCGGCAATGACCTCGCCGGCCGGCCGCAGCGTTGTCAGCATCAGATACCTGTCATAAAAGCGCAGGGCGCCGTGGTAGGTCGTCTTGCGCATCGTCCAGCGGGCGATCCCTTCCTTGTTTTCTTTTTCAAGCGCACCGACCAGGGCGAAGTAGGGTAGCGGGTCACCGTCGGGGCCTAAATAGTAGGGCCGGTCATACCACTGACGGTTGATACGATTTATATCGATAAACCGCAAAATCACGATCTCCCGTGAGTCTTCGGGCTCCAAGTCGTGCAGTTCTTCGGCTGTCAGCATCACGATGTCTCCGGGGCCCGTCTCGACGCCGCGTCGGATCGACTCCGCCGGAACCGGCTTTTCAGTGCGGGGATCGACCATGTGCTGCGTGACCGGCACGCGGTCCTTGGCATGCAGCAGCCGGAAATGAACCTTGCGGTCTTCGATGGCCGAAAACAGCTTGACCGGCACGGTGACATCCCGCAAACGGATGCGGGCCTTCCATATGGCACGCGCGGCCATGGCTCACCCCCTCTTCTCTTCACGGCAGCATTCGGGACAGGCCGCTTCTTCGCCCCAGTTCGCGCGGGCGCACAGCGGGCAGACCGGCCGGTCGCACACCCCGCAGCGAATCTCCATTTCGTAGACAAACGCTTGTCCGCAGTGACCGCAGGTTTCGGTGCCTCCCCACAGCCAGTAGCAAACGCCGCGTTTCCGATCCACTGACTCGCGCTTCCGTTGACCTTTTTTCATACCATACACGCTCTTTTAGTTCGGAAAAAGAAAGCAGGTTGAGCGGTTCAGGGTTCCGGGTTCAGCCCTGCCGCTGAACACATGTCTGATCACATAAGAAATTTTTAAGCTTACGGAAAAATTCCAAATCGTAAATGACAAATACCAATTAACCCACAACGACCAAAACTCGAAAATCACAAACCCATTGGGGCATTGGGTATTGAGATGATGCTATCGACCGTCCTCGGAAAACAACTGCGCATATTTTTTGCGCATGTCCCGTTTGAGGATCTTGCCCGTGGGCGTTTTGGGCAGAGCCTCCACTATCACCACTTTCTTGGGCACCTTGAACGGGGCCAGATGCTCCCGGCACAGGGTGATGATCTCGTCCGGTTCGATGTGCTCCCCTTTTCGCGGCACGACCACCGCCGTCACTGCCTCGACCCACTTCGAATGGGGCAGTCCGATCACCGCGACCTCCTCCGTTCTTTTGTCCAGGTAGATGGACTCCTCCACCTCACGGGTCGAGACATTCTCACCGCCGGTCTTAATCATATCCTTTTTCCGATCCACCACCGAAATGTAACGGTCTTCATCGAGCACACCGATGTCGCCGGAATGAAACCAGCCGCCCTTCATGGCGGTCTCGGTTTTTTCAGAATCTTTGAAGTACATGATCATCGCATGGGGACCTCTGCCGCAGATCTCCCCGGAAATCTCGATCTCGTTGACAACCCGCCCCATTTCGTCTTCGATCCGGGTCTCCATGTTCAGGCCGCCCATGCCTGCGGAACCGAGCTTGCGCATGGCATCCTCGGCTTTTAGAATCGTGTGATAAGGCGCCAGCTCGGTCTGGCCGTAGTAGTTGTATATCCTGGCCCCCGGCAGCCGTTCGAGCATTTCCTTCAAAATCTCCACCGGCATGATGGAGGCGCCGTAGTAGCATTTTCGTAGGCTCGTGAGATCGTGTTTGCCGAAATCGGGGTGGCGCAGCAGGCCGATCCAGACCGTGGGGGGAGCGAAAAACATGCTGGCCTTGTAATCGGCAATGGTTTTCAGAATCTTGGCGATATCCGGCAGCATGAGGATGTTGGTTCCGCCCACCCAGAATACCGGATTCAGGAACACGTCCCGCTGGGCGCAGTGATAGATCGGCAAAGCGTTGACATTGATGTCGCTGGTGTCGTAACCGCCGTCCACGATGCACCCCATATATTGGGCCATGAGGGCCTGGTTGCTGACAATCACCCCCTTGGGCAGAGATTCGGTGCCGCTGGTATAGGTCATCTGGCAGGGATCCTCTATGTGCAGGATGCTGTCCGGTTCGCTGTCCGGAGCGGCGCCATACCAGTTCGCGAAGTCGATGAACCGGTCGCTCACCGGCGCCATGCCGGCCACGTCCCCGGACCAGATCCAGGTCTTGACCGTGGGCATGTCGTCCAGTACGTCCTTGACCAGGTCGTACAGGGCGTCCTCGACAATGAACGCCGTGCTTTCAGAATGGTTGATGCAGTAGGCGATGTCCTTTCCCTTCAGCAGGTAGTTGATGGCCAGGTACACGGCCCCGATTTTGCAGCACCCCATCCAGGTGAGGACATGGTGGATGGTGTTGTGGGCTAAAATGGCCACGCGATCGTATTTTTTCACACCCAGGCCGTTCAGGGCGTTGGCCACCCGGTTGCAGGCGAACTCCAGCTCCGCATACGTGAGGGCGGTGTCGCCGAAAATCAGCGCCGTCTTCGCGGGGTAATGATAGGCGCTGCGCCGGATCATATCGGCGATGACCCACCGGTTGACCCGGTTGTAGCGGTTCATGAGAAAAGACAAGTTTTCCGGGGTGAGAGTGTCGTAACAGGCTTTTTGCACATCGGTCAGGGGAATCGGCTTCTGGGGCATGGGACCTCCTTTTGGGGATTCAGGACTATGGCCGGGTTTCACATACCTTGCCTCGGAAAGAGATCGACGATAGAAATCTCAGATTAAAACCGGATACAGATCTTACCAAAGTGGACGCTGCGCTTGAGGTAGTCGAGCGCTTCTCGCAACTCTTCAAAAGCAAACGTCCGATCGATAACCGGTTTGACTGCGTGCTGCGACACCGCCTGCAGCATGGCCTCCATCCCGTCGCGGCTGCCCACCGTAATGCCTTGCAGGCACACCTTGCGGGTCACGATCAGGCCCAGGTTCCCAGTCATGTTCGCGCCCGACAAAACGCCGATCAGGCTGATCGTGCCGCCGGCCCGAACGGCTTTAAGGGATTGGGGCAACGTTTTTTCGCCGCCGACCTCGACGACAAGATCGACCCCCTCACCGCCGGCCAAATGCCTGACCGCCCTGCCCCATTCGGGTGTCGACCGGTAACTTAGCACGTCATCGGCGCCCAACCCTGTCGCCCGCTCAAGCTTTGCATCGCTGCTCGATAGCACGATAACCTGCGCCCCCTGCAGTTTGGCGAACTGCAACGCGAAGAGCGACACCCCGCCGGTCCCCAGCACGAGAACCCGGTCGCCGGCCTTGACCCGCCCGTCGGTGACGATGGAGCTCCAGGCGGTCAGTGCCGCGCATGGCAGGGTGGCCGCCTCCTCCCAGCCGAGGTGCCCCGGTATTTTGACGACCCCCTGTTCGCTCAGCACCATGTACTCGGCCATGACCCCGTCGAGCGGTCCTCCGAGTGTCGCCGCGAGCCTGTCCGCAGTTGGCGGGCCGCTGATCCAGCTCTGGATCATGAGCGGGCACACCCGGTCGCCGACGCCCACGCGGCGCACACCCTTGCCGGTGTCGACAACCTCGCCGACCCCATCGGAGATGGGGATCAGCGGCAGCGTGCCGGTCAGCGCACCGTATCCTCTTTGCGGGACCAGCATATCGCGGTAATTCAACGCCGCGGCCTTCATCCGCAACACCACCTGCCCGGGACCCGCCTGTGGCTCGGCCCGTTGCGTCAATGTCAGATTATCGATCGACCAGTCGTCCTGGATTTGGAACACTTTCATTGATCTCACCTGGTCCGGCTATGGTAAAACTCAAACTTGAAACTGGAAACCCGAAACTCGTAACCCGTAACCCGCAACTCGTACCCCATACCCCGCACCCCGCAACCCGTAACTCCCGCAACCCGTAACTCCCCCCCCGCACCTCGGCCAGATGGCCCGATCATCATTCGGTCAGCAGGTTGGGCTCATCGGCGGTGGAGAGATCCTCTCTGATCTGTTCGTCGAGCTGGGTATCCGGCGAAACATCCACGGACTTCGTCTCTTGCCCGGCGGCGCTGCGCGCCCGCGCTTCAGGTTCCGTGGCAGCTGCGGACGGCCCGGCCCCGACGCGCTGCAGGCGGATGGTCTGGACCGGTTCGGGCATGTCCAGACCGGCGTCGTCCAGGGCCAACTTCACCCGCCGAATGGCGGAGCCCCTGACCTTGGCGAAATCGGCGCTGCGCTGGTCCATCCAGCCGTAAAAACGAACCAGTACGTTGTAGTCGCCCAGTTCCTCGGTAATCATGAACGGGGCCGGTTCCGCCAGCACGCCGTCGAGTTGGCGCAAAACGCCGCAACCGACGTTCTGCACCTCGACCAGGTCCACATCCACGCCGACGCCGACGCCGAAGTCAAAGCGGCGGCGGGGATTGATGCTGAAATTGAATATAATGCTCTTGAACACCGTCGCGTTCGGAATTCTCACATGGTTGCCATCCAGGGTCATCAGGATCAACTCGTTGGAAGTGAGGCGCAGCACCCGGCCCTGGTTCGAATCGATCTGGACCAGGTCGTTCAGGTCGAAAGGCCGCCGGATACTGAGCAGCAGTCCGGCCAGATAGTTCTCGACGATATCCTTGAACGCAAAGCCGAGCGCCAGTCCCAGCACACCGACGGTTCCCAGCACCGCTCCGACCAATGCCGTCAGGTCGAGGATGTCGAAGGCCAGCACCACGCCAAGCAGGAAAATCCCCTTGCGCAGCAACTGGCGAATCAGGTTCTGAAGGAGCCTGTTCACCCCCAATCGCCGATAGGGATACTCCCAATGCGTCACCAGGCGCGATATCAGCCCAAAGGCGATGAGCACCGCCAGCGCCACCCCGATCACCGGCAGCTTCTGTACCGCATCTTTGAAGTACTGCCGCACGCGGGAGACCGCCGGCTTGACCCGCGTCTGGACGCTGGTCTCCACCTGGATCTGGTTGTCCACGTAAATGACGCCCTCAAACCGGGCGACCATCTGGGCGACCTTTTCGGCCGCCTCTTTGCTGGATGTCGTTCCCGCCAACCGCACGACGCCGTCGTTGACATCGATTTTAACATTTTGAAAATCTTCGATATTGTCGAGGACCGCGCGCAGCCGTTTTTGGAGTGTCCCGTCCGGGGCGGCCTGAACCGGCAACACGGAATCGCGGGCGGCATTCTCGCTTTCAGCGGCGGAAAAAACCGTCAGCGGGAGGAGGCAGACGAGCACCAAGACCGCACCGGCCAAGGCCCCGTATCGCCTGCAACGACCGTCGTCGCCGAAGTAAACACGTTTGTCGGCCGCCCGGCTAATGTCCATTTTGACCCTCCCGCCCGAGCATCTCCTGCTGCCGGATCTTGATATCCGGGTCCCCTCCGCCGCCGGCGGGATCTTCACCGAGGGCCTTGACAGCGGCTTTATACTGCCTTTCAAGATCCGAACGGTCCTCATCCGCCGACAAATTTTTTCGGCACCCATCGGCCACCATGGCGGCATGACGCAGCAGCACGGTCCGGTCCTTTTTTCTCACGGTCTGATCGGCGACGGTGACGATCGTCTCCAGCAGGTGGATGGACACCGCCGCGACGGTTTCCGAATTCTGCCGGATCATATTGAAGGCCGCATCCACCAGTCCCTCGAAGGTGTGGGTCTTGCTGATGACCCGCAAGCGGCCCTGTTCGTCGTGACGGTGGGACGGGGGTAACCGGAGGTTGGCCAATTGGCAGAGAATGGCGCCCAGCCAGTCGATGCAGGTAATAGCGGTAATCGGATCGTTGATGCCGGGCGAGAGGGCACGCACGGCGATCTCGACCAGTTGGCTGATGGCGAATTCCACATCCTGATCGAGCGTCCTTTCAGAGCCCACGATAAAATTGGCGTGGATTTTTTTCGACAGGTTTTCGTCGACGACATCTCCGGGCCAAACCGTCACCAGAACGCCGTGCCGGGTGATGAAGTCCCCCGGGCGGTGTCCGAGGTGGATGAGCAGGTTGTGCTCGACGGCGATCTTCATGAGCGCTTCGCCGTCGAGGGCCTGGAGGTAGCCGCTGCGCTCAGCCCTGACCTGGCAGGCGACACTGTCACAGGTATTTGGAATCTCGTAGTCTCTTTCCACGGGACCGTCGAGATCTGTTCCACCGCCGATCTTTTGCGGAAAGATGCGCTTTACGGCGCGGTCCATGTCGTCGCGCACTCTGGCGATAATGTGTTGGGCCTGGATCGACTCCGAAACGCTATTAATAAAATAAATCAGGACCCCCAGGCTCAAGAGCGACATGACGACCGCTACGGAAACCGACAGGCTGGGCACAAATTTTGCGCCCGCACTGGCGTCGACCGTGCGCAGCACGAGAATTCCGTAAATAAAAGTCGCCACGAAAGTGCCCAACACCATCTGATTGGCTTTGACGTTCATGAAATTTCTGATCAGACGCGGACCGAACTGGGAAGACGCCAGGGACAAAACCACGATGGTGATCGAGAAAACCACGCCGGCCACGGTGATCATGGAACCGGCAATCACCGACAGGACCGTGCGGGCGCCATCCGGGCCGCCGCTGTAGATCCACGACAGCTGCAGCCCTTCTTGACCAAGGTACAGCCGGTCGATGGCAATGGTGACAAAGGAGAGCAGAATCGCCGCTCCAGCGATAAGGGCGGGCAAAAACCAGAAGCTTGCCTTCAGACGGTACCAAAAATTTCTAATTTTTAGATCCATTTTTTCCTTTCGAATGGCCGCCGTCATCCCGGGGAGCAGCCCCGTACGGCCCTGAAGGGCGCTTGCGTATGTTAAATATTGAATTCTTTAATACCATTCGAAGAATTTGACAACAGGAACGCCGGCGATCTGGCTGCCGGGGGCAATCTGTCTGGGAAAAATCGGGGCAAAGAGCAACGGGGGTCTTCCGGCCGCCCCGGCAGGCTTTACCGCCGGTGGGATCCGGCATAACGGGGCTTTGGGGGGGGTGGACTTTACGAAGACGCTGAAATGAAAGTAAGCGGCGTGCCTTGGGATAGTTGCCGGGCGAGATGCCCGTCAAACGGTGCCTGCGGGACCGGGCATCGCCCCGCACCCGGCGCGGTCATCTGCTCTCCACGGTTTCCGGCGCCGGTTCTTCATAAAGTTCAAGATAAGCGTCTCTTCTTTCCAGGTCCTGGCGGAGCCGCAACATCAGCGCGATTCTGCGATCCGATCCGCTCCGCCGGAAACGCTGCCACCGGCGTTCCGGAAAGTGGTGGGCCGACGAGCGCTTGCGCCTGTCTGCCAATCGGCGCCGGCCGCCGTTGTCCGCCATGTCTCTTCGTCGTACCACCATATTTACTGACCCCCGCGACCAGGCAATCTAAAGTTCACGAAATAACCGCAATGATTTTAAGCTTATTTATACCATAAATCGGCGATTGGTGCCAGCTATTGTTTTATAACCAATTGGATTAAAAAGAAAATAATCATTTGTCGGTTCGGATTACAATCACCTTCAGCTTCAGCCGGTCCCCGCCGGAGACATCGCCGGTTTGCCGTTTCCGGCGCCAACGGCAAACCGCTGCGGTCCGGCCCAAGATCCGGTCGCCGTTTGTGTCTTGACATTGCAGCACCCGCGTTTCATTATCCCCCCTGAAGGGCCCGCGGGGTCTTGATCCTTTGGAAAAGGGGCTGACATGAAGTGGTCCCTGTCATCAACACTGTTAAGAAAAGCCCGGTGGTGCCGGGCTTTTCTTTAGCAGGGGATGGCGGCCGTAAAGACTCAGGAAACACCCGCCGCGTGGGTCACGGCATCAAGTGCTCCAACAGACGCGCGTCGAACACCGAACCTCCGGAATCGACTTGTCAGGACTTTTTTCCCGGAACCTCACCAATGCCACGTCAAAAAATTCACCTGCTGGAAGAGATCTGCGGGGTCATCACCGGCTCCCGGGATCCCCGCACAACGCTCGACACCATCGTCACACTTGTGGCCGATAGATTTGCCATCGACGTCTGCTCGGTTTACATTTTCGATGCCCAGCGAAATTTTCTGGTCCTCGCCTCCACGGTGGGGTTGAACCGGGCCGCCATCGGCTCGGTTTGCATGCATACCAGCGAAGGCCTCACGGGGCTCGTTCTCGAAACCATGGCGCCCGTCTTCGTCCGCAACCCTTCGACCCATCCGAGATATAAATATTTCGCGGAAAGCGGCGAGGAGATCTACCGCACATTTTTAGGCCTGCCCCTCATCTACCACCAGCAGAACCTGGGGGTGCTGGTGGTCCAGACGGTGGATGATGCCGCCATTTCCGCGGACGACATCCCGGTATTTTCCGCCATCACCAGCCAAGTTGCGGCAACCGTCGCCTATTCGGGACTGCTCGCGGATCTCAGAACAGACAGTTCCGACCGGCCTTTCGGCCATCGCGCGGCTGCCGGAACCGACGCCCCGCGACCGATCGAAAAGAAACCGGTTCTGCGAGGCACGCCGGTTTCGAGCGGTTTTGCGGAAGGCCGGGCCCATTATTTGGCGCAGAGCATCGGATTCGATCAGGTGAAGATGGAAGCCGCCGCAGACCACCGCGCGCAATCGGCCCTTATCGAAGAGGCTTTGTCAGCGGCACGGCGTGACGTCCGCGAACTGCGCCGCGATGCCGATGACCTTCCCATTCAGGATGCGGCCATCATAGAGGCCAATCTGATGATTTTGGAGGACCCGGTTTTCAGACGTAAAATCAGCGACGGCATCGCGGCCGGTTATACGGCGGCCGCCGCCTTGAAGCAGGTGGTTCTTCAATACCTGGAGAACTTCAACCGCATGGATGACCCCTATCTGCGGCAGCGCGGAGCGGACATCGTGGATGCCGGCCAGCAGATTCTCGCCCATCTGCTGGCCATCGGCAAATCTCCGCTGGCCGCCTTTGCCGGCGATACCATCGTCATTGCGGCCGACATATCGGCCACCGACCTCATACGGCTCCGCCAGCCACACTTGCGGGGGATCATTCTGGCCCGGGGCGGTAAGACCTCGCATGCCGTGATATTGGCCAAGTCTTTTGAAATCCCGATGATCATCGGCGTCACGGACGTCCTCGACTCGATCCGGGAGGGCGACAACTTGATCGTCGACGGCACCTCGGGGTTGGTTTTCCGCGACCCGCCGCCGGAAATCCGAGGCGAGTACGACCGGCTGCGGATAGAAAAAGAGAAGTATTTCCGCGGCCTCGACCGGCTGCGGACGCTACCGGCGCGGACCCTTGACAACCGTTTCTGTCGTCTGGGTGCGAACATCAGTCTTTTGTCCGACCTCGAATTGGTCCATAAGTACGGGGCGGATCACATCGGTCTTTATCGCACCGAGTTTCCCTTTCTGGTGCGGGGCGACTTTCCGACCGAAGAGGAGCAATTCGATCTCTACTGCAGAATCATCGCGGGAGCCGCCGGCAAGCCGGTCACGATTCGCACCCTGGATGTCGGCGGCGACAAGCTGCTCTCCTATCTCGACTACCCGAAGGAAGCCAACCCCTACCTGGGCTGGAGGGCCGTGCGCGTCTCGCTGGAACGCGACGATATTTTTCGGGTCCAGGTTCGCGCGGTACTGCGGGCTTCGGCCCGGGGGCCGACAGCCCTCATGTTCCCGATGATTTCCACGGTGGCGGAGGTGCGGGCCGTCAAGTGCATCGTGACCGAGGAAAAATCACGCCTGGCCGCGGCCGGCCACCCGTTCGACGCCAACCTGGCGATCGGGATCATGGTCGAGGTGCCGGCGGCCGTGCGCATTCTGCACCACCTGCTGCGCCACGTCGACTTCGCGAGCATCGGCACCAATGATTTGACGCAGTACACCCTGGCCGTTGACCGCAACAACGAAAAAGTGTCCGCCCTGTATACCCCGCTGCACCCAGCGGTTATCGCCACCGTCCGGGAAGCGGCCACGGTGTGCCGCCGAATGGGGACACCGCTGAGCATCTGCGGCGAATCCGCTTCCAATCCGCAATGCGTCATCCTCTACCTGGCCATGGGTATCACGCGCCTGAGCCTGAATCCCGCCTCGATACCGCCCATCAAGCAGCTGATCAACGCCCTGTCGATGGCCGAAGCCCAAAGCGCCCTGGCGGCAGTCGCCGACATGGAAGACGCCGCTCAAATCGCCGACCATCTCAACGACATCTGCCGACCGAAGCTGGGCGAGCACCCGCTGTGACGGCGGTGCGCCGGAGGCCCGGTTTTACTTCGACCCTCTCCGAGCGGTCTTTTTCTGAATTAAGTTCATAACCCGCAGATATGGATCGCGAATTAGTCCAAGAAGGGATTTGCGGGAGAGCCTTCCCGCAACGCTAACAGAATTCTAACACGATATGTTTTGACTTTAGTCCCCTGCCGATCTAAATTCCGCTGGAAAATTAATGGGCGTTTATCAACTCCGGTTCATCTGGACCCATCCAAAGATAGAGGTCCGCTTTACAATCGCGCGGGCTGCGCCATGACGGGAGGAAAGATGGTTTCTACAAATTACCGAATGGAATCATTCTTCGATTCGATCGAGGGCAAGACATTCACCGAGGCGGTCATTCTGGCCAATCAGGAGGCAACCGAAGCCGAGCGGGCGGCGCTGCACTGTAAACAAGTGTCCGGGGACTGCCTCGGCGCCGTCGAATACGTCAACAGCCTGAAGGAGTTCATTTTGTTTATGCGCTGTGCCGTTCTGAAAAACAGGATATCAATAGGCAAATATGACCGGCTGTTTCATTCCTATCTCGATAGTGCCGCCTGATTATTCCCGCTGAAGGGTTCCGAAAAGAAAGGTCGCAGTCGTCGAGGCACCCCGGCGGTAGAACTAGCAGCGCCGGGATAATGGAGGCACCCACCTCCGGCAATCCGGCCGGGCGAGCGTATCGTCCTCAAGGGGCGGGGGGTGGTTTTTGACCCGTGCCCACCCGCCGGTGGCAGATATCGGCTGCGGAAAGGGCCGAATCTGACCGGTCCCGCCTCGCAATAAGCGACCTGGGCCGGCCACAGCAGGCTCAGCCAGAAAAAAGAGCGGGCCGGGTCGAAAAGATGCCACCCATAACTCGACAGGTCAGGCGGCGGTGTACACACCTTTGCCCACGCTTTTTATCTTCCCCTGCTGCTTCAGTTTGAACAACACGTTCGCCACCTTTTTACTCTCGAAACCGGTCTTTTGCCTCAGTGTGGCATTGTCGACCGGCGCACTGGACTTCTTGACGATGTCGAAAATGGTGTCGATCGCCGTCAGCGATTGATCGGCGGCGGCCTTTTTCGCACGGCTGGCCTTCCCGCCGGGTGCGGCTTTTTTAACCGGTTTCGATTTGGTTTTCGGTTTCCCGGCCGCACCCGCTCTGGGGCCGGTCGGTTTCGGCGTGCCCATTGTTTTGGCGGCCTCGTTGACCTTTTCCGATAACGACAAAATTCCCTGCGCCGCCAGTTTCAATCCATCCGATACGGTTTTCAATATCTTCTCGATTTCTTTCATGTCGCTCTCCTCCCAAGGTGTTTTTTTGAATTTCAAACTGCTTACGCCATCTAAAGACTAAAAGTCAACAGTGCTCATCCATTAATGGTCTTTTATCTGTTGGGTCCCGCTTATAACGGGATCGCAGCGAGTTTCCGGCTGCAGCGCACATACATGCCTGGTATGATCGAAAGATAGGCCAGAAAGATCGGACCCGTTTCCCGGCCTAACCGAAGACTAAAACAATCCTAACGCCTTCCCAACATGGCACCGCTATAATTTCGATGTTTCTGACGAAACCGACGCCCAGGGCAAATCCCCTGTCCGATTTCCAGTCCGCCAATCTAAACCTGAAAGGCGCTGCCGAAGCCTGGGCCGACCTGTGGTTCTACTCCAACCCCATCTTCGTCTACGTGGACTAAAACCATAAGCGCGGAAACTGCCGCGCCGCGTCAACACCCCAAAGGGGGAAAGCATCTTTTCCCCCTTTACGATTTCTGATCGAACAGAGCCCCGACGACGCAGGCGTCAAAAAAAACCGCGGGCGGAGGCGGTCCCGCCCAAGCACCGCATCTAATCGGCCAGCCGCTTCATGACCTCGAGGTATTCCGGCGAGCGGGAGAGATAAAAGGAGAGCGCCCGCGCGAAGTCCTTTCCGAGCACCCCGTCGATGAACATCTGGCTGATCTCGCGGTTGCGGTCCAGGGCAAACTGGGAAATCACCAGGATCTGGCGCTCTTCCTCGTTGATGGTGTCGATCAGCCGCATCAGGGCGGTGCGGGCCCGCGGTTGGTACATCCAGAAGTAGAGCATGTCGAGGACGTGGATCATGACGATTTTTTCAAGATCGCGCGCCTCGGTATTGTCCCTGGCCGACATGCGTTTGGGGCGGCTGAGGATGTCGCGGGTACCGGTTTCCGGGAAAAGTATTTCGAGCTGGGCGTAGACCCGCAGCAGGTCAGAGAGTTTCTTGCGGTAGTCCCGATACCGGAGGCGGATGTTGGTGTAGCGGTCGCTGAGCCCCTCGATGATGCCGGCAATGAAATCCGAGGCGGCCTTCGAAATGATGGCGGCCCATTTCTGAAGGATGGCATCGATGCCGGTAACGCCGGTGGCGCCCAAAACAGCGGCGGCGGCACTGTTGAAAAGGATGGCGATTGGAATCGACAGCACGCTGCGAAAGAAATTGCCCACGATCACCGCGCGCGGAAACCCGCGCAGGGCATTGTGGCTGGACAGATAGATGCCGTTGGCCAGGGCCATGACGCTGTAAAGCGTATAGGGATGGGTGGCCGTGGTGATGCCGCAGCCCCGATCGAGTATAACGGTTTTGACCAGGTAGTCGAGCAGCGGCACCGAGAAGCCGGTGTAGAGCAGCGAGTCGGTCAGGCGGTCCCAGCTGACGTAACTGTTCCAGCGCAGCAGCGGCGAGCGCCGGAGACCGCCGCCGCCCAGCACCGACTGCAGAATGTTACGCAGGCCGGTAATGCCGAACCATATGAACGCCCCGCCGTAGGCCAGTACCCACCAGTCCTTGGTCAGCGCGAAGGTGGCCAGGGCGGGGATAAACCCGATCAACACCTTCAGGCTGTTCTTCAGGCGGGTGTTCATGTAACGCCAGGAGAATCGCCTATGATGGGACGCCACCCGCGGAGGCTCTAAATGCAGTTCGTTGGTGTTCTCCTTCTGCACGCCGCCGAGGGTGACGATATTGCCGGGGATTTTCATCCGGATCGAGGCATCCTGCACCTGCCAGTCCTCGATTTTCCTGTACCCCAGCCAGCGCAACACCGGCAGCAGCGCGGCCGCGCGATTGAAAAACCTTGTGAGCCGCCCGTTGTTCCCGTAAGGCACGAAGGTCAGGCGCCGGAAAGCAGTCATGGTCATCGGAATGAACTCGCGGGTCTTTCCGGCCTGCTCGGCCACCTCTTTGCGGGCGCGGGGCGGCAGCGTCTCGAGCACGGCCAGGCCCATGCCGTAAACCCGTGGAGACCGGCCGGTGGAATCGCTGCCGATACGCGCTTTCAGGGGCGTTCCTTCGTACAAAGACTTGTAATAGAGGATATCGTGCAAAATGGCGGTCAGCTTGCGGACCCGCTCGGGGCTATCGGTGTCGTCGGCGTGTTCCAGGCCGTCGATCGTCTTGCGGATGACGCGTTTGAGGGTGATGACGCTGCCCTCGTTCAGCGCCTGCTGCAGCTCGTTGATGTCGGCCAGGTGGTCGGTCTGGCCGGCGGCGTAATCTTTCAGGTTGAAAATCTCGAGCCGGGTGATCATGCCCTCGCAGTCGTAGAGCAACTCCAGCACGTCCGCTACCACGAGATTGCTGAGGTTGAGGGTGATACGGTGGCCGGAGTGCAGCCGGGTGATCCGCTGAATCAGATCACAGGGGGACGCCCGCAACAGCTCCGGGACATCGGGGCCGTCGGCGGGAACGTTCGGGTTGGCTATCGCCCTGTTTTTGTCCGGCCCGAGGCAGTCTTCCAGGAGATGCTCGATATCGAGACGATCGAGCGCGGAAATCTCGTCGGCGATTTCCCGCTGCCGCTTGGTTTCGGCGCCGGCATATTGACCCCGCAAGGCGGCGGCGTGCTCCCGGAGAGCCGTCAGAATGCCCTGATGCAGGAATTTGGACAGGTGCAGTTTCGACTTCTGGCCCAGGGCCGCAAATTTCAGGAACGAGGCCTCATCGACCGGCGGCAGACTGATCCGGCAGGCCTCGGCAATCTCCAGCCGGTGCGAGCGGTTGTACTCGCGCAACAGCGCCATGACGTAGGCCTGCTGATAGGCCGAGACCTTGCGGCCGGCCTCCATCAGTTGCATGACGGGATCTTCGGCCAGAAAACACAAGAAGGCCTGCGGGTCGGGAAAACCGCGCGGCACCCAGATGATCTGCACGTATTTGCCGCGGAAACGGGCCGAGAACTCGATGCCGATGCGCACATCGATCCCCATGATGGCGGCGGCCTCCAGCAGCTCGGCGGCGAAGCGCGGTTCGATGAAATTGTAGTGGATCACGCGCAGGCGTCTGATGCCCTTGATCCAGGCATCCATGATCAGGTGGGTGGATGATTTGCGTCCCTTGGTGTTCACATCGTGAACGTGGTCGTCGAAGGCGATCTGGTTCCACTCCTCCGGCATTTCGAGCAGGTGGTAGCGGCGCAGCTGCCGGCGCACGAACCGCGGCTTGCCGGCGGCGGTTATGCGGAAGTCGTGGGCCAGCTCGAGCTGCCGGCGATAATCTCCATGGGCCCGGACCAGCTCTTTCATGATCTCCAGCAACACCCGGGCCGTGTTCCGGGGCAAAATGCCGCCGGCGGTGTCCAGGATCTCGTCGTGCAGCGAGCGCAGGGCGCTGAGCCGATCGTCCACTCCCCCGATTTCGAGCGAGCTGAGGAGATGGACCACGGCATAGGCGATCCGCAGGCCCTTGGACTCGGCCATTTCCTTTATGCCGCTGGGATGAAAAAAAGGGTAATAGGTCTTGCGGGTGTATTCGAGGGTCCGGTCCCGGTTCAAAACATCGGTGACGATGCCGAGCAGCTCATGGTCGCGTTTGTCGAACAGGATCCTGGAATTCAGTGCGCTTTTTTTCATTCGTATCTGTTTATAGAAACAATTATAGAAACAAGATTCAAAAATTTTATCAACCGCTCAGGCAAAATTATAACACTATGATATTTATACGAAAAAGTAAAGAAAAATGATAATTAGACGACTTTCTCACCATCGGCCGAAAATGTCTTTTCATAGCTGTCACGCCCGCTGGTTGCGATGTGTTCCGCCGGCGCCCGGCAGCGCGGACGACCGGTATAAAAAGTCCCCGCGAGCGACAATGTTGTGTTTTTTTCCGCGGTAGTTATAATGACAGATAATTTTGCGGTTTGGTACCCCGTTTTGGGACGATTCATCCGGGGACACCCCATCGGATTGGCCCCCGCATTCGGGACATCACCTTGAGACTGCCGCAGCACTTATCGTCCTGCATCGAGAAAATGGACGGAACATGATCCTTAGCCACTGCTGTCGCACCCTGCCGCCGGGAAAGCCTCGCCGCCCGGAATCGCCACTTTTTTTGAGTCTCACGGCTGAGGATCCCGCCGCATGAAAGGAGTTCATATTTTTTTTCTCGCCTTTTTCGGTCTTTACAGCCTGTTGCATCTCTACGGCTTCTTCAAGCTCAAGCGGGCGCTCGAACCGGGTCCACTGCCCCTGACCGCCCTGACGCTTTTCATGATCGTGATGGTGCTGGCGCCCCTGCTGGTAAGCATGCTGGAAAAAAATTCATGGCCGATTCTCGCCCGCATTCTGGCCCACGCGGGGTACGTCTGGATGGGCCTGTTGTTTCTCTTCGTGTCCTGCGCTCTGGTGCTGGATCTTTACCGCATTTTGATCCTGATCACCCAAAGCGCCGCCGGGTCCGACCTGTCGCGCCTCATGCCCTCCGCGCGCCTGGTTTTTTTTGCGCCGCTGATCCTGGCCCTGACGATCGCCATTTTCGGCTATTTCCAGGCCCTTAACATCCGCACCGAGCGCATCACGATTCCGACGGCCAAAATACCGCCCGACATCGGCCGGGTGAGAATCGTACAGATTTCAGACGTTCATCTCGGACTGATCGTCAGGCAGAATCGGCTGGCAAGAATATTGAAATGCGTCACGGCCGCCGGGCCGGATCTGCTGGTGTCGACCGGGGACCTGGTCGACGGCCAGTTGAACGAACTGTCCGGTCTAGCCGAGCAGCTCCGGCGGATTCCGGCCCCGCTGGGCAAATATGCCATCACGGGCAATCACGAGTATTACGCCGGGATCGGGGCCGCGTTGAAGTTTACGCGCGAGGCCGGATTCACGGTTCTGCAGGGGCGGGCGCTGTCGGTATCGCCGGCTTTGAATCTGGCCGGCGTGGACGATCCGGCCGGCTATCGTTTCGATGCGGGCGCCAGGGCCTCGGAAAAATCCCTCTTAGACGATCTTTCCCGCTCCGCTTTTACGATTTTGCTGAAACATCGCCCCCTGCCCGAGGAAGCCGCTATCGGCCTCTTCGACCTTCAGCTGTCGGGCCATACCCACAAGGGCCAGATTTTTCCCTTCACCGTATTGATCGACCTGATGTACCCGCGCTCGGCCGGCATGCTGCAACTCGGCAACGGCTCGCGACTCTACGTGAGCCGGGGATCGGGAACCTGGGGCCCCCCCATCCGGTTCCTCTCCCCGCCCGAGGTGACGGTCATCGATCTGGTGAGCGCAAAACCGTAGAAGCCGTCAGGCGTTGAGAGGAGAGGTGTCGACCATGGACTACAGGATTGCCCTCATTCCGGGTGACGGCATCGGCCGGGAAGTGATCCCCGAAGGTGTCCGGATGCTGGAGGCCTTGGCCGTTGCATACGGCTTCGGCGTAACGTTTACCGAGTTTCCCTATTCGTGCGGTCATTATCTTCGGCACGGCGAAATGATGCCCGCCGACGGTCTGGATCGGCTGAAGGCCTTCGATGCCATTTTGTTGGGGGCGGTGGGGGATCCGAGCGTACCGGACCACATTTCGCTGTGGGGCCTGCTGCTGCCCATCCGGCGGGGCTTCGACCAGTTTGTGAACCTGCGACCGGTGCGCTTGCTGCCCGGCATCGCCAGCCCGCTGGCCGGCCGCCGCCCGGAGGAGATCGATCTGGTGGTCGTGCGTGAAAACACCGAGGGCGAGTATTCGGAAATCGGCGGACGGCTTTTTGCCGGAACCGATCAGGAAGTCGTGGTGCAGGAGAGCGTTTTCACCCGGCGCGGCGTGGACCGCATTATCGGCTTTGCTTTCGAGCTGGCCCGCACGAGGCCGGCTCGGCACCTGACATCGGCCACCAAGTCAAACGGCATCAAGCACACCATGCCCTTTTGGGACGAACGCTTCGAGGCGATCGGCCGCACGTATCCCGACGTGCGGCGAGACCGGTTTCACATCGACATTCTGGCGGCCCATTTCGTCCAGCATCCGGACTGGTTCGATGTGGTGGTCGGCAGCAATCTCTTCGGCGATATCCTCTCCGATTTAGGCCCCGCGGTGGCCGGCGGAATCGGCATTGCCCCTTCGGCCAATCTCAACATCGACCGCAAGTACCCCTCCATGTTCGAACCGGTGCACGGATCGGCGCCCGACATCGCCGGCAAGGGCGTCGCCAACCCCATCGCAACGCTCTGGTCGGTGCAGATGATGCTCGACTTCCTGGGGCAGAAACAGGCGGCCGCAGTGCTGATGCGGGCCATCGAGGCGGTGACGGCCGCCCGATTCATCACCCCGGATCTGGGCGGCACGGCCGGGACGGTCGCGGTCACCGACCGGGTGTTGGCGGAAATAAAGGCGGCATCCGCCGGGAGATGATCCGCTTGGCACCCTTGACAGAAAGCCCGTTTTTGAACGATGATGATGGGGGTACCGGCACGGCATCCGCGCGGCCGGCGAGCTTTCCGAAAAGGATGTGTCATTGTCTGCGTCAAGAATGATCGCCTGTCATGAATGTGACCTGCTGCACCGCACCCGCCCGCTGGCGGTCGGCACGCAGGCCCGCTGCACGCGCTGCGGCGCGGTTCTCTACCGGCGGCGGCGCAACAGCCTGGAGCGCACTCTGGCCCTGAATATCGCCGGACTGATCCTGTTGGTCCTGGCCAATTCGTTTCCGTTTCTGGGGATGAAACTCGAAGGACAACAGCAGCAGATCGTTTTGTTGTCGGGCATCATGGAACTCTACCGCCAGGGCCTGCCGCTGATTGCGGCTCTGGTCCTGCTCACCACGTTCATTTCGCCCCTGGTGCAGTTGACCGGCCTGTTGTACGTGCTGCTGCCGCTGAAACTCGATCGCCTGCCGCCGGCCATCTGGCGGGTATTCCGGTGGGTGCGCGCCATGCAGCCCTGGAGCATGCTGGAGGTGTTCATGCTCGGCATTCTGGTGGCCCTGGTCAAGCTGGCGCGGATGGCGGATATCGTTCCCGGAATTTCGCTCTTCTGTTTCTTCGGCCTCATTTATGTATTGGCGGCCATCTCGGCCTCACTTGATCCGCACAGCGTCTGGGAGAAATGGTGGGACCACCGATGACACCCCCACCGATCACCGCCAAGAGCAGGTCCCTGGTCAGCTGCCGCAGCTGCCACCTGCTCTGCCGGCCCCACCCGTTAAGTGACAGCCGGCCCACGCAATGCCCGCGCTGCGGCGCCGGCATTTACCAGCGCAGGCCCCGCAGCATCACCCGCACCTGGGCGCTGCTGGTGGCGGCCGCGATCTGCTACATCCCGGCCAATGTACTGCCCGCCACGCGGGCGATTTCGTTCGGCAAGGTGCAGACCGACACCATCATGAGCGGTGTGATGTACTTCATCCACACCGGCATGTGGCCGATCGCGCTGGTGATCTTCGTCGCCAGCATATGCGTGCCGCTGATAAAGCTGGTCATCCTCTCCTTTCTGTTGATTTCCATCCGCCGCCGCTCGACCTGGCGCCCGAAGGACCGCACCCGTTTTTATCGCGTCACGGAGATGGTCGGCCGCTGGTCGATGGTCGACATATACGTCATCACGATCTCGGTGGCCCTGGTCAAGCTCGGGGCCGTGGCCACATTCGAAGCCGGTCCGGCGGTCGTGTTCTTTGCCGCGGTGGTGGTGCTCACCCTGTTGGCCGCCATGAATCTGGATCCCCGCCTGATATGGGACAACAAGGAGTCTATCAATGAGCGCACAGGAAGCGCAAACGCCCCCGAGTGACACGATTCCCGAAGTCGAGGTCCAGTCGCGGAAACGTCAGTTTTCGTTTGTCTGGCTCATTCCGCTGGTCGCCGCGCTCATCGGTGCCTGGCTGCTCTATAAGGCCCAGGCCGAAAGGGGCCCGACGATTACGATCACCTTCAAGACGGCCGAGGGACTCGAAGCCGGTAAAACCAGGATCAAATACAAGGACGTGGATTTGGGGCAAATCGAGGAGATCAGCCTCAGCCCGGACCTGGGCCATGTGGTCGTGACGGCCAAACTCGTTCGGCAGGCCGAAAAACTTCTTTTCGCAAACACCCGTTTCTGGGTGGTCCGCGCCCGGATCAACGTCAGCGGCGTCACCGGGCTGCAGACCTTGTTTTCCGGCGTCTATATCGGCCTGGATCCGGGCCAGCCCGGTAAAGCTGCCCGGCACTTCACCGGGCTGGAAGAGCCGCCGATCGTCACCACCAATCTGCCGGGCCGCTATTTCATTCTTCTGGCCGAGCGGCGCGGTTCGCTCGATATCGGGTCACCGGTTTACTTCCGGCAGATCAGGGTCGGGCAAGTCGTCGGCTACCAGTTGACCGAAGGCGGCAAAGCGGTTTCCATCAAGATTTTCATCAATTCCCCTTACCAAAACTACACTTTCAAAAACACGCGCTTCTGGAATGCCAGCGGAGCAGACGTGTCGATCGACACCAAAGGCATCCGGCTCACAATGGAATCCCTGGTCACCCTGCTGGTGGGCGGCATCGCCTTCGATGTTCCGGACTATCTCGAGTCCGGCGGTCCGGCCCCCGATGGTCAGGTGTTTAACCTGTACGAGAGTTATTTTGCCAGCCAGGAAAAAACGTACACGGTAAAAAGTTATTTCGTGCTTTACTTCGATGGGTCGGTGAGCGGCCTGGCCGCCGGTGCGCCGGTGGAATTCAGGGGCATAAACGTGGGCAGGGTCATCGACGTCAATCTGGAGTTCAATCCGCAGAAACGGGATTTTCGCATACCGGTCCTGATTGAAATCGAACCGGAACGGTTCATAACGACAACCGACATGCCCCAGGCAGAGGCGGCGCAACACAAGATTCTCGACAGCCTCGTGGAGAAGGGGCTGCGGGGTCAGCTCAAGATCGGCAATCTGATCACCGGCCAGCAGCTCGTGTCGCTGGACATCTTTCCCGGCGCCCCGCAGCGCAAAATCGTGTGGAAAACACCCTATCCGGAACTGCCCACCGTGCCGGCGCCCATCGAGGAAATCGGCACCCGCGTGAGCCAGATCCTCACCAAGATCGACAACCTGCCTATCGCGCAGATCGGAAAGGATTTGAGCGATACCCTGCGCAGCACCAAACGGCTGGTCGCCGCACCCGAGTTGCAGGAAGCCAGCCGCAGCCTGAAAACGATCCTCGATGAAATGCGGCTATTTATCGGCGAACTGAGAACCGGCGTGACCCCGGAAATAACCGCCACCCTGGCGCAGGCGCAAAAAGCGCTCGCCCGGGTCGATACCGTCCTGGGGACCGAGGCGCCGCTGCAGGTCAACGTGAACAGCGCCCTGCGCGAGCTGTCGGCCGCGGCGCGGTCGCTGCGCGACCTGACCGACTACCTCGAACGCCATCCGGAAGCGCTGATCTATGGCAAGAAGATGCCGAAATGAAACGGCCGCTTTCCGGGGCCATGCTCACAACCGCCCGTCATTTTCCACTGCGCAGAATGAAGGCGGTCGGTTTTTCGAAAACCCGGTTCTTCTGGGCGCCCAGGATGGTACCGATGGCGGTCTCGACGGCCGTCGGCAGGTCCAGCCGGGCGGTATTGATGATCAGGTCGTAGGCCTCGAGTTCGTCGATGTCTTTCTGGAAGGTGCTCTTGATAAATGACTTGCGCCGGTTCTCTCTGTTCTTGATCCGCTTTTTGGCCTCCGCCAGGGACACATCAAAATGAAAGGCGACATTTTTCACCCTGACCTCCTCGGGCGCGATGATACGGATGGCAAACCGTTTTTCGGGAGGCAGGATGAAATTCGCGCCCCGGCCCACGATCACGGCCCGGCCGATGATCCCCAACGAATTGACGATCTTCGTGAGGTGCTGGACGTAGGCGCCCGAGTAGACATAGTTGTCCTGGAGCAGGGATGAGACGAAGTCCTGGATCTTCGAGAACCTCTCCTTTTCGATCATATCCAGCACCTCGCTGTTGGTGTCGGCGCTGTGCGCGATCGCGTTGAGTATGTTCTTGTGATACAGGTTGAAGCTCAGCCTCCGGGCCAGTTCTTCGGCCACCAGGTAGCCGCCGCTGCCCGGCTCCATGGCGACCGTCACGACCGGTATCGAGACCTGCTTCTTCTGGTCTTCATCGGTCAGACTGTCATCGAAAAAATCCCGCTGCTCCCGCGTAAACTTTTCAACCGACCTGTTTAGCAAGCCCATGGCTATCCCCTTTTAACTATCTTTATTTAAAAGAAAAAACATCACTATTGTAAAGCGTGATCGGCACTATATTCGCAATTCAGCGGCATGTCAATCCGTCGATTAAAAATGGGGCGGAAGAAAAGTGGGTCGCGGGGAAACGGCCGCCCAGGCCCGTCTCCCCGGGGATGTCTGCGGTCTGAAAGGCGGTTGATCGGAAGCAGAGGGGGTTTTAAAAGGTCCTTGAAACACTGAACACCACATGCGAGCCGGCGATGTCATCGCCCAGGAAATCCGATTCGTTGGTGTCCGTCCAGCTCAGGTCGAGCACGAATTTCAGCACTTCTTTCGCAATACCGATGCGCCAATTAACGTAATCGTAGCCGTCCCCGCCGTTTTTTCCCTGCCCGAAGCCAGTCGTTTGATCCCCTTCGACGTTCTGATAACCGACCAGACCCGACAGGGTGAGATCAAAAGGCAGACTCAGGGCGAGGCTGCCATTGACATAATGCCCGGCGCCGTCCTCGCCGAAAAAATCGGGCGAGTAGTAATAGGCCGCACCCAGATTGGGGCTCAGCGGCAGATCCTTGAACTGATAGCTCAACCCCAGGTGGCCTTCGAAGTAATTCGGGTCGGGGTCGCCGCCGCCACCGGGGTAGCTGTAGTAAATGGCCGAAATATCGAATCCAAAATTCGGAAAAATCTCCCGCCGGTACCCGGCGTAATAATCGATTTCGACGCCGCCCTTTGAAATACTCGAATTCACGTTCGAGCCCCAGATTCCGGCGTAAATCCCCAGCGGGTGCGCGTAGTCGATGCTGCCCTGAACCGCGGGGTTCTGATCGGTCTGCGAAATTCCTCGAAACACGTAATCGGTGGCCAGCGTCAGGGTGGCACTGAAATTGGCCGGATCTAATACCGATCCGGAAGTGTCATCGGCCCGGGCCGAATCGAGACCGCAACCAAGGCCGGCTATGGTCAGCATCAGAACCATGACTGTACAAAGAACCGATTTCATCTGTTTTCCTCCCGTGGAAGTAAAAGTGTAGCGGTGTTTTTTTCCGTTTTTCGTTTGGCGTCCGGTAGTCGTCCGGCCGCAGCCGGAATTTCTCTATTTGGCCTCGATCACCTCCCTTTCCGCGTTGAATAGTTCCGCCGTTGAAAGTCATCACTGAAACCCCGGCAGATACAGGTTAAAACCCGTTCAGAAAAACAGGTTTGGAAACAAGATTTCTTAGGCCAGCTTCAGTCAATGGGGAGTCCCATTGCGGATGGTAAGTTAGGCAAAGGATGTGCCAAATGTGGAAAAGGGGGCAGTTTAATTTAAGATGCTGAATATACGGTATTACTTATATATGAAGCCGGGGAAAGCCCCATCACCATACTTTACATATTCGTAAATTATTATGTTTATTTATTCAAAATTGTTATAAATCGCAGGGGTGGTTTCGCTTGAATCCAACGCGGGCGGCGGCATGTTTCCCCTCGCAATGGTGACATCTGTAACCGACGGGGGGTAATTACCGCAATCGGTCAGACTTTAGAGAAGCAAAGTCGGCGCCAGCGCCCGAACAACCGATTTCGGAATACGGCTGGCAGCCGCCGCCAATCTACAGACACTGTCGTCTGGTCCCGTCAGGCCGTAAAGGGGTCACGAACGAGGTCCCACGCGGAAAAAAAAAGGTGGCTATTGATCTGCGGTATG
This sequence comes from Desulfobacterales bacterium, assembly GCA_049281435.1. Lineage (GTDB taxonomy): Bacteria > Desulfobacterota > Desulfobacteria > Desulfobacterales > SG8-13 > JARFQH01. Next base: position 42,828 of record JBAPSB010000360.1, read on the forward strand.
CTATAGTCGGCGCGGTTTCACGGCCTTTCGTCCCGGTTGCCGGATCGTTTATCACCCCGGCCGGGTGGCGGGTCTTGGCGGACATTGCCGACTGGCTATTATGACGGCAGTGTTTTTCTTGAAGTCGAAATCCCGATAAAAATGATACCGAGTAAGAAAAAGAATGAAGAGATCGGCAGCCTCCGGTTTCCTTCAGCCGGCCCCGCGTGACCCCTTGCCGCCGCTTGTTTCTCATAACACCACCCGGTTGACGTTGGTGCGCCATGGCCGGGTCCAAAATCCCGAAAAAATCGTTTACGGCCGCCTGCCCGGCTTCGGGCTGAGCCGCCGGGGGCGGTTCGAAGCCGGGTGCGCGGCCCGCGCCTTGAGCAGCGAACCCCTGGCGGCCATTTACGCCAGCCCGCTTCTGCGCGCAAAACAAACAGCCGCCGCCATCCAAGCCTATCACCCGCACCTGAAAGTTCATACGTCGCGCCTCTTGACCGAAGTGTGCGGTCCCTTCGAAGGGCAGTCGAAGAAGGTGGTCGACGCGCTCGGCGGCGATACGTATACCGGTGCAGTGCCGCCGTGCGAACAGCCCCGGGACATCATCCGCAGGGTGCAACAATTCATTTACCGGATCCGTAAAAAATTCGCCGGCCGGCAGGTGGCGGCCGTGACCCACGGTGATGTGATCACCTTCACGCTGCTGTGGGCCAGCGCATTGCCGCCGACGCCGGAATTAAAGCACAGCCTCTCCGCCGTCGGCCTGTCAGACCCCTACCCGGCCATGGCCTCCATGTCGACCCTTGTATACCGGACTTTGGCAGTTGACGAACGGCCGCTGATTCTCTACAAAAGAGCCGACTGCCGGCCATGAGCCGGTTTTTGCTCCAGACCCTTTTCCCGTAATCTCCGGCCGGCTCATGTCGGAGGGTCAGGCGGTCGAGTCCCGCGGCGGGATGGGACTATTTTTCATGAACCTGTCCGTTTTCTCGGCACTGAGGGCCGCCACGATGCCTGGAATTTCGAGCAGATGAACGTCGAACATCGAACGTCCAACATCGAATGGTGCATAAGGAAGTTGTCTTTTTGAAAACCAGATAGTGGAGCGAAGCGACCTCCTTATTCGACGTTCAGCGTTGAATGTTCGATGTTCGACGTTCAAAATTTATTCTTGATAGGACCCTTCTTATGAAACCACGCAGAACCGTTTTATCGGTCCCCGGTCATGTCGAAAAAATGCATCGCAAGGCCCGCGACAGCCGGGCGGATGTCATCATGCTCGATCTGGAAGACAGCGTGCCGCCCGAAGCCAAGGAGGCTGCCCGCACCGCAGTCGTCACGGCCCTGCGGACCAGCGACTGGAACGGAAAAGTCATCACGGCCCGCATCAATGCCCTGGATACCGCCTTCGGCTACCGCGACCTGCTGGTCCTGGGCGAGGAGGCCGGCGACCGGCTCGATGCCATCGTCGTTCCCAAGGTCGATCACTGCGCCGACATTCACTTTGCCGATAAATTGTTGACCGGCATCGCGTTGGCCAAAGGCTACACCCACCGCATCGGACTGGAAGCCATCATCGAATCGGCCTGGGGGTTGGCGAGCGTCTTGGAAATTGCCGGCGCCAGCGACCGCCTCGTGACCCTGGTATTCGGGGTGGCCGATTATTCGGCCTCGATCGGCGCCCGCCTGGCCTCTATTTCCGGCCACGGGGAGAAAGAAGAAGAATTGTATCCCGGGCATCGCTGGCATTTTGCCATGAGCCGCCTCGTGATGGCCGCCAAGGCCCATGGCCTGCTGGCGATCGATGCTCCCTACGGCAATTTCAAAGACGCGCAGGGGCTGCGTCGTTCGGCGGTCATGGCCGGGGCGCTCGGCTTCGACGGCAAATGGGCGATCCACCCCGAACAGCTCGATACTATCAACACCGTCTTTTCGCCGGCGCCGGCCGACATCGACCGCGCCCGGCGCGTCATTCAGGCCTACGAGGAAGCGCAAGCGGCCGGACGCGGCGCTGCCGCGGTCGACGGCCGCATGGTCGACCGCGCCACCGTGCGGCTGGCTCAGCAACTCTGGGAACAGGCCCGGCACTTGAAACTGGTCTGAGAGCGGCGGCTTTACCCGCCGGTCGGCTCGAGATGCAGGACCGAGCGCGTGGCGGAAAGCAGGCGGTAGGCGTGGGGCCCCAGCACAAATCCTTTTTTGGCTTCGGCCTGGCTGAACCGATGACGGAAAGGGCTTTGCGGGTCGTAGGCGGGGATGATGACATCGATGTCGAATGACCGGCCCGCGGCCAGGCCGCGATAGATGAGGACCGTTTCGCCGACGGGGACTTCTTGATCGCGCGCGAGCACCAGGGGCGTTCCGATCGCGCCGTCCGGCGCCGCCGTTGCACCGGTTTCCAGCGGTCCCGCCGTGTCTGCGAAGCCGATGACGCCGGCATAATAATCCTGTACATCTTGGGCCGGGGGGATGAATTTGAAGGCGAGAAGGTAAAAAACACCGAAAGTGAGGAGGCCGGTCGCCGCAAACGCCGCCAGCTGAAGCCCTTCACGCCGGCGCATCATTTTCATCGGAATCACCTCGAACAGGTTCTATACAACCGGCATCCGTGTTGCCGACATAATTGACGCGCGCAGACACGGCTTTCCGGCTGAACTCGACGTGGCAGCCGTCTTGCAGTATCGACTGCAACCGGCCGGCATCCTGATTGGCCGGATCGAGCCAGGCATCGTAGGCTTCGGCCTTCAAAATCACGGGCATGCGGTCGTGAAGGTCCCGCAGCCAAGGGCTGGCGGCGGTGGTGACAATCGTGCAGGAGCGGATTTCCGCCATCCGACCGTCCCCGCGCCAGGTATCCCACAGCCCCGCGAAGCCGAAGGGACCGCCGTTTGGCAGCGTAATATACCAGGCCTGCTTGTGTCCTTTGGTCCCCGTCCATTCGTAGAAACCATCGGCGACAACCAGACAGCGCCGTTTCCTGAACGCCGCCCGGAAACTCGGCTTGGCGGCCAGTGTTTCCGCACGGGCGTTGATCAGCCTGGCCGCCCCCGCGGCATCTTTGGCAAAAAATGGCACCAATCCCCACTGAAACTCGACCAGGCGGGTGTGATCGTCTCGCACCACCGCTACGACCGGCTGGGTCGGCGCGATGTTGTAACTGGGGGTCGCCTTGACGGCAGGGCTATCGACGTTGAAGGTTTTCTCAATCAGTTCGAGGGAACTATGCCGGACAAATCTGCCGCACATGCGGGTCTCCTTGGCCCACAACCGACGCCGATCACCAAGGCGTCCGGTCGGCCAAAGCACGTTTCAGGCCGGCTTATTCGCTGAAACCGTAATGGTAAATTTCATAGACGGTCTCACCGCCCAGGAGCCGGTCGATTTCATCTTGGATCTTTTGGCGGTCGGCGCTTTCCAGCCAGTTTTTCCAGTCATCCGAAGAATTCCAGGTGCTGATGACGATAAACTCATCCGGCGTGTCCAGGCGTTTCAGGGTTTCCCCGGAAATGTAGCCGGACTGTTGGGTCGCCATCGCCCGCATCTTTTTGAAGAGTGGGATCATCGGTCTGGCTTTGTCGGCCGGAATCTTGCGTTTGATGAGAATTTTTACCGCCATTGTGCTCCTCCTTGGTTGCGGGCGGCAGAATGACTTATGCAGTCAAGAAATGGCCGGTAAGTAATCCTGCCGCTGAGTGAAAAACGCTCCGACCGCCGCGGGCAGCCCGGAACCGAAACCGTTTGAACCACCGGTTGAATGTGGTTATGATACCCCCCTCGCTTGGCCGGGTCAAGGGTCGGACGGGTCGCAGCAATGAGGCGCACGGCAGGGGGGCCATACGGTCTAACGAAAATACCGGCTGCGATAAATTATATGGTTGAGGAGACAGGGGCATGCAAGGCCACATTCCTGAAAAGATGAACGCTGTGTTGCTCACCGGTTTCGGCGGGTTTGATATGCTTCAATACCGAACCGACATGCCTGTACCCACGCATATACGTTGACCGTTGCGGCTCAAAGAGATTCTCTCGCCAAAAATTTCGTGGGCAAACTCGTTTTGCCAACTGAGAGCGGATGAAAAGATCAAACCCATATCACTGAACAAAATCAGGTCTTCCCTGCAAGTGCGCGACTATTTCTCTTCCCAGAAAGATATCGTCTCCCAAAGAAGTTTTCCCCAGCAGGTCCCTGGTCGTTAAGGTCACACCGGTTTGGTTGGTACCGGCCATTTTCGCCATTTTGCGCATGGCGGCAACAAGCGCCTGCCTGGCATGCCTCTCCGCCTCGATGAAATCGTCGAACCGACGGCTACCCGCAAGACCCTGGACATAAAATTTTCCGGAACCATCCGGCTTGACGGTCATCTGACGCTCAACGCTTACACCGCTTGTAATGGCACCGATAGCGTTTGCCACGTCGCTGTTTTCAGGGATGACGGCCTCCGAACCCAACACCTGGCAGACCTGGGGCAGGAAATGACCAATGGGGGCTCCGACACCGATTATCGGATGATGAAACGAGAGGCGTACCGAAAATGGTTTATTGTCTCTGCCGAAAAGGGTGTCGAACAGTTTTCGACAGGTCGCACAAGACTCGATGGCACCGGTTTTGCCGAAAGTTTCGAGTTGGCTGGAAATAATGGCCATGGTCAGGTTTTCGGTCGTCAGGTGCATCAGGCGTGAGACGATGTCACTTTCCGACATCCCGGATGCCCCGGCAAAAAGCATGACCATCCGCCGCGAGGCCTCGCCGTCCCATTGAGTGAACCGGCCCGTCACGTGCAGCAAGTCCGTCGGCGTCAGGCCACAGCGCTGGATGACAAACCCGGATTCGAGGCGTTCCAGGGGCAAAGCGCCCGGGTGCGGGACATCGAGTTGTTGGCAGATCTCGTCCAGGCTGCGGGGCCTCCCGTCCACCAACTCCACGATGCGTTTCTCTAATTCTGTAAGTAGAAACAGGATATTATGATTTATCAGGGTCAGCAGTTGCGTTGCCGTCCAGGAATTCCGAAAGTGCTGTTTTCTGCCCCAGAGATGGTCAAGCGCCTGGTCCAGATGAGTGTCCCGGCTACCCAGCCATGCCACCGGCGCGACGCGCCGCGGACCGATGCACCACTGGCCGTGCCGGCAATCAATAAAACTGTCTCCGCCCAGCCCGGTGGTGTAAATCTCAAGCGCCTTTATATGCGTGCGGGCGGAACCGATGTGCGCCCCCTGACTGCAGAGGCGCACAGTGCCTTTTTCCAGCACGGCAATATCGGTGGTGGTGCCCCCCATGTCCACCACGATCCCGTCATCGGCTTTCGTCAGAAATCGAACACCGGCGACACTGGCAGCCGGACCGCTCAGGATAGTTTCCACCGGACGCTGTTGTGCAATGGTGCGTCCCATCAATGTGCCATCGCCCCGGACGACCATCATCGGTGCACAGATTCCCCGTTCCTCGAGAACCTCGGAAATACCTTCCAGCAGCCGTATCACACGGGGGACGATGCGGGCGTTGTGGACCGCCGTCTCGGCCCGCAGCTTGAAATTGAGCATCTGCGAGAGTTCATGGCCGCAACAGGCGAATTTCCCCGTTTCCTCCTGAAGGAGTTGCTTGATCCGCAACTCGTGTTCCGGATTGATCGAGCCGGCATAGCCTGAAACCGCAAACGCCTCGACGTCCATCCGATCGAGCATCCGGCGGGCAATTCGGCGGACTTCCTGCTCGTCGAGCGGCGCCATTTCCTTTCCGGTGATGTCCAGCCTTGCCGAAAGGCAGTATTGGGGAAAATGGATGATTTCCTTGTCAGCGCGAAAGCCGGGTGGGGGCATGATGAGCAGTCCGACCTTCTGGCCGTCGTTTTCGACAATAGCATTGGTGGCCAGGGTCGTTGACACCGAAACAAGCTGAACGGCCTTCAATAAAGACTTGTCCAACCCGGCCAACGCCTCCCCGATGCCGACCGTAAAATCCCAGCGGGTTGTCAGGGCTTTGCTTTTGCACCGCACCGTTTCGGTCTCGAAATCAAAGATGACCGCATCGGTATAGGTGCCGCCGGCATCGATTCCCAATCCCGAGTGCAGGGGAACGGATTTCTCGGGGGTGCCACCGTCAAAAATCTCCACGCGTTCCTGAACAAGGGCTGTATCCATACTCCCGGTAGCACATGCAAGCCCCTTGTGCAGCGGATGGAAGATAACGACATGTCTTGGAGGAACAACCAGTATTTCATCCGTGGTCTCTGCGGTGGTCAACAAGAGCCTCAGCAGTCGTGCATCCCCTTGCAGTTCCTGGTACTTCCAGTTGTTTTCTTCCGCCATTTTCATGGCGCGGCGGCGGGCTTTGCCGCGGGTCTCTCCCAGTCCCGTATCGATATAAGCGGCGCGTTGGTAATTGGAACGCCAGCTGTTGAGAAACGCGAAGGTTTCTTCGGCGTGTCGGGCGCCGTATCGATCCACCAGTTCGTCCATAAAAACTTTTGTATCGCCCATCCAGGCATAGGGGCGGTCTTGTTCTTCGGAATCACCCTTGCCGGCCAGCCAGCCTTCGGTAATGTAATACGTGCCGGGATAGCGTCTGAACTGCTCCTGGTAGAGGTGGTCGCCGCCGAGAAACAAGGAGATGCAGTCGTGAACGCGAGGGATGTTCAGGGGAATATCTTGCGCCTGAATTCCCACCGTTCCGCGGCCGCACACCCCATAGCCTATGGCGATGCGATCCCAATTGCCGGACCGCGATGCCCGCTCCACGGCCGTTTGCAGCCGCTGACGCAGTTTGTCGGGGTGTTCGTGCAGCCCCCCGGGCAAAAACTCGGTTCCCACGGCAAGCTGCAGCTGCCCGGCAGCCTGTTCGAGGTCCCGGGCCAGCACACTGCAAGCAATAATGTAGATTCTTTCCGACGTCATTTCTTGTGATATCCGCCACAAGGGGTCATCATGCCCCGCTCACCAAATCCGTCTTATTTGTCCGATACTGCAGGATACCCTTCGGGGGACATTTTACGTCCTTTGCGGGGCACAGCCAAGACCAAAACACCCATGACGACCAGCAGAGCACCGGCCACTTCCAGGTCAGAGAGGACTTCCCCCAGAAAAAAGCGGGCGTAAAAGACCGCAAAAGCGATCTCGGACATCACCAGGATCGTGGCGATGCCGGCCGGCAGGCGCCCCAGGCCAAAGGTATAGGCAAAGAACGCGGCGACGGTGGAGATGCCGATCAATCCCGCAAACTGCAGGAAGGCCTTGACTGGCAGCGACGTTGGCCAAAAACTTCCCGTGAAAAGTTGGAAAGGCAGCAGGACCATGGCCGCGATACCGAAGGCCCAGGTCAGCGTGACCACGGCGCTATGGCTCGACCGCAGTCTTTTGCCGAAGAGGCTCCAGGCGGCATAAAATGCCGGGACGAAAAAACCCACCAGAATGCTGGTGGCGGTGACGTTCGGGGCGCCGGCCCGCAGCAGCCCGGACACCAGAAGCGTGCCGATTCCGATGAGCAGCAGCGAAAAGAGTTTCAGTCCGGTGAGCGGTTCTTTCCAGATAAAGCGGGCCGCAACCAGAACGATGGCCGGCATGGCCGCCTGCTGAACGGTAGTGATGGCCGCACCGTTGAGCAGATACCCTAAATTAAGCACAACGTGGAAACTCCCCAGGCAAATCCCCATGGCCGCCAGCCAGGGCCAGGCCGATTTCGGCACCATGATGCGGCCGCGTTCAAAAATCCAGGCCAGAAAAAAAAACACCGCAAATGCAGCGGCATCGCGCCAGAAGGCCAGGTTCAGGGACGAGACCGGCACAGAGGAGAGGATCAGCTTGACGAATATCCCCGAAGCGCCCCAGCAGGCCGCCGCCACCAGGACGGAAATGATGCCGGAAACAGTTAGGCGAGCCGGGCTGAAGGAGGATGGCGCCATTGTCTTCCATGCGGATTAAAGCCAATCACCGAAATCATTCCAAGCGGTACCACACCTCCAGGGGCTTATCAATTCAAAGGAAGACGCTCGGGCTATCCTATGTATTAACAAGCTCTCTATCGGATTACGCCGGGTGACCGCAATTGACAGCTTCGTATCTGCGGGTCGGGGTTCACTCCGCAGCACACCTGATCGTCGTCGGCTTCACCCGCGCAATCGCGGTCCGGCCGCAATGTGCCGTGTTAATGCCGCGCACCGTCACCGCGGCCAGCACCAGGGTACCCCCGATAAACGCCCACATGCCGGGAGCCTCACCGGTGGCCAGAAAGACCCACAGGGGATTGATCAATGCTTCGATGGAAGGGATCAGGACCGACTCGAGCGCCCGCACCCGCTTGATCGCATAGGAAAAGACAGCATACCCGGCGCCCAAAGAGATGATCCCCAGGCCCGCCAAACCAAGCCAGTCCATTGACGTGGGCACCTGCCGGAACATGAATGGCAGGCACAGTCCCACAGCCATGAAATTGCCCAGGGCGATGGGCCAGGCGGTTGAGACGCTGCGGGATTTTCGCAGAAAAATCGCGGCGCCGGCCCAGAAGATTGACCCCATAATGGCGACCAGGATGCCCAGAGTGCCGCGCAGGGAAAGGTCGTCCATGAAAAATAGGCCGATGCCGGACAGGACCAGCGACAGAAAATACCAGTCCTGTCTGCGGGTGGGCTCACCGAGCATTTTGGGCGCCAATACGGCCACATAGACCGATGCAGCATACTGGAGTACGATGGCATTGGCGGCCGTGGTGAGCTTGGTGGCGACCACGAAGCAGATGCAGCACAGGCCCATGCAGGCGGCCGCGAGCAGCGCGTTGGGGCCCCAGCTGATCTTCACTTCTTTCCTGCACAGCAGCAGGATAACGCCGCCGGCAATCAGGCTGCGCCAGCCGGCAATGGCCAGTGGATGCAGGGCGACCAGTTTGATCAGCACCCCGCTGGTGCTCCAGAAAATGGCCGCTGAAAAGAGCATCAGCATGGCCAGTCGGTTTTCGTTCACGGCAATGAGGCCTTTAATTGAAGAATAAATCGCTTTTCGGATCGGTTGATGTTTCCGGTAATCAGAGATCGAGGATTCATCACAGTCACCTCCCCCCGCCCCCTCACCGGGGCAGGATCGCTATTGCGGTAGACAAATCAGCCGGTGGAAACCGGCGTGGCCGGGGACCACCCCCCCCCTGATCCGAGGCAGCCTGTTTACAGGCAACCTGCGTTACCTTGACATCAACTATACTCTGTCCGACACAAGAATAACAGCCACAAAAATATCTTCGGTGATATTCATTTTTCAGCCAAGCGGCCGCTGTCCTGCAAGGCATTCGACACCGCCGGGCTGGTCCTGTGGTGCGCTTCTTTCTCAAAAACGCTGTCGCCCGGGCTCAGGGTCGGATGGGCCGCGCCGGGACGTTGCCGGTCAACCGTGGAGTGGCTGAAGTACAGCACCACTCTCGCCACGGCCACCTTGCCCCAGGTGGCCGTGGCCGCATTTATGGCCGAAGGAGGCTATCACCAGCATCTGCGCCGGATCCGCCGCATCTATCAACAGCGCGTCACCGAACTGCGGCGGGCGGTGATCCGCTTTTTTCCGCCCGACATCCGGGTGACGGACCCGTCCGGCGGCTATCTGCTGTGGACCGAGCTGCCCGAATGCGTCGATGCCCTGACCCTCTACAAAACCGCGCTCAAGGAAGGCATCGCCATCACCCCTGGTCATCTTTTCTCCTCGGGGGACCGGTATCGCAATTTCATCCGACTGAACGCGGCCAACTGGTCGGACGAGGCAACCCCGGCCATCCGGCGCTTGGGAGGGGTCATCGAGAGGATGTCGCAGGCAGGGTAAGGCAGGAACACTCCGATCAGAGGCAGGGGACCACTATCGATTCACTTCATCGACTGCCGATAGGATACCGGCTTTGGCGGGCGGCTGATGGCGCCCCGTTCAAGAAATAGCCGAGCGTTTTGTTTTTGGTTTGAACAAATTTTACCATTCGTAAACGGCCACGCATGGCGCTGATATTGGAATTCTGAACTCCCCTTCTCGAAGGTGAGCGGCTTTCACCATCCGCCCGGCCGACGAACCGTGCTACTTCCAGTTTTTTTGCATCTCGTCCAACGCCTTGATGGTTTCCTCAGGCAGCGGTTCCGGTCGATGCGCCATTTTTTTCAGGGTCACTTCCTGCAGTCGTTGCTCGAATGTTTTGGCACCGGCCGCGCTCCATTGGTCGTGGACCATGCGTTCGAAAATTTCGGAATACTTGATCTTCCTGAAATGATCCATGGTATGGGCATCCTGGAGATAATGTCCGCCCGGCCCCACGCGGTGGATGACATCCAGGGCCAGCGTCTCTTCGGTAACCGGGATGCCTTGCATGAAGTGGTTCACCGCATCGACGATGTCGTGGACGAGAACCATGAACTCCGGGGAGGCCACGGAACCATGGTCCATCCAGCTGCTGCAGTCGTGAACCAGGCCCGACCCGGCTGCGGCGGCCGAAAGGATCTGAAGGGCCGCTTCGGCGCCGGCCTGGGCGTCGCAGAACTTGGCGTCCGTAGCACCGGCGGTGCCGAAAAAGGGCAACCGGTGATACTGAGCCATTTGGGCCATGGCCGCGGTCATCAGGCTCATCTCCACGGCACCGTATGAGAAAATGGTGGTACGCATGTCCATGATGGTGGTAAAAGCCCCATAGATGAAGGGCGCACCCGGATTGACCAACTGGTGGACCACCAGGCCGCTGAGGGACTCGGCGCTGGCCTGGACCAGCGCCCCGGCGAAGGTGGCCGGCGAGCTGCCGCAGCACTGGGG
>JBAPSB010000361.1:0-1637 GCA_049281435.1 Desulfobacterales bacterium
CCACCCGCTCGCCCGTCAGCAGGGCCCGCAGTTTACCCGACACCGTCAAAACCGCGGTGCCGATAGTAACCGCGTCGCCATCCGCGCAGTGGGGCTGCCAGGTGATGTGGGGGTCGAGTCGCTCGAAAACCATGCGCGCCACCTCGAGGCCGGCCAGTACCAGCGCCTCCTTGGCGACGATCTGGCCGCTTGCCCTGGAATCGGGCGCGACCAGGTTTTCGGTCGTCACATCCCCGGACCCGATGTCTTCCTCAAAGGCCAGGTCGATCAGTTTTTCGATGGCATTCATACCCCCACCCCGCAACCCCAAACACAAAACACCAAATACAAAACACCAAACACAAAACAATTAATTTAACGGTACAGGGTGTAAGGTATTGGGTGTAAGGCAAAAGGCGAAAGGCACACGGCGCACGGCAACAGGTTTAATTCAGATATCGTGAACCCGCAATCCCGCCGCCCGTGACTCGCTCCCCGCAACCCGCATCCCGTAACCCGTAACCCTCAAACACCAGGGGGCTTCCCCAACTCCTTAACCTTCGCCAGCGTCGCTTCGAGTTTCTGGAGGGTCAGGTGCAGCTGCTCCTGTTTTTCCCTGGCCCCGTCCACCACCTCCGCCGGGGCTTTCTTGAGAAAATCTTCGTTGTTCAGCTTCTTGAAGATCGGCATCAGGTCGGCATTGACCTTGTTGATCCTCTTCTGCAGCCGCTCGGCTTCTTTTTCAAAATCGATGATGCCCTCCAGGGGAACGAACAGCGTGCCGCCCGCGATGATCGTCGTGGCGGCCGAGGCCGGTTTCCGGCCGGGCGCCGCTACGCCAAGGGTTTTGAGCCGCGCCAGGTTGGTGATGAGGTCGCGATGTTCAGCGACCGCGGCGCGCACCACTTCCTCTTCGGACTGAAATTCGACGGTCAACTCGAGGGCGGGCGGCAGGTCCATCTCGCCGCGCACATTGCGCACGCCGGTGATGATGTCCGAGATCAGTTTCATTTGCGATTCGGCTTCCGGGTCGTGGGCGAGGGCGGCCAAGCGCTTGTCGTCTAAGGGATGGACAGCGCGCATGATCGAGCCTTCGGCGCCCGGCAGCTTGTGCCAGATCTCCTCGGTGACAAAGGGGATGAACGGGTGCAGCAGAATAAGGGTGTCACCCAGCAAGCGCCGCAGCACCGCCAGGGTCGCCGCCTTCTGTTCCGGCCCCTGCCGGTCGTAGAGCACCGGTTTGATGGCCTCCAGGTACCAGTCGCAGAATTCGTGCCAGACGAAGTTGTAGAGCGCGCCGGCGGCCTCGTTGAAGCGATAGCCGTCGATGGCGTCCGAGACCGCGTCGGTCAGCGCCTTGAGCCGCGAAATGATCCAGCGGTCCGGCAGCGACCGGCTGTCCAAAGCGGGGGTGGGTTGCTCTTCGGTGAGGTGCATCAGGCACAGCCGGGCGGCGTTCCAGAGCTTGTTGATGAAGTGTCGGTAGCCCTCGATCCGTTTCTCGGACATTTTGATGTCGCGCCCCTGGGCGGCGAAGGCGGCCAGGGTGAACCGAAAGGCATCCGTGCCGTAGGTGTCGATCACGCTCAGCGGGTCGATGACGTTGCCCTTCGATTTGCTCATCTTCTTGCCCTCCTCGTCGCGCACGAGGGCATGGA
>JBAPSB010000362.1:0-4807 GCA_049281435.1 Desulfobacterales bacterium
CGTCAAATCGTTCCAAGAACAACCGCCCCCCGAAATGGCAGTCCTGCCACCATCGCAACCCCCGCCGGCAAGATTGGAAGACACCCCGCCGAGCGCTCCGCCGGTGGCAAAGGCGGCGCCCTTGCCCCAAGGTGCCCCGCCGGCGGTTCAGAAAGCGGTGCCATCACCCAAGGCATCGGCGCCGGCCGCCAAGCGGGTTCCCGCCGGGCCCCGCATATTACCGCCGCCGCCGCGCCCACCGGAATCCGGACCCGATCGCGCCGCGACGGCCGACCTGCCGGTTTTGACGACCGACCTGAAGCTTCAGGCGGTATCGTGGGCCTCGGCGCCCACCGACCGCCTGGCGGTTATCAATGGCAGCATCATGCGCGAAGGCACGACGCTCGAAGGCTATGTCATCGTGCGGATCGACCGGGACGAGGTGGTGGTCCGCAAGGGCGGCGAAGAATGGAAACTGGTGTTCAAGCTGAAGTAAGGGCACGAGAAAAAATTCGTGAAGTTTCGAGCCGGTCGAAGGCGAGTGACGGCGGGAGGGGCAAGGCCGAGGACCTTATAAAAATTCATTTCTTTTTGGCAGACGAAACGGGGCAGCGCAGCATGAAAGTCATTTTATTGATGGCATTGACGGTGGACGGAATGATCGCGCGTGACTCGGACCACTTTCCGGATTGGACCGGACGCGAAGACAAGCGCCTGTTCAAGGGAATCACGCTGGAGGCCGGGGTCCTGATCATGGGATCGAAGACGTACGATACGATTGGAAAACCGCTGCCGGGGCGTAAAAATGTCGTCCTGAGCCGCAACAAGGCCCGGGTTTCCCGACACGAAGACCTGGTCTTCACCGACAAGCCTCCCCGGGAATTGCTGGCCGATCTCGAAAAGCAGGGATTCACGGCGGCCGTTCTGGCGGGCGGGTCTCAAGTCAACACGCTCTTTGCGCGGGCAGGTCTGATTGACGAGCTTTACTTGACCTACGTTCCGCAGATTTTCGGTACGGGCCTTACCCTGTTCTGCGATACGATGTCCCTGCCGCTCGAACTGATCGACTTCAAACCTTTGGGGACCGGGCAGATTTTTGTCAGGTATCGCGTGGTCCGGGACGCCCTGGCCTGAAACCGCGCGGACCTTGCATCCCGGTTTCTCCGCTGCGGGCCCGACAAGGTTTTATGGGCGGCTTCGACGCGGGGCCGAACGATAGAATTCGAAGGCCACTACACATCGACCGCTAAACATCGAACAAACAGGACCCCACGCGTCAGCAGCCGAATCCGATACACCCAACACCAAACACCAAACACCAAACACTGAAACACTGAATGAAAGGAGATCAAAACATGCCGACAACCACCGTCCGATGGGTCACCGGTCAACAATTCGTGGGGATGGATTCGAACCACCACGCGGTGGTGTTATCCGGTGAGGACGATCCAAATGGTATCAGGCCTTCCCAAATGCTGCTGGTTGCCCTGTCTTCCTGCACGGCCGTGGATGTGGTCGATATTCTGGCCAAGAAGCGCAAACCACTCAGCCGGCTGGAGATCATCGCCACCGGTGAGCAGGATGCCGATCCGCCCTGGGCCTACCGTAAAATTCATCTAAAATATCGCCTCGCCGGCCAGGACCTGACGGAAAAAGCGGTTCAGCAGGCGATACAGCTTTCGGAAGAAAAATATTGTTCGGTGGCGGCGACCGTCCGCGGCGTGGCCGACATCACCACCGAATATGAGATTCTGCCCTTTTAAGGGCAATAACCGGCAGTTTTGCGCCTCCCCGGCCGGCAATTACGATGGCCGGAGGGCAGGTCCTTTTGCATGCAGTCAGATCATTTTGCTCCGAAAGATCGCCTGGGCTCGATACCGGCCGGCAATGCGACCATTCCCGGCGGGATATACCTGTGTCAGGTCAACCAGCTCGTTTCCTGTGGGGCCTGCTGCGGGGTGTACAATGTGGCCGATGCCGCTTATGCGCCTCTGTTGGCCCTGCTGACGGAAAGAACCGCGGATTTTGCCCGCGTCCCGCGCCAGGCCGATGCCATCGCGGACTTCGGCCGGCTGGCCCGGGTGCGGAGCGGCGCGGGCCCCTATCCCGATTTTCACCATTGCCCGTTCGTGGGGCTGATTGGAGCGGAGCGCCGGCGGGTCGGCTGTCTGCTTCACCCCCTGTCCGCCGGAAACAAGGGCGTCGACTACCGCGGGCTGAGTTTCTACGGCGGCATGGCCTGCCGGGTCTATTTCTGTGCAGCGCATTTAAGGCTGTCGCTGGTTATCAAGTCGATCGTGCGGGAAACCGCCGCAAGTTGGTATGAGTATGGCCTGGTCATCACCGAGACTACGCTGCTGAATGAATTTTTCACCATTCTTGAAAATAGACTGGGCTTGGCGCTGCGGGCGGCGGACATCCTGGGCAGCCGGCAGTGCCGGCAGGTGATGGCGCGGGTGCTGCGGCTAAAAATCGACTGGCCCTACCGTGGCCGCCCGGCCCCCGGCCCCTGTCATTACCTGTTCGCGGATCGCCTGTACACCAAACCCGCCGTGGTCTATCCGGCGCTGGTGGCCGCGCCGTCGGTCTATGACACCCTGCTGAGGGAGCTGCGGTCCGTTTTTGAAACCCCGGCCGACCTTAAGCGGGCCGAGATGCAGCTGACGGACCTGATCGACGCCCTGGCAGAAGCCATCCGACGGGGCCGCCACGACCGGACGCCTCACGCTTGAGTGGTCTTCAACAGCTCCGCCAGTCGCCGGTATTCGTCATCCGTGCCGTCATAGTCAAAACTCGATTCGGCGTCCGTGACCGGGATGATTTTCAAGCGCCCGCCAAAGAAGGCCGAGGTGATGTTCTCGACCTCCTTCACACTCAAATCCTTTTTGATGAAATGCTTTGAATAGACATTTTCATAGCCCAGATGTCGCGTTATCCTGAACAACTTCAGCTGTACGTTGGGATGAAGGCACTTGCGCAGGTTGTAGGCCGTATTGGCCGTGTTGATGTCGAAACCATGCGGGTCGGCATACACCAGGGAGGACAGCCGGAAACCATGGCGGCCGAAGGCGTCCGTATGGGAAGGCAACTGAAAATCGGAATCGTTTAACAGTTTCAAGGGGTAACGGCCGAAGCGGTCGACCTGGTCTTCCACCAGGACCGCCGGCAGGATTATCGCGCACTCAGCGGCGTAGGTTTGCGCCAGATCGAGGAAGGAATCGATGAAGCCTTGGGACGTCAGCGGTGAATCCGAGGCCACGAAAAGGGCGTGGCGACGCTTTTTGCAGGCGGCGCTGGCGGCGTAGCCTTTGATCATGTTGCCGGCGATGGACCTGTATTTGACCTTGCGGGTCCGGATGTTAAACCGCTTGACGACCTCGGCTGCAATCCGGCTGTTTTGATTGACGATGGAAAAAGGGGTCGTCTGCCGGCCGAGATAATCGCCGAGGCGCTGCTCCAGCAGCATCTGGTGGCCGACGATGACGATGTCGCCGATGCGGTCGTTGGTGAACAGTTTTTCGAGTGAAAACTGTATCAGCGGCTTGCTGACCGGCTGACCGTCTGCGATCGTCCGGAACTCCCGCAGGGGTTTGTAGCCGGTTTCGATAAACTTTTCGCCGTATTGCTCGGCAACGATTTTGGCGTATTTTTTAACGGCCCACTTGTTATTGTAGCCGGCCATGACGATCGCACTGATCTTGTCCATCGGCGTGAGCATCTTTCGATACTGGGTTGGGAAGAAGCATCATGGTGTCGGCGCCCCCTTTTCACCACAATTCACCCTTTTTGCCATAATTGAATCGATAAGAAAAGAAAGAATGGAAAGGGGCTTGATTATCGGGTGCCCAGCCGGTAGGGTCTTTTTCGAAATATGACGGGCAACCGCCGAGCGATATACTTAAAGGCCCTGCCAGGGCTGCCCGATGACCCCTCCGGTGGGTGTGCGGGTGGCGGTGATCAGGGCCAAGGGGGACAGATGACGGAATCCACCGTTCCAACCCGCGATGGCGCAATGGCCTTGCTGCGGGAGTACAACAAGAGTGAGAGCCTGATAAAACACGCGCTGTGCGTGGAAGGCGTCATGCGCTTCATGGCCCGCAAGCGCGGCGCGGACGAAGAGAAATGGGGCATCGTGGGGCTGGTCCACGATCTGGATTACGAAATGTATCCCGACCAGCACTGCCGCAAAACCGAGGAGATCCTGACGGAGCGCAACTGGCCGCCGGAATACATCCGCGCCGTGGTCAGCCACGGGTGGGGCATCTGCACGGATGTGGCCCCGCAGACGGATCTGGAAAAAACCCTTTACGCCGTTGACGAACTGACCGGTTTGGTCGTGACGACCGCGCTCGTTCGTCCCTCCCGCAGCGTGATGGACCTGAAGGCCAAATCCGTCAGAAAAAAGTGGAAGGACAAGCGCTTTGCGGCCGGGGTGGATCGCGCGATCATAGAAAATGGCGCCCGCATGCTCGGACTCGACCTGAACGACTTGATAACCGATACCATCCTGGGCATGCGCGAAGTGGCGGAAACTGTGGGACTAAAGGGCGAGATGCCGTAAGGGGCGGACTGTGGGGGACATCATCGGCGGCTGGGGGGCACCCCTCGTCGGGCTGCGTGCCGGCTGCCGCTATTTTTTTTCAAGCAGATGAGGCCCGGCAGTCGTTTGACGTGCCGGGCCGGCCGTTGGCCACACGGTTTATCAACTGACCCGGACTTCCACGGCATTTTCGAACGGATTCTTGAACGGCACCGCTATTTTCAGGCAGCCGTCCGCGTAGTTCGCCTGCGCTTCAGTTGCCTTGACCGGGCAGCAGAAGGCCGAGGC
>JBAPSB010000363.1:0-14827 GCA_049281435.1 Desulfobacterales bacterium
GCATAAAACAGCGTCGAGATGATATACCCGAAGAACAAACCGGCCGGGATCAGAAACAGGAAATAAGGCCAGCCGATTGACAGAGACAAGGCACCGAAAATAGGGGCCAACACGCCGCCGGCCAGTATCCCCATACCCCGACTGATGCGGCTCAGGCGGCCGATCAGCATAAAAAGGACGACCAGAAAAAAAACGGCCGAGCCGGCACCGGGGCCCGCTGCCGGCGCCTCGCGGCGTGGTTGCGCACCCTCGAATTCACCCTGCACCACCTGGACGATCGCGTTGACGCCGTTGATGATCCCTTGCTCGAACCGGCCGGCCCTGAATTCCGGCACGATCACTTCCCGGATGATCCGACCCGCCACGGCGTCGGTGAGTCGGCCCTCGAGCCCGTAGCCCACTTCGATCCGCAGTTTGCGTTCGGCCTTGGCCACCACCAGAATGGCGCCGTTGTCGACGCCTTTTTGGCCGATCCGCCACTGCTCGGCCACCCGAATCGAAAAATCCTCCAGCGAGTCCCCGGCCAGGGTGGGAACCGTGAGCACCACGATCTGAGTTGATTCCGCCTCTTCGAAGCGCTTCAGGGTCACCTCGAGCAGACGCGCGGTGGCCGGTGAAACAAGGCCGGCGTAATCGTTGACACGCCCTTTGAGCGGCGGGACGTCGAGCGCAAGGCTCGGGGCGCACAACAACAGCAGCCCCAAGACTGCAAGAACGCACAAGGTACCCATGGTGCGAAGGCATCGCTGAAGGCCCGCGCGGCCTTCGGCTGCGGCAGGCCTCGGGTAGATCCGGCCCGGTTTCAAAACGGGGTGCCTGTCATCCATTTCTCTTCTCCGGAGGCCGCGCCGATCATAGGGGCCCCGGCAAAATATTTTCTCCCGGATCGAGCCTGTCTTACGGCAGCCCGAAGGCATCCTGCGCCGTGCTTCTCGAGGCGTGCCGCCGGATGGAGAGCTTCAGGCAAGCCCGAATCCGACGCCGCCGTAAGGAATCAGTTCCGGCCGCGACCCTAAAACTTGACTTTCGGAACTCCCGCAGCCTCATCGTCGGCCTTGAAGTAGGCCTTGCGCTCGAGGTGCAGGAGCAGACTGTTGGTCAGACTGGCAGGAAACTTCCGAATCGATGCGTTGAATATTTCCACCTCCTGATTGTAGCGCTGCCGGGCGACGTTGATACGGTTTTCGGTCCCCTCGAGTTGATTTTGCAGGTCCTGAAAAGCCTGATTGGCTTTGAGGTCCGGATACCGTTCCACCACGACCAGCAACCGCGAGAGGGCCGATGAAAGCTCTCCCTGAGCTTGCTGAAGCCGCTGCAGCGCGGCCGGATCGCTGAGGTCCCGGGGCGAAAGCTGCATCCCGGTGGCCCGGGACCTTGCGGCCGTGACCGCCTCGAGGGTTTCCTTTTCATGAGCGGCATACCCCTGGACGGTCGCGACGAGGTTCGGAATCAGGTCCGCCCTGCGCTGCAAGGTCGACTCGACATCGCTCCAGGCCCTGAAGACCTTTTCCTCCTGCTGCTGCAACTGGTTGTATCCGCAACCCGCCAGAAAACCGGCTGTCACGATGATCCCCAGAACCCCCGTCAACGTTTGTCGTCGCATGGTTACCTCCGGATTAAGCGTCATGAATGATTGAGAAAACAACGGGTCCACCCTGACCTCTCGGTCAACACATATCGAAAAACAGCCCGGTGAACCTCGAAAGAGGCTAATGGCCGCCGTCGCAATGAAAACCGCTCGGCCGGGCTATTTCGAAGCCGACCTTTCGACACCTACTTTAAGGACCAGGGCAGCCACCGGACATGCGTCGATACAGAGTCGACAGGCGGCACAATCGTGCCGGGAAAAATCGTTTCGATCGAAAAAGCCGACGACCGTATTGATACCGCGATTGACGAAGGTCAATTCCGGCTGATCGTTCGCCTGGCGGCAGACCGCGACACACCGGCCGCACAGGACGCACCGGTTGGGGTAATACTCGAGGCAGGGGTGGCGGGTGTCGACCGGCGGCTCCTTCAGGCGGCGCGGCCAGGTTCCGGACCTCAACCCGACCCCCAGCAGGCGGGCCAGGTCCTGCAGGGCGCACCTGCGGTTGGCCGGACAGTTTTTGCAGTCGACCGCGTGCACCGACAGGAGCAGCCGCAACGCGGTTTTCTGCAGGCGCCGAACGGCGGGCGTATCGGTCCGGACCACCATCGAGGCCCGGACCGGCACGGTGCAGGCGGCGACCGGGTTCCGGGCACCCTCGATCTCGACCCAGCACAACCGGCACGACGCCGGCGGCCGATCGCACCCTTCAAAGTAACACAAATGGGGCACGGCGATGCCGTTATCCAGGCAGGCCTCGAGCAAAGAGGTGCCTTCCATGACCTCAATCTCTTTGCGGTCGACCACAATCGACACCATCATGCCCATCTCCCGAAGATCGGTTATGTCACGTCACTATGAATCATCCTGCGGCAGCTTCGCCGGCCGCTCGATGACCGGCACCAGGTGCGGCGGTGACACTTTAAAGACGGCCCGGTACTCCGGCGGGCAGGCCACCTGACACTCACCGCATTTGACGCACAGCAACTGGTCGATCCCTTTCTTGCGATTTGCCGTTGTAAACACCGCATCCACCGGACAGCACCCCACGCAGGCATCGCATCCGCGGGCGCAGCGGTCCAGGTCGATGTAAAAGGCGGTCAGCGGCCGGCACATCATGGCCGGGCAGCGCTGCTGTTCCACGTGGGCCGTATAATCGTCGGCAAAGTATCTGAGCGAGGTGAGCACCGGGTTCGGGGCCGTCCGGCCCAGGCCGCACAGGGAGCCTTGCTGCATGTCTTCGCTCAACTGCCGCAGCCGGTCCAGATCGGATGGCAGCCCTTCCCCCTTTGTCAAGCGTTCCAGGATCTCCAGGAGGTGGTGGGTGCCGATGCGGCAGAAGGTGCACTTGCCGCAGGACTCCTTCTGGGTAAAGTCGAGGAAGTAGCGCGCGACATCCACCAGGCAGGTATCCTCGTCCATGACCACCATGCCGCCCGAGCCCATCATGGCCCCGGCCGCGGTGAGCGAGTCGAAGTCGATCGGCGTATCGAGAAAGTCCCCGGAAAGGCATCCGCCCGAGGGGCCGCCGATCTGAACCGCCTTGAACTTCTTTTTGTTCGGTATTCCGCCGCAAATATCGAAAATAAGGGTCCGCAGCGACACGCCCATCGGGATTTCCACCAGACCCGGATGGGTCACATTGCCGACAACCGAAAAAATCGCGGTGCCGGGGCTGTCGGGACTGCCGATGCCCCGGTACCATGCGGCGCCGTTTTCGATAACCGGCGGCACGGAGGCCAGGGTTTTGACGTTGTTGATGACCGTCGGATGACCACTCAGCCCGGCTTCGATCGGATAGGGCGGCCGATGACGCGGCATCCCCCGCCGGCCCTCGATCGACTGGATCAGCGCCGTCTCCTCGCCGCAGACAAAGGCGCCCGATCCCTCGAAAACAACGATATCGAAATCGATCCCGCGGCCGAGGATATCCGCTCCCAGGAGCCCGTTTTCCCTGGCCTGCGCAATGGCCCTGCGAGCGATCCTGACGGCCAGGGGGTACTCGGACCTCACGTAAACGATCCCGCGCGAAGCGCCGACCGCGTATGCGCAAATAATCATCCCCTCTAAAACCTGATGCGGATTGCTCTCCAGGATCGTGCGGTCCATGTAGGCCCCGGGGTCGCCCTCGTCGGCATTGCAGATGACGATCTTGTCAGTTCCGGCGGCGCGGCGGGCCAGGTCCCACTTGGTCCCGGTGGGGAAACCGGCGCCGCCCCGCCCCCGCAACCCGGATTGCTTGATTTCCGCGACGATGTCCGCCGGGGGACGCTCCAGGGCCGCGGCCAGTGCGCCATACCCGCCCTCGGCCAGGTAATCGTAAATGTCCTCCGGATCGATGCGGCCGCATTTTTCCATGACGATCCGTTTTTCCTGGTTGAAGCGCGGGAATTCCATGACGGAAGGGATCAGATCGTTGGCGACGGTGGCGCCGAGGATATGTTCCAACCGCGGATCACCCCCCTCCAGAAAGAGCTTGGTCAGCATTGCGGCTTTGCCGGCATTGACCTCGGGATAAAAAATGGGCGGAAATCCCGCCGCCGGGTTATCGATCACGACCACCGGCTCGGCGTAACAGTGACCGCCGCAGCCCACAGGGTGGATGCGGGCCTCGATGCGCCGTTCCGCCAGCGCCTGTTCGAACGCCGCCCGGGTTTCGAGCGCTCCGGCGGCGATGCCGCAGGTGGCCATGCCGATGTGGATTTTCGGTATCGGCGCCGCGTCAAAGGCCGCCCGGCGCCTGAGAGCCTCGGCCCGCAGCACCTGAAACGGCTGGTTGGATATGTTACGGGCGGCTGGATTCATTTTTTTGTTCGGCGCGGGCCTTGATCCCTTTTTCGATTTCCACCTTCATGATCAGCCCTTCGACCTTGCTCGGGGCCATGTGGCCCTGGACCGTCTCGCCGACAAGGGCCACCGGAGCCAGCGCGCAGCAGCCGACACAGGCCACCCGCTCGATGCTGAACTCGCGGTCCGGAGTCGTCTCGCCCTCCTTGATAGCGAGCTTGCGCTCGAAATTCTCGAGGATAATGTCGGCGCCCTTGACGTGACAGGCGGTTCCCAGACAGACCTTGATCGGATTTTTCCCGGGCGGGTTGAACCGGAACTGGTTGTAAAAGGTGGCCACGCCGTAAACTTCGGCCGGCGAAACGTCAAGATGAGCGGCTACCAGCGCAATGGTCTCCGGCGGCAGGTAGGCGAGTTTTTCCTGGAACATCTGGAGAACCGGAATCAGTTCGCCGCGTTGCCGCTTGAATTGGGCCAAACGGTCTTTCAAGTGGTCGAGAATCCGCGCTTCCTCGGCACTGAGGTCACTCTCCATAGGAACTCCGGGACCATGAGGGCATCGGGCTCGCACAAAAACACGGCGTCAATTTCCGATGTGTCAAATCTTGTCCAGCGCGCCATAGGCGGCCTGAATCCGGTCGCGCAGCAAATAACACAGCCGTTCGAGGATATTGAACCCCAGCGCGATGTTGCTGGTCATCAACGCCCTCAGCCGGACCCCCTGCATGACGAGCACGTTCGTTGGCCGCTGGCAGACGGCGGTCGACATCACGATGTGCGGCGCGTTGATCAGCGTCGACCAGCACCCCAGCACCCGACTTTTGCCGAGGGTTTCGATGACCACGTTTCCCTTGCGGTTACCAAACGACATCGAGCGTTCCAGGTGCACCAGGCCGTCGCAAATGACAAACAGATGTTCCCCGAGATCGCCCTGCTGGAAAAGGATGCCGCCGGCCGCGCAGGCCCTGACCTCGCAAATAGCGGCGACCTTCTCGATGTCGCCTGTATCGAAGCCCTTGAAGAACTCACTGGCGGCCAGCACGTCGTGAATGTTTTGCGGGGTCATCTCGCCGCCTCCGGGGGTGACGGTGCGGTGGCCGGCGAATTCTCGGCGTCACGCTTGTAGAGTTGAATCAGGCGGTCGCCCAGTGCCGCGGCCAGCTGCTTGAAAAAAATCACGCCGCTGAAACGGTCTTTGTCCAGGATCGATTGAAAGGCCTCCCGGTCGATCTTCAGCAGCGTGGCCGGTTCGATGCACTCGGCCGAAGCCGAGTAGGTTTGACGGCCGATGAGGCTCGACCACCCGAAGATCTCACCGACCCGGCAGCTGTTGAAGACCTCGCGGCGGGCGGGATCGACCCGCAGCCGGACACAGCCCTGCACCAGAATGTAAAAATGATCGGCCGGTTCTCCGGACTCAAAAATCATGTCGCCTGCGGCGCAGGACGCTCGCGACGCGATGGCCATGAGGTCTTTGATGAAATTGTGATTGAGACCGTAAAAAAGGTCCGCCTGATTGATGATCATGCCGCACCCCCCTTTCCTATCGGTTTTCACTTATACATCAAAGATCTTGAATCTCATCCCGGCCGGATTTTTTTCGCTGTTACCGCCGGCCGTCCGTCAGAACCGTCACCAGCCCGTCCACTATTTCCGGAAGGTGTCGAGCGGCGGCAGGAAGAACAGCCCGCGGGTCGATTTTTCATATAGTCTCAGCCCTGCATTGTCAATGTTGATTCAGGCCGCGCGGTTTTCCCGTCCTGGTGTTGACAGGCCGAAACTTCAGGCTTATTAGATTGTACGTTTCTGTAGTATATGCACTTTTCGTCGCCAGGACTGGCACGAGTCGCCGGCCGGCAGCTCTTTAACACCGGAGAAGACAAGCCATGAGCAAAACATTGGGGATTTACGTCAGCTCGGACAAGTATCTGGATAAAATCATCCACTTGTGCCGCGCGGCCAAGAAAAAGAAAATCGAGGTCAAGGTCTTTTTCACCCACCACGGCACGCGCCTGTGCACCGATGCGCGTCTGGCGGAACTGGCGGAACTGGCCACCATTGCCCTGTGCAAAGTGGGGTTCGAGGCCAACGCGCTGCAACCCGCGGAGGCCAGGGTGGACCAAAAGGCCTTTTTGTCTCAATCTTGGCATGCCGAGATGATTTACGACTGTGACCGCTATCTAACCTTCTAACTAGTGTCCATCCATAAATGGTCTTTTTTCCGCTGGACTGCCGGTCGTAGCGGGTTTCCGGCTGCGGCGTACATAAAGTACGCCTCGCCGTCCCGCCCAGGCGGGATGCGGCCTTGTCCAGCGAACAACTCCACATTTATGAATTGGACACTCAGAAGTGCCTCAAAAAAATCGCGGATGGGCACTAACTGCCGGGGAGTCGATACCCATGGAAAATGTCAAACACTGCGCGGTCGTCGTTCGCCGGCCCGAGGATGTCTGGGAGGGAACGCGGACGACC
Organism: Desulfobacterales bacterium; assembly: GCA_049281435.1. Classification (GTDB taxonomy): domain Bacteria; phylum Desulfobacterota; class Desulfobacteria; order Desulfobacterales; family SG8-13; genus JARFQH01. The sequence continues at coordinate 6,848 of JBAPSB010000363.1, forward strand.
CTGGGACTGGCGGCGCACAACTACTGGGCCTACCTGTTCGTTTTGGATATCAGCGTCGAAATGACCGAAGCCCTGCAGGAAAATCTGGAATGGCTCGAAGAGATGGAATGCCCGGTCATCTCCAACATCGAGGACAACCGCCGGCATGGCTTCGATATCGTGCCGCTAGAAAAGCTGGCCCGGGAACTCAAGAAAATGGATCTGGTGATTCCGTTCGGAAACCGGAAGTAAGCCGAAGCTCGCCGAAGAAGGTCATATGCCGAAAAGAAAAAAAATGCTGCACATCCTGAAATCAGACCCCGACGATCTCCAGCGCACGCTCATGTACACTCTTTCGTTGGGATATAACTGCCTGCAATTTCCGCTGTTCGAATTCGATGGGGAGGCGCCGGATTACGACGACCTGATCGACCTGATCTTCGAGTTCGACGAGGTGATTTCGTGGTGGTAGGCTCCGATTGAGACAACGAGGGGCCGCGGCGACGCAGGTTTTCACAGCCGCGGCAAGAACGGGACTTGCACCCGGCCCGCCCATCTCGAGCGCCAAAGGCCAGTCAACCGTGCGGGGTGTACCTCAAAAGCGCTGACCTCAAGTTCGACTTCGATCGCAAGGACCCTTGTCAGCCCTGGGACTCGGTCAAGGCGTGCCAGAGTTCCTGCATCGTAAAGGGCTTGTTGAGCAAATCGACGGTGTAGCTCTTTTTTTCGGCTTCGATTTCCCTGCCGAAAAATTCCAGGGCCCCGCTCATGTAGATGGCCTTGATGGACGGATCGTGCGTACGGACGTCGTGCATCAGGGCAAACCCGTCTTTAAGCGGCATTTCAATGTCCGTGATAATCAGGTCGGGCTCGAATTGAAGGTATTTACGGTAGCCGTCTTCACCGTTTTCGGCGGTTTGGACAAAATGAGCGCCGTGTTGCAATATTACTTTAAGGGATTCGGCCACGATTTTATTGTCGTCGACAACCAGTATTCTCATGTGATCGCCCTTGGATTTTCGGGTTGGTGCTGACGCTCACCTGAGCAAATAGTGTGCCGATATAACAAGTATCCGTATTTATTAATAATGTTTAACAAGTGGCATCAATCGCTTTTTGGCGATGACGGGAATTCCCTGCATTGGAAGCGATCTTGCCGGATGCCGCACCCCTGCGGATTCGGGCGCTAACCACGCGGCAATCGATTTGACCACCGGAGCGGTTGGATCGTATTTTTAAATATTATCAAAGGGATAAATTGATGGCCGGCCGGCATTGGCAGGGCCGGATCGCCGGGCCACGGCCGGCGAAGGGAAGAGGCAGCGGATGAAGGAATTTTCATGCATAACCTGCCGATATAAAATACTTTTCGGTTCCCGTGTCCCGTAAGACCGTGCCCTTCGCGCTGTTGCCGCGCAACCCCCACCGCCGCCTGGCAGACCGGAATAAGTCAACGGGCCTGCTCCGCTGAATCGGCTGAAAAAATTGCCAAAAGACGCGCGGTGCACGGTGTTGACATTTCGGGCCTCCCGCGGTATGGCTCTCATATATGTCGACCCGGCCCGATCGGGCCTATTCACCGTTTGCAGCCGGCCGCGGAATCGGCCGTTTTTTAGTCCTGCCCGACACTGTCCACCCGCATCATCCGGCGTGACGGAACCTGAACAAATGGATCAATACGGCTCGACCTCATCCGGCCTCAGCGAGAGAAGAACGGGTATCGACCGCAGGCGGGTGGATCCGCCCACATATTTCGGGCCGGAACGGCGAAAAATCATCGAGCGGCGCGGCACCCCAACGCACCAAGTCGGCGGACGGCGGCCGAATCGGTTAAGCCCCAGGGCCCGGCTCATCAATCGGGTGATTCAGACTCTTATGGGCAAACAGGGCCTGAGAGGCGCCGCGGCCGATGCGTCGCAGCGCCCCCAATGGTCCCGCGGGACGATGCAGCTCACCGATCGCACTCACGAGCGGGCCCGGATCGACTCCCCGGTCATGGTCCAGGAAGGCGGCTCGCAGGCCGTGTTTCCCGGCACCCTTTTGAACTTCAGCGACTCCGGAATGTATATCGAAAGCAACACCGCTCCGAGACTGCAAGCCGGGATCATCATTCACATGCAGAACTATGCCGCCGCGGCGGCCTCACCGGAGGACCTCCGCAAGTACTACGGCCAGGTGCGGTGGTACCGGAAATTGACCGGCCTGGTTGTGTTCGTGCGCTACGGCATCGGCGTTAAACTCATCGACGATATCGACGATTTCGTGAAACTCTTCAGCCTGTAGTCTCCCGCCATCCCCCTCTTTCATCGCGATCCGGCACTTTCTTTAGTGTCCATCCATAAATGGTCTTTTTTCCGCTGGGCGGCCGGTCGCAGCGGGTTTCCGGCTGCGGCGTAAATAAAGTACGCCTCGCCGTCCCGCCCAGGCGGGATGCGGCCTTGCCCAGCGAACAACTCCACAGGTATGAATTGGACACTGAAAAGTGCCTGAAAAAGATCGCGGATGGGCACTAGCCCCCTCCTTTTTTACCCTCAATGCTGGGTCATATTACCCAAAACCGCCGCGCATTATGACCCATTTTGCCTGCGCGTCTCGGCGCCATTTCCCAGATCCCCCACTTAACCATCAGGAAACACATTATTATTGGGATCCGGCCGAACCAAATCAAAATGGCACGTTTTCTGCTTTTAATTAGGAAACCATCAATTTCGAAACTAAAACGCACGTGGAATTTAAACCGAAAACACAACACAAGGAGCGGGGTCTATCATGAGAGGGCGGCTGCAATTCGATATGTTGAACGGCGAAACGGACCAGTCCATCGACAACCGGAACAAGAGAAAAAACGATCGCTTCGACTACACCGCCGGTGCGGTCATCGAATCTCTCGATTCGATTTCTTCCGAAAGCGCCTGCATCGCAAACTACAGCAGCAGTGGCCTGTATTTCGAATCGAACGCCCTGATCACCCCCGGCACCAACATCTACCTGGGCATATTCGGCTCACCCTACGGTGACGCTGCGGCCGACTACGAATGCCATCGGGTGAAGATTCGGTGGTGTAAAGACCTGTACAATGAGGACTTCAAATATGGCTACGGTGCCCAGCACGTCGATCCGATCGGGGCGTACTCCCGGGATGAGGCCCAGCACTTTTACGACCTACCGCGGTATTTGAAACTCATGATGGAAAACGGGCGGGAATCGCGCAAATATCCTCGCAAACCGGCGGCCCGGCCGCTGCTTTTCTCATCGCCCGACCGTTGCGGCGAAGGCACCATTGCCAACGTGAGCAAGGGCGGCCTTTTCATCGAGACGACGTGCGCTGTGGAAGTCGGCGCCCGGATCAACCTGGCGGTCCCGGGGACCAGATTCGACAAGGGGCTCGCCCTCAGGGCCGAAGTCGTCCGCAGCACGCCATCCGGAATCGGCGTCAAGCTGCTCGGGATTCTCAAAAAATAGCCGGTGACCGTCAGTCCGAACCCTTCCTTGAGCGATACCAATGCACAATCTGTCAAGGCGAACGGCTGGGTCATCGGTCGCATCATCTATTTCGCGCTGTCATCGACCTCAACGCCGATGATCGTGAGCGCGAAGATACCTGTGGCAGATTCTTCCAAAAAATCCTATATTCAGATCTTCTTCCTGGAAATGAATACCCATGGGGCCTGATTGCCGGGCCGGTCGGTGGAAACACCGACTCGGAGTTCACTATCAGGATACCTCTCGATTCCAAACGCCGACTTGCGGGCCAGTGCGAAAATACAAACTGGCCGGGAAGTTCTGTGCGGTATTGATAGGCTGGCCAGGCCGCTGAAGCGCACAAGGCTTTAAGATAAAGGTTTTGGCAAGGCCAGAGGGAGGCGGCTGTATAGTCATACGCCAACGACCGATAACGCAGCCAAAACCTTTATCTTAAAGCCTATAAATGGAGATTGCCGATGCACATCGTGATGCTGGCTTCCGAAAACGATTCCCTGGCCGGCGGCAAGGTCGGCGGGCTGGCCGACGTCGTCCGCGATGCGCCGGCGGCCCTGGCGCAAAAGGGCTGCAAGGTCAGCGTGGTCGTGCCGTCCTACAACTTTCTGCACACCCTGCCCGGCGCCCGCAGGGTGTGCGATTTCAGCCTTGATTTCAGGCACACTCCCCACCCGATCGACATCTATACGGTCCCGGCAAACAATCCCCATCCCGCTGTCGACCAGTTCGTATTGCACCATCCCGCCCTGGCGGCCTATGCCCCCAACCGGATCTACCACGACGATCCGCCGCAGCGCCCGTTCGCAACCGACGCCAACCGCTTCGCCCTTTTTTGTTCGGCCGCCGCAACGGCCCTCGCCTTGCGCGTCTGGGGCGATGTGGACTGCCTCCACCTGCACGACTGGCCGACCGCCCTGCTGCTTGTTTTGCGCCGATTCGATCCGGCTTGTTCTCTGCTCGCAAAGATCCGCACGGTATTTACGATCCACAACCTGGCCCTGCAAGGCGTGCGCCCTCTGGCCGGAGACGACGCCTGTCTCGAGGCCTGGCTGTCCGGCACGCCATACGACTGGTTCACGGTCGCAGACCGACGCTGGACGAATTGCGTCAATCCGATGGCGGCCGCCGTGCGCCTGGCGGACGCGGTGCACGTGGTCTCGCCGACCTATGCGGCCGAGATCCTGCAGCCCAGCCGGCCACCCGTATTTTTCGGCGGCGAGGGGCTGGAAGTCGATCTTGTCAACGCCCGCGACGAAGGCCGTCTGACAGGTATCCTGAACGGCTGCGCGTACCCCGCGGACCGCAAGCCCCCGCGCCTTGAATTCGCAAAGATGCTGGCGGTGTTTCAGTCGGCCGTCATTGAATGGGCCGGCGATGCGGGCCCCGTGCCGCGGGCCCATTTCGCAGCCTACACGCGCCTGAACGACTGGATCCGCAAACCTGTCCGGCCCGGCCTGCTGCTGACCAGCGTCAGCCGCCTGGCGGACCAGAAAGTCCTTCTGCTGCGAGCGGCCGGAAGCGACGGCCGGCCGGGCCTGGAGGGCCTGCTAACGGCGCTCGGTGAAGAGAACCTCTATATCCTGCTCGGCACGGGTTCCCCGGAGAACGAGGCCTATTTCACCCACATGAGCGCGCGGCATCCCAATTTCATCTTCCTGAACGGATTTTCGAACGCGGCAGCCGATCTTCTCTATGCCAACGGCGGCCTTTTCGTGATGCCGAGTTCGTTTGAACCCTGCGGCATCTCCCAGATGCTGGCGCTGCGCGACGGCCAGCCGTGCCTGGTGCATGCCGTCGGCGGACTGAAGGACACGGTCAAAGAGGGCGTCAACGGCTTTTGCTTCGGCGGCGATTCACTGCCGGAACAAGTGGACAGCCTGGTGGCGTCAGCCCGCAGCGCCATGCGGCTTTTTAAAACCGAGGCCGGCCGCTGGCAGCGTCTCCGCAAACAGGCGGCTGCCAGCCGTTTCTCGTGGGACGCGAGCGTTCGGCACTACATCGAAAAACTCTACGTAAACGAGAAAAAAACCGCATGAATCTTTTAGCGACCGTATGGTTTGTGTTCGCCCTCATGTTTTCGGGATTGGGAATCTATCACTTCGGCGCCGCTACGGCCTCGATCGGCCTGTTCGATGCTGAGGAAAGCCTGGGCATGACAGCAGGCAGCGTGCCGGCGAGGGCCGCGACCGAGATCGCCGTGGAGATGCGAATCCAAAAATTTTCCGCCGAATTGAACCGCTACATCGCCGCTTACAATAAATCGACCCGGCAGCGCAATGTGATGGCCGGCATCGGATATGCGGCCGCTGCGCTGATGGCGCTGCTCGCCATGGCCATCGAACTCAAAGACTTTCTCAAGTCATGAGCACGGGGGTCGTCTCGACCCGCAAAGAAGACGGTTGTCATGCGGTGCGTTATCAACTATAACGCAGCCTTTTTAATCCGAAGGGAAAGAATACCGTGCTGGGTACGATCGTCAACACCCTGGCCATCATTGCCGGCAGCCTGATCGGGCTGCTTTTCAGGGGGGGTATCCCGGAGAAATACAGCCGCACCATGATGCAGGCCATCGGACTGGCCGTCGTGCTGATTGGCGTCAAGACGGCCCTGAAAACCGATGCGCTGCTGATGGTTATCCTGAGCCTGGCCATCGGGAGCATGGTGGGCGAGTTTTTACGGATCGAAGACCGGCTGGAGCAGCTCGGCCACTGGATCGGAAGCCGGTTTTCCAAAGACAGCGGGGAAATTGCCAAGGGCTTCGTGAGCGCCAGCCTGCTTTTTTGCGTCGGGGCGATGGCCATCGTGGGTTCGATGGAAAGCGGCCTTTCTGGAAATCACCAGACCCTTTTCGCAAAATCGGTCCTGGATGGCATCGGTTCCGTGGTGTTTGCCTCGACCCTGGGCATCGGGGTCATTTTTTCGGCCGTATCGGTATTCGCATACCAGGGGTTTATCACCCTGACCGCCTCTTTTCTGAAGCTGTTTCTGGTGCCCGCGGTCGTCTCGCAAATGTCCGCCATCGGGGGGCTGCTCATCGTCGCCATCGGCTTCGGCCTGCTCGACATAAAAAGAATCAAAGTCGGCAACATGCTTCCGGCAATTTTCGTCCCGTTCATTTACCAGCTCCTGAAGCATTTTGCGGTCGTATTCTAAAGCCGGCCCCAAGAGTGACATCGAAGCCGGACGGCGGACGTCGCTTCACAACTCCGGTCAACCCGAATTCGAAAAGCTTGACAACCGCAAAATGCCGCTTAAATTACCAGGCGTTTTGGTCTGACCCGTCAGGGAATGCCAATCACGACGAAGCTGGCTGAGCGGATGAACCACCTCGTGCAAACTCGTGGATGCACGAAACTACCCTCGGTTGGCGACATCGAATAAGAAGCCGGACACCTGTTGCTTGTGTCCGGCTTTTTTTTGCTGCGGCGGCCCGATCGGCGCTCTTTCCGGCCGAACCGGAACTTATCGAAGTGGAATCTGTTGCCGCCGGCGGCGCTGGGACAGGGGTCCAATCGGCAGGCCCGGTACAAACGCACCTATGGTTCGTTTCCGCCGGTTCGGTCGCGCGCTGCTTGACCAGGTCCTGCCGGTGATCCAACTCTTTGCGCCAGGGCGGCCGCCGGCCACAAAGCCAGCCACCTGCTCCTGAATTCCTGCACGTATCCGGCACCCTCTCCGTAAATATGCCAGTTTTCGCTCTTGAAAACGATGGCCAGATACCCTTCGGGGTTGCGGTCCAGCCAGCCGGAGACGGCGTCGATATCCTCGAGCACGACAAGAGGGGTTTCGAGGCGGCCCAGAAACTCGAACTGCCCGTCGAATTTCGCGGGAAAGACCGCCACGGGATGCCCGTTCCGGGCGGCGGCCGCAATCTCTTGCGCCATTTTTCCGATGTCATAGGCCGGTGCCATCGACCGTACCGGCCCCAGGTGCAGAACGACCAGAATCGTGACGATGGTGACGGCGACCATGCGCACCCAGGCCTCGATGTGGCAAAACCGGTGAACCAGAATCCAGATGCCCGGCACCAGCGGCACGAGCCCCCAGGCCCAGGCGGAAAATTCATGCAGGTTCAGGTCCGGCAAATGCGGGATGACGATCGGCATGATCAAAAGGGCCACCCCGGCCAGCAAACTCAGTGCAGCCACCGCCAGACGGGCCGCAAACGAAGGCCCCGCCTGCGTTGCCGACAGGCTGCGGGCCACCAACAGGCCTGCCGCCGGAAGCACCGGCAGCAGGTAATGGAATTGCTTGCCGCTCACTATTGACAGGAGCCCCACGGCCGTTACCAACCAGCTCAAAGAAAACCGGAAACCTTGATCGGAAAAGAGTCTTTTCGATTCGGCCCACAGCCGCCGGTGAACGATCCAGGGATAAAGAATCGGCGGCAGCCAGACAAAATACCACCAGAACGGCTTGCGGTGGGCGAAGGAGTGCACGACCCGACCGGCCGTCTGGCCCCAGAGAATGGCGTCGGCATAGGCCGGACCGCCGACGCGGGCCGCCGGCAGCGCCCAGGCG
>JBAPSB010000364.1:0-7396 GCA_049281435.1 Desulfobacterales bacterium
CAGGAAAAAGAACAGTTCAAAAAGCTTTTCAAGCAGGAGCGTATCGATCGTTTCGAAGATCGTTTCCGGATTCTCGACATTTTTCTTAAAACCGAACAGCACGTGACCGAAACCGAGATGACAGGGCTGCTCCAGGAAAATGGCGCCGAGCTTTCGCCCGATTTCGTCAGGGAAACATTGCAGCTGATGTGCCGTTTCGGTTTTGCCCGCGAAAACCGCTTCGACAACGGCACCGTCCGCTATGAACATCTTCATCTGGGGGACCACCACGATCACCTGATCTGCACGAAGTGCAAAAATATCTTCGAGTTCCGTAACGACCAGATGGAAGCCCTGCAGGTGAAAATCGCCGCCGCCAACGGGTTTCACATGCTGCAGCATAAAATGGAAATCTACGGCATTTGCGCCGACTGCCTGAAGGACAGTGCGCCGTTGATGCCGCTGGATCTGGCGCGCCCGGGAGAAAAGCTCGTCATAAAGGAGTTCAACGGTGGAGCGGGTTCCCGGATGCGGTTGATGACCATGGGGATACGCATCGGCGATCCGGTCGAAGTCATCACCAACCAAAACAAGGGCCAGGTCGTGATCGCCGCCGACTTCAAGCGCTATGCGCTCGGCCGCGGGCTGGCGGAAAAAATTATGGTGGAACCGGTGCGGCGATAATCTCGAATCTCACCACAGATGAGCCGCCACCGTTTTGACGATCAATGCCAGGAACAGGCGCCGACTTCATAGACCTCATTAAGCAGGGCCGGCTCGCGGAAAAAATACACTCGGCACGCGAGATCATGCGCGCCTGCACCCTTTGCCCCCGCAACTGCGCCGTCGACCATAATGCCCTGCGGGAAATGCACCGGCAGGTCGGCAATCTGGCAACAGATGCGGATAACATCGCCACACGCGGTCTTCTGGTGCGCCATCTCGTCCTGCCGCACCAGATGGCCGGCACGCGCGCGGTGATGCGCTTTATCGCCAACGACATATCGCCGGTCACCTACGTGAACAGCATGAACCAGTATCGGCCCTGCGGCCGTGCCGCCGAGGTGCCGGGACTGGGCGTGTATCCCAGTGCAAAGGGCTTTGAAGACGCCCGCCGCGCCGCCCGGGAAGAAGGAATCCGGCGACTCGACCAACCGCGACGGGTGTTCGCGCTGCGGTAAAGCGGATTCGAAATCAGGAAAAAAAGCGAGCCATCAAAACCATGGAACGAATATATGCGGTCGGCGACATCCACGGGTGCTATGAAAAGCTCCAGGTGTTGATGGAAAAAATCGACATCGATTTCGACTCCGACCGTCTTATTTTCCTGGGAGACTACATCGATCGCGGGCCGCAGTCTTTCGAGGTCGTCGCTTTTCTGGTAGAGTTGAAAAAAAGGCATGCCAACACCGTGTTCCTGAAGGGCAACCATGAAGAGATGCTGGAGAAGTACCTCTTGGGCGAAGACCGGATCACCTACCTGGTCAACGGCGGCCAACAGACCCTGGAAAGCTACATGAACCGTCCGCGCGCGGAGGGTGAGCCCGCGATACCGAAGTCGCATCTCGATTTTTACAGGTCCCTGCAGACCTATCACGAAACCCCGGACTACATCTTCGTCCATGCCGGATTAAAAAACAAAGTGCCGCTCGAAAAACAGAAGACCGCCGATCTTCTATGGATCCGAAAACGCTTCATCGAGTCCAAGTACGATTTCGGCAAGATGATCGTATTCGGTCACACGCCCCTGCAGGAACCGTTGCTCTTGCCGAACAAAATCGGCATCGATACCGGCGCCGTCTATGGCAATCGGCTCACCTGCGTCAGGTTGCCGGAATTGGTGTTTTACACGGTCTGAGGGATTCTAAGGGTTCACGAGTTATGGAGATCGATCTATGGCTGCACGGTTAACTGTCAAGCCGAACGGACAACTCGTCGTCGGCGTCGGGTCCGCCCTGGTCGACATACTGACCCACGAAAACGAAACGTTTCTGGAGCAGACGGGCGCCGCCAAGGGCGGCATGACCTATGTGGAAAAAGAGTTTATCGAGGCCGTCCTGGCCCGATCATCCGGGACCCCCAGGATCGTGCCGGGAGGATCGGCCTGCAATACGGTGGTGGGGGTGGGGCGGCTGGGTGGACAAGCCCGTTTCGTGGGCAAGTGCGGCAATGGCGAGTGGGGGCGCCTCTTTCACGAGGACTTGCGGCGCCAGAACGTGGAGCCCGCCCTCGTCGGCTCCGATTCGCCCACCGGGCGGGTCCTCTCGATTATTACGCCCGATGCCCAGCGCTCGATGTTCACTTACCTGGGGGCCTCTTCGGAAACCCGGCCGGCGGATCTTGCCAACGGCTGTTTCAGGAATGCGGCCGTCGTGCACATCGAGGGGTATCTGCTCTTCAATCCAGAGCTGATGCTGGCGGCCTTGGCCGCCGCGCGTGACGCCGGTTCCCTGGTCTCGCTCGATCTGGCCAGCTATACGGTCGTTCAGGAGTCCCGCCGCCTGCTGGATCGCATCATCACCGAATATGTCGACATCGTTATCGCCAACGAGGACGAAGCCCGGGCCTTCACGGGCCTCGGCAGCGAACAGGAGTCGCTAAAGGTCCTGGCGCAAAAAGCCGCCATAGCCGTGGTCAAACTCGGCGAACGGGGCAGCATGATCTCCCACCGCGGCCGGACGGTGACCATCGATCCTCTGGGACCGGGCCGGGCAGTGGATACCACCGGCGCCGGCGACCTCTGGGCGGCCGGGTTTTTATACGGGCTGGTGAACGGATACCCGTTGGAAAAGTGCGGTTGGATCGGCTCGGCCTGCGGTTACGAAGTGTGCCAGGTTATCGGCGCTGCCATTCCGGACGAGGGCTGGCAACGCATAAAAAAAATGATAGGGGAGAGCCAAAATGGCCATCAAAAAGAAAGTCTCGCGTAAAAAACTGCTCAAGGAACCCGATGAGTTCCTCACCCACTCGGCCCGCCTGTTCCAGTTTGTCGTCACCCACAAGTACCAGATGCTGGCGGCTTTGGGCGGCGTGATCCTGCTCGTATTGAGCTTTTCGGCCTGGAGCTACCATTCCCGCCAGAAAACCAACGCGTCTTTGGCACAGCTGCAGAAAAGCTTGAGCCGCTATGAAACGCTCCGCAACCAGAAGGACAAGGGCCCGATGCAAGCCTACCAGGAGGTCAATGCGGATTTCGAGCAGCTCATCGCCGATTCCGGCGACACGCCGGGCGGGAAAATGGCGCGCGTTATCTATGCCGACATCTGCTATGATGCCGGCGAAGCCGACAGGGCCATCGCCTTGTATCAGGGCGCCCTGCAGGATTTTCCACAACCGTTTTACAGGAATCAGATCTTGAACGGGCTGGGATACGCCTACGAAGCCAAACACGATCCGGCGAAGGCGCTGGAATATTTCGATAAGATTGCAACGGGCAGCGACCCGGTCCTGAAGGCCGGGGCCCTTTTCAACATGGGCCGCCTGTATGCCGTCCAGGGCCAGGAGGAAATGAGCCGGCAGGCCTATCAGAAAATCGTTGCGGATGCACCGCAATCGCTTTATGCCGAACTGGCCAGAGAGCGCTCCGGAAACGGGCCGCCGCCGGCGGATACGGCAAAATAAAGACATAGCGCGCAAACCAAACGCCGACACGCCGCCCATGCTTTAAGCGCAAGCGGCCCTATTTCGAGCCGACGTCCAGCCCGAACTTCTTGATTTTTTGATTCAGACCGCTCTTGCCGATCCCGAGCAGCTCCGCCGCGTGCGACTGAACATAGCCGGTTTTCTTCATGGCCCTCAAGATCATGGTTTTTTCGATCATCGTCAGGGTGTCGTAAAGCTTGGCATCCGCCGGGATGCTCTCCAGATAAAGGTCGTCGTGCGCGGATTCCCTGAAGCTCTTCGGCAGGTCCGCGGCGGTGATGACGCCGCCCGGGCTCATGATCATCAGGCGCTCGATGAGGTTCTCGAGTTCGCGCACATTTCCCGGCCAACTGTACTCGTAAAAAAGCCGCTCCACCTCCGCATCGATCCCGGTCACCGGCACGCTGTGCTTGCGTTCATCGGTATACTTCTTAACGAAGTGGTCCAGCAGCAGTCGAATGTCCTGCTGCCGCTGTTTGAGCGCGGGCAGGTCGATGTGGACCACGTTGAGACGGTAGTAAAGGTCTTCGCGAAAACGCCCTTTCTTCATCTCTTCTTTCAGTTGGCGGTTGGTGGCGGCAATGACCCGGATGTTGACGGCAATCGGTTTTGTGCCGCCCACCCGCTCGAAAACCTTTTCCTGAAGCACGCGCAGGAGCTTGACTTGCAGGCCGGTGGACATATCACCGATTTCATCCAGAAAAAGGGTGCCGGTATCGGCCAACTCGAAGCGGCCTTTTCTCATCGACACCGCGCCGGTAAAGGCGCCCTTTTCATGGCCGAACAGTTCGCTTTCGAGCAGCGTTTCGACCAGCGCGGAACAGTTGACGGCCACGAAGGGCTTCTCCCGGCGCGGACTGTTGAAATGGATCGATTTGGCCACCAGTTCCTTGCCGGTGCCGCTCTCGCCCTCGATGAGGACCGTGGCGCTGCTGGGGGCGACCTTGCGGATCGTATCGAAGACCTGCTGCATGGCCTTGCTCTTGCCGATGATGTTGCCGAAGCTGTACCGGGAGGAAACGGCATGACGCAGTTCCCTGTTTTCCTTGATCACCTGGAACATGGCCACGGCTTTTCTGACGTAGAGGATCAGACGATCGTTGTCGAAAGGCTTTAGGATATAGCTGTAGGCCCCTTTCTGCATGGCCTCGACGGCCTTGTCCACGGTCCCGTGGGCCGTCATCATGAGCACCGGCAGTTCGGGGTCCCTGGCCTTGATCTTCTCGAGGAGCTGAATGCCGTCCATTATCGGCATTTTCATGTCCGTCAACACCAGGTCAACGTCGGATCCTTCCAGGATTTCGAGCGCCTCGGGACCGCTGTTGGCGGCCAATATTTCGAACCCCTCCTCTTCCAGGACGGCCCCCAGAATCCGGGTGTAGTTTTTCTCGTCATCGACGATCAGAATGGTTTCCATCGTTACCCTTTCGGTTGCAAGGGCAGGCGGATGACGAACCGCGCCCCTTTATCGGAAGCATTGTCGATGACGATATCTCCGCCGTGCGCATCGACGATGTTCTTCACGATCCCCAACCCCAAACCGGTCCCCTTGTCCTTGGTGGTGAAAAAGGGGTCCCAGACCTTTTCCAGTATTTCCTGCGGCACGCCCCCGCCTTCGTCGGTAATCACGACCTCGATCACATCCGGCGCGGCGTGGACGTCGAGAAAGATCCGCCCCCCGTCGGGCATCGCCTGCAGGGCATTGATAAAGATGTTGAGAAACGCCTGGTAGAGCATGTCGGCGTCCGCAGTCACTTCCGGCAGGTTGTCGGCGATGGTCTTCTCGACGCTGTACCCCCTTTCCGCCAACTGGCTGGAAAGAAACGTCAGGTTTTTCTCCAATACCTCTTCTATGTGGCAGGGCGCCAGACGCGGCGGACGCGGCCGGGCGTATTTCAAGAAATCGGTTATGATGTTGTTCAGGCGACTGGACTCTTCGATGACGATGTCGGGAATGGCACTGTCGGAATCGATACCGGCCATCTTCTTTTTGAGCAGCTCGGCGGAACTGCGGATTATTCCGAGCGGGTTGCGGATCTCGTGCGAAATCACCGCGGCCATTTCACCGAGGGCCGACAGGTGCGCGGCCCGATTGAGCTGCTCTTTCAGGCGCAAACGTTCCTGGGCCCGCTGCTCGATAATCCCTTCCCCGCGTTTCACCACGAATATCAACACCAGCAAGAGCACCAGCATGACCAATGCGCTGGTGGTCACGACGTAGACCTGGTATTTGAAAATCGATTTGTACTCGTCGGAGAGGTCCTGCACAATTTCGATCACGCCCAATACCGGCCCGGAAATCCGGGAGGGCACCTGTTCCGCCCTCAGCGGAGCGTAGGTGATGAACCGGCTCTCTTTGGGAATGCCGAAAAGGATCTCTATGGATTTGCCGCGCTGGAGCTGACGGGAAACCGATTTGCCGTCCACCGCCGCCTGGTAACCGGTACCTCCCAAGTTCGTTTTGCCGATCAGGTCGCGGTTGAAACTGTAGGAAATGACGTTGTTCATGTCGTAAATATTGACCGTCTCGACCTTGAAGCTGTGCAGGGTATTGCGCACCACTTTGTCCATGAGTTCATACTGCTCTTCGTTTCTGAGCTGGATCTTGCCGTAGCGCAAAACAACCGGCATGATGAACTGCAAGAAAATCTGGTGATTCAGGTTTTCGATGATCAGATGGGCGTATTCTTCACTTTTTTCGCGCTGCATGGTGCGCGCCCAGTGGGTGTTCAGCAGCGACAAAATGATGGTGCCGATAAATATCAATACCAGGCTGGTGACGGTAAAGTATTTTACCAGTCGAAACGGCTTGGATCTTTCTTCTAACACGCTCGCTCGCTTTCAAGACCTGTCAAATTGAAAATCCTGGCGCCGGTCGGCCCCGATCGGCGCGGGCCCATCGGCTGTTTCGTCTGGGCCGCCGATGGCCTCGTGAAATTAACACGCCGGGTCCCAAATATCAATCGACCCCCATTACGGCCGCAACACCGCGGTCCACATCGACCCCGGCCTTCCGGAAAATGACTTCACCGCGGCCGAGGCGTCGGCTGGCGGATCGGCCGCGGTGAAGCGTCACCCGCCCATCGGCCTTGACCCCGTATTTTCAGCGGCAGTCGCCCCTCCCCGCGAGCGGCTAAACTTTCGGCGCAAACGGCCGATAAGAATAATTGAGCCCGCTGCTCACACCGGCCCATCGCATTTCGACCGGTGGCCAAATCCGGCCCCGAAGGCTACCGAACAGCAAGCGGCTGGTAGAAAAAAGAGAGTACCGAACCGGCAAAATTTGTGCTACAATGTATTTTAAATGAATATTAAAAGTATTTACACCCAAGATGTGGGTCAATACAAAAAAATTAAGCGCAACATGATGTAACTATTTATAATTATGCATAATTACTTTACTTTTAACTTGACGTGGGTTTGACCGGATGAGATCATTAAACACAATGAAGGGATTGCTAAAGCGTTCAGTGTTGGGGGGCCCGATTTATTCACCGCTAGTTAACATAACGGCAAAAGAACCGCTTGATGAACGAAAACATCTTAAAAAAAGTGAGGGAAGCGCGGCTGATGAGCAAGACCGAACTCGCGCGCGGCGCCGGCGTTTCCCCCATCACCATTACGCGCATCGAGAACGGGTTGCCCTGCCGCATGGCGACCCAACGCAAAATCATACTGGCTTTAGGGCTGAAACTTTCAGACAAGCGCCAAATCTTTAAAGATTAAGAGAGCTCCTATGCTATTCGGAAAAAAAGACCATCTCGTCGGATTGGAC
>JBAPSB010000365.1:0-2015 GCA_049281435.1 Desulfobacterales bacterium
GGTGTGAAGTTCTGGGTCGCTGGAGATTTAGGCCACAGTTGGGAGAAAGGAAACACCGAATGGGCTATCGTTACCTTCCAGGCAGGCACTACCGATGAACAGAAGGCCGGTGTAGCAACCGCTTTGGATCACATCTTTCCAGTAAAGTGGAAAGCATTTGAGGTTTCTGAAGACGCAGAGATCGAATGGACGGCTACCGAAGAACGCGCTGAAGCCAAGCTTGCTAAGAGCTTAAAGGCGCATATAATCTTGAATAAATGGATGGGCATGGGTGGAGAAAACGGCATGCTTTCTAACATCGCCTATTTTGGGGCACCAAGAAATAATGGTTTCAAAATGATGCCAACCGAGATTGAGTCTTGGAAGGTTGGCGACAAAGCCTTTCAATTCAATGGATCGACAGGCTTTATGATCACTGTTGACATGAAGTCCGACGACCTGGCGATGTAGGAAAAAAGTGGTCCCCCGCTCATGTGAGCGGTGGACCACTTTGTTACTTCTTAAAATAATAATGGTGACTACTCATTACGATCACAGATTCTACATAAAATAGTATATGTGGTCTGATTTTGTGGACCCAGCTTAGCGGTTTCTTAATCATCGGGATTCCCCTGCTTCAATCTGCTTGATTGTGTTACAGATAGCTGGAACTTATATAAAACTAAATTCAGCCCATTAAATATCAGATAGTTTCACTGCTTATAAATGGGTGTAATTATGAAAAAAACTGCTTTGATTACAGGCGCTTCAGCCGGTATTGGCTATGAATTTAGTAAAATTTTTGCAAAAAACGGTTATAACCTTGTATTAGTATCAAGAAACAAGCAAAGACTTGAAGGTATCGCCGAAGAAATTAAAAATCAGCATGAAATTATTGTAAAGGTGATAGCAAAAGACCTATTTAAATCTTCTGCCCCTCAAGAGCTTTATGATGATATAGTTTCCGATGGAATTGAAATCAACGTGCTGGTTAACAATGCTGCGATCGGAACTAACGGCAAATTTACTGATTTTAACCCAGATAAACACACGGACCTGCTACAACTAAATATCATCTCATTGACACTGCTTTGCAATCTGTTTGGCACAGATATGGTTAAAAGGCGTTCCGGCAGCATTCTCAATGTTGCATCAACAGCAGCATTTCAGTCCGGTCCTTACATGAGCACATATTATGCTTCAAAGGCCTATGTTCTAATGTTTTCCGAGGCTCTACATAATGAACTTGCGCAAGATGGCGTCATTGTTACTGTTCTGTGCCCTGGCCCTACCCATACTGAATTCTTTGAACATAATGAAATGATAAATACCAAATTAGCTAAAAGTCCCCATATCATGAATGCAGCCGATGTTGCGCAGGCCGGTTTTTCTGGTTTAATGAAAAACAAAAAAATAGTCATTCCTGGTTTAATAAACAAGATTTTAGCTTTTACAGTTCGTTTTACTCCACGCTCTGTTATGACTTTAATTGCTCGTTCTTTAAACCAAAAGGAATCATTCACTGAGTTTCGTAAGAAAACCTGACCTTTGTGTTATTTTTACGTGCTTCTGTAAAAAAAATATTTTCTAATCAAAAACCAGTGAGTTTCTCAATTAATCTGTATTTTTACCGCGAGCAATCAAATCTGGAGTTGCATTATCTCCAATAAAGCCGAGTATGGATAAAATTTGTACTTGCTGCTGTGGCAACAAAACTATCATTCCGAGGACTTGTTTGTAATAGCCTAACAATATTATCACCGTCTAGAGGGGGACGCCGCCAAGGGATTCACCCCTTTCTGTTTTAGCCATACAAATTCTCAATCCATCTGATCGCCTCTGTGTCGCTGATCGTTCCCAAATAGCGTTGGGTGGTTGAAAGGTTGGTGTGTCGGAGGATGACCTTGCTCACGATTTCAATTGGCACACCGGACCGAGATTCATAGGTTGCCGAATGCCGACGAAGGTTATGCGTCCGCAGGTGATTTCCAACCAGCTTTCCGGATTTTACCACCATCATACGGGCTGCCTCATAG
>JBAPSB010000366.1:0-2836 GCA_049281435.1 Desulfobacterales bacterium
GTTCGGGGCCGATCTCTTCCAGGGCAACTTCGCCAAAGGCATTTTCGACGAACTGAACGGCGACTATGTCATCATGCCCGGCGACCGCATCACCGTGCGCCTGTGGGGCGCCCACCAGTTCGACGGCGTGCTGGATGTCGATGCCCAGGGCAATCTCTTTCTGCCGGAAGTCGGTCCGGTGCCGGTCGCCGGTTTGAAGCACTCCCAGCTGCCGCGGGTCGTGGCCGAGCAGGTGCGCTCGGTCTACACCAACAACGTGGAAGTCTACACCAACCTGATCAACACCCAGCCCGTGGCGCTTTACGTCACCGGCTTCGTCACCCGGCCCGGCCGCTTTGCCGGCGGCCCCACCGATTCGGTGCTCTACTACCTCGATCAAGCCGGCGGCATCGACGCCGAACGCGGCAGTTTCCGCAACATCCAGGTCCTGCGCAACGGACGCCAGTTGGTCCGGATCGATCTATATCCCTTCATTCTCGACGGCCGGCTGCCCCAGCCGCGTCTGGAGGAGGGCGACGTGATCCTGGTCGGCGAACGCGGTGCCGGGGTCATGGCGCAGGGACAGGTGCGCCACAGTGCCCGGTTCGAGTTTCCGAACGATGCCATCATCACCGGGAGGCAGCTGGCCGAACTGGCCACGCCGCTGCACAAGGTTTCCCACGTCAGCGTCGTCGGCGCCCGCAACGGTGCGCCCTTCAATACCTATCTGACCATCGCGGAATTTCAGCAGATGGCGCTGGAGGACGGCGATGTCGTCGATTTTCACGCCGACACGCCCGGCACCACCATCATGGTGGCCGCCAGCGGTGCCATCTTGGGCGCTTCGCGCTATCCGATCAAGAAGAACACGCGCCTGCTCGAGCTGCTGCATTACATTCCCGTGGAACCCGAACTGGCCAACCTCGACGGCATTCACATCCAGCGAAAAAGCGTGGCGGCACAGCAGAAAAAAGCGCTGGAAGAGTCGTTGCGGCGACTGGAAGAGACATCTCTGACCGCCACCTCGCAGAGCGTCGACGAGGCCACCATCCGCGTGCGCGAAGCCGAACTGATCGCCAAGTTCGTTGCCAAGGCGCACACGGTCAAGCCCGACGGCACGGTGGTGGTCGGTCACGACGGGCGAATCAGCGACGTGAACCTGGAGGACGGCGACGTCATCGTCATCCCCGCCCACAGCGATGTGGTGCTGATCAGCGGCGAGGTGATCATGCCGCAAGCCGTCGTCTACAGAAAAGGAAAAAATGCGCGGGAGTACATCGCCGTCGCCGGCGGGTTTTCCCACCGGGCCGACAAGAACCACATCCTGGTCGCCAAGCCGAACGGTGAGGTCCTCGAATCCGACGACACGGTTGTCTTGGCCGGCGACCACATCATGGTGCTGCCGCGGTTCGACACCAAGAACATGCAGCTTCTGAAAGACATTTCACAGATTCTCTACCAGATCGCGATAGCAACCTCGGTGGTGCTGGACCTGTGATGGAATCCTCATTAAGATGACGACCGCCGCAATATCTTTTTTCAGGCGCCCCGCCGCGCTGTCGCGTGGTATTTTGCGTATTCCGCACCTGGCGGCCTTCCTGCCCGAATGCGAGAAGGTGGTGCGGTACAGGCCGCTTCGAGGCCGGCCTTTTGATGCCGTGATCGGATGGGGCCTCAAGACGACGGCTGTGCCGGCGCGCCGTCTGGCGCGGAAACAGGGGCTGCCGTATCTGGCGATGGAAGATGGCTTCCTGCGCTCGGTTTTCCCGGGCACGGAGGGGGCGCCGCCTCTGGCGGTGGTCGTGGACGATGTGGGCATTTACTACGATGCCACGGCGCCCTCCCGGCTCGAGAACCTGCTGCAAGACGGCGGGTGGGAGAGCCCGGCGCTGATCGATCGGGCGACGGCCGCCATGGCGCAAATCGTCGCGGCCAAGCTTTCCAAGTACAACCACGCCCCCCTGCCGCAAGGGGCATTGCCCGGTCATCGCCGGCAGAAGGTCCTGGTGGTCGACCAGACCTGCGGTGACAGCTCGGTGTCCCGCGGAATGGCCGACGGGGCGACGTTCGAGCGCATGCTGGACGCGGCGGCAGAAGAAAATCCGGCGGCCGACATCATCGTCAAGGCCCATCCGGACGTGGTGTCCGGCAAGAAGCGCGGCTACCTGTTCCCGCGGGCGCAGCGCCGTCCGCGGATGCACGTTCTCGGCGAAGACCTCAATCCGCTGGCGGTGATCGAGAAGGCCGACCGCGTGTACGTCGCTACCAGCCAGATGGGCTTCGAGGCGTTGTTGCTGAAAAAGCCGGTCGAGTGCTTCGGCCTGCCTTTTTACGCGGGCTGGGGCCTGACCCGTGACCGGCAGACCTGTCCTCGCCGCACGCGCACCCGGACCCTGGCGGAAGTGTTCGCCGCGGCCTATATCCTCTACTCGCGCTATATCGATCCGGCCACCGGCCAGCCGGGGTCGCTCGAACAGGTCATCGAGCATCTGGCCCGGCAGTGCGGTGCCCACCGAATGGATGCAGGACGGCTGGTCTGCACGGGCTTTCACTGGTGGAAGCGGCCCTACATCCGGCGGGCCCTGCGCGCTCCGGGTAACCGGGTGGTTTTCTCCGACAGCCCGCAGAGCCTGTCGGCGGCCGACAAGGTGCTGGTCTGGGGCGCGGGCGGTCATTCGAAGATAGAACAAAACGCCCGCCGGCGCGGCCTGCCGGTTCACCACATGGAGGACGGTTTTCTGCGGTCGGTCGGACTGGGCTCGGACATCGTGCGGCCCGTGTCGCTGGTGGTCGACACGCAAGGGATTTACTTCGACCCCACGCGGCCCAGCGACCTGGAAACGCTGCTGCGCGAGAC